>DKCU01000009.1:0-25958 GCA_002451555.1 Candidatus Segatella albertsiae
CCCACAAGGTAGATTTCGACAAACTCCAGAAACTCTACAAGGAGAGCACTGGCATCACTTACGCTTGGACCAACTTTGCCGAGACCTTCACTCGCCGCAGCAACGTGGAGTTGAGCACCCGTGCCTTCAAACTCCAGAACGGCATGGAGGTGAAAGGTCCTGAGAAGAACAAGGCTAAGCAATATCATGAGTTCGACGACAACTCGAAGGAATGGGATATGGCTACCGACAAGGAAGTGCTCACTTCTCTCCTAAAGAACTACAAGGAGCACGTGGATGCGAAGTGGTTGCCTAAGTTCTACAAGACCATCGACTCTCAGTTTGGCGGCGACTACGCCAAGTATGTGGATTATCTCTGGACCAAGTCGCTCATCATGAAGAAGGGAGCCAAGCTCTACTTCAACAAGAAGGGATATGAGAAAGACCCAGGCGTAAGCTACGGCATGGACTTGAACGACATCTATGCCGACTTCGTAGAGCAAATCGGTGCCGTTGCCGACAGCATCGCCGAACAGGAGAAGTACCTCTGTGCTGCCAAACTTCGCATGGAGGAGGACATGCCTCACTATAGCGACGCCAACTTCACCATGCGATTGAGCTACGGTCAGGTAGGCGGTTTCGACCTCGGTGGCAAGCCTTCTGGCTATTATACCACAGCCGAGAGCATCGTGGAGAAGATGAAACAGGGAGACAAGGTGCTCGACTATTATGCCGAGCCTATCATGCACGAGCTTCTCTCTGAGAAAGACTTCGGCAAGTACCAGGACAAGACCACTGGCAAGATGCAGCTCTGCTTCTTGACCAACAATGATATTACAGGTGGTAACTCTGGTAGCCCTATGTTCAATGGCAAGGGCGAGTTGATTGGTCTTGCATTCGATGGCAACTGGGACAGCCTCAGCTCCGACATCAACTTCGACAAGCGTCTCGCAAGATGCATCGGTGTGGATATCCGTTATGTGCTCTACCTCATGGACAAGTGGGGACATGCAGACCGTCTCTTGAAAGAGATTAATGCTAAATAAAGGAATCAGTCACAGACAACACTGATTATCTGTGCTATTTATGAGTAGGAGGTAAACACGGAAATCTGTGTTTATCTCCTATTTTTGTGTTTGCCTTACTTAAGAATGCAGTTTTTATGAATCTAAAGTTACATTTCGCATAAAGTATGTTAAAAGATTAAACATAAAAGTACACTTTTTATCTAAAGATACTATATTTGCAACATCTAACCAAACATAATATCATATGAAACAACTATTTATTATTTTTATTGCAACATGCTTCATAGCATGTACTGCCGACGAAGATGAATCTTTCAAAATGTCTTCATGTGAAACTTCTGTTGTAAAAGAAACTCAAGAAGATGCACAAGAGGTTGCCAATCAAGTAAATCAATTTATACTTGATAAGTTTAGTACCAACACTAGAGGTGTAGATGGAGAAGAACTTTATCCCGATTTTTATGGTGGCTCTGTTGTAAATGAAGATGGTTCATTAACCATACTCATTCCAGGAGACTCTGCAAGTTCCGTAAATGCTATAAAGAGCATAACTAACAGTAAGTTGTTACGCTTTAAAAAATGCCAATATTCTTTTCAAACATTAAATAACATCATGACTTTTTTGAATAAAAATATCATGAAAGTTCCAACCATGCTAAAAGGAGAAATTGCCGGATTTGGAATTAACGAACAAGAAAATAAAATAGAAATATGGCTTGTACATAAGAATGATTTTATTATTTCTTTATTCAAATCATTCTTCAAACATCCTGCTATTATTTTTAGAGAAACTGGTAAAATAACAGAAGCAGCATCTGATAAGATTTATATTTGTCCAGGCTATAAATTAGGGCTTGATTTAACAAACCCAAATAAATATGGTAGTTTTGGCTTCAGTGCAAGAGAACTTGATGGAGAGCAACGCGTTGGCATGGTTACTGCAGGGCATGTTGTAAGCGTTGTCAATCGCAATACTTTCTATGGAGATGACATTTTCGGAAACAGTAGTAAAGTTATATACGGTGGAACGGTAGATGCAGCATTTGTTCCTCGTATCTTGACATCTTTTGTACCATCAAATGCAATAAATGGGGACTACAAGGCTGTTTTATCAAAAACAACAAGTTTGCCTGGCGTAGGAACGTTTGTCAATAAGTGGGGGGCTTGCACAGGTCATTCTGGTGGTAAAATAACAACTACAAAATTCTCAAAAGTTGATGAGAATGGCAATGATATTATCACAGATTTAACAGTGGCTTCTACACCATGTGATCATGGTGATAGTGGTGGCATCGTATACACATATATTTCTAGTAAAAATACAAGACTTACCGTAGGCATTATTCATGGATTTACGGTGAAAGATACCCTCACCGTATTCTCTAAAGCAAATAATGTATTAAAAGAATTAAACATAGAAAGATATTAACATGAAGAATTTAATACTCTTTTTTGTCTTTTTCTGCTTTTGTGCATGTATCTGCACAAAAGCAGAAAAAGACTGCGAAATACAAAAAGTAACTAAAACCACAAATGAAGCCCAAAAGGACAGTACAATACATTTACAATTATTATTGAAAAATAATATCGTACTATCACAAGATAGTACGATATATTACTGTGTAGTAAATAATACCCACAACCTTTACGCTACAGGTACAGACTTTTATATAGAACGACAAGAGAATGGAAAA
Source organism: Candidatus Segatella albertsiae (assembly GCA_002451555.1). GTDB lineage: Bacteria > Bacteroidota > Bacteroidia > Bacteroidales > Bacteroidaceae > Prevotella > Prevotella albertsiae. The sequence continues at coordinate 2,702 of DKCU01000009.1, forward strand.
TGGATTCCCTTAAAATACAAAGCAAATTCCTGGGAGGCTATTTCGTATGGGATAAAAGCACAAGACTCATTAATCTTCCACTTTCATTTAAAATCATTTTGGCATAAATTCCATACAGGAACTTATCGAATTATAAAGCCTATTGAGTTGGAAAGAAAAAAAAGAAACTTAACTCTCGAATTCAAGTTCTTATCCCAAGAAGACAAGAAGAATAAAAGAAAATAGTAGAGTCTAGTAGGAGCAATCACTATCGGCGTAAACACAGACTTGCACCACAACACACATACTAATCATATGCATATATACTGCTATTCGTAAGGGTATATAGTTCTATCTAAACGACCACGAAATATAAAAGAGCCTATTGCATAGCATTGCGCCTAACTTATATTTGATGAAATACAAGTTAGATTTCATCAAATACAACTTAGATTTGCAAAAATCTAAGTTAGGCGCAATAGTTGGCAATAGGCTCTTTCACATTTATACCCTAGCATGACGAAACTTTGTTCCTAGAACGATAAGACTTTAGTCCCATGTCTGCCAAGCATTAAAGCCTGGATATTTCTTGGCTGTATTTGGGTCTGTTACATCTTCCTTTTCATCCGTTGATGATGCAGGTGGCTTCAGCGACGGCTCCGATGGCGTTGTGGGGTCAGGCGAAGCTGCTATCATTTCTTGTTCTTTCATTTCTATCATCGAGCACATAGGCTTGCTATAGCACAACCTATGCGTTTGCGACATCTCTCTATCTTGATCTTTCATATCCATTCTATTCACGTTTCTATTCACATTTCTATTATTCGTTTACCTTCCGACCAGCTATTTAACCACTTTCTTGCCAGCCACCACATAGACGCCTTGTGGCAAGTTGTCCGTCGATGTACCCACCAACTGACCGTTCAAGTTATACACCTTTCCGCTCTCTGCGTTGGAAGAGCCGAAGGCGTTTGATGGCACATCAACATCTATCATCTTGACATCCGTCACAACTCCGTCTATCGAGAATCGGAAAGTCTTGGCAGATGTTGCATCGGATGCAGAAACCGCCTCGAAGTAAGCACGGCAAGCCTGCATTGGAGTCGTACCGCTTGTTGCCATATATTTCAGCTGATTGTTGCGCATCAACACGATTTGTTGGTGTCCCTTATCCAACAAGGTTGGTTCCAATGTACCATAGAGTTTGAAGCTTTCATCGCCCGAAGCTTGCTCTGCGGTAGTCTTGACAGATACCTTTACGCCCTCGAATGTAAGGCCGGCAGTCGGAATATCCTTAGAAGGCATGATGAGGTAAGGCGTAGCAGCCTTCATACCATTCTTCTCATTGATGTAAGAGAGGTTGAACGAGAGGACTTCACCGCCTTCCGACTTGGTGACACCCTTGAACTCCGCCACTTTCACGTCATCTCCAAACACCTTTTTATAGTCATTGGAAGCCAATTTGAATGGCAAACAAATCATATTCCACTCATTACCCCAGAGTGTACCACGACCTGCAAGCGTCACATCCTTCGTCTCGTTGTCATACTGGCACCAAGCGGTATGGACATTAGCGTTGGTTACATCGTATGTGAACTTCTTTGCCTCCTCGGCAGAGAGAATCTTGATGGAAGGAGTCTCGCCATCAGGGATGCGAAGGAAGGCACGGGCGCCATTTACATAGTTCGCCCCATTGCCATACTTCTTGACGATATTTGTAAAAGAATTGGCATCGCCATAGACATCTTCCGCAAAGAGTATATCCTTGGAAGCATCAATATAAGTATAACCCTTGAAGAGTGTACCATAGATGAAATGCTTGCCATCAAAAGACACACTTTGACCATTGTAGCTTTCCCCTTGATTTGCAGTTTCTGTATTAATCACATTTTTGAATACAGGATTTACTACGTCTTTACTCGGTTTTACAAAATAAGGGTAACCTGCTTTCAAATTACCAGTTACAGGAGCAAACAACATAGTCTGAGCATCCAAATCCAGACCCACATGAGAAACAACTTGAACGTCATCACCCAAAGCATCTTTTATTTGTTCTTGACTAGCTTCAAATGGCATACAATAAGTATTCCATTGATTTGCCGTGAAAGTACGTCCCTTTACTGTTTGGTCTAAGAACGAGCATGTTGTCAATTCAGTTCCCCACCAATTATTCTCTGGAAGATAAGTCGCGGATGTCGTTTTGCAAACAACATCGTAGATTTCTTGGAACTTCGTTTTCAAAAAAGCCAAACGTGCTGTAATAAAACTTTTCAATTGTTCTGGATACTTGGCATAATCCGTCCATTCATGATATTTCTCCAAGCCTCCTCCATAGACATTCGTGATGCCCCACTTCTCAAAGTTTAACTTTTGAGTTTGGTCAACTCGCTGATGAAGTTTATCTACAACATCCAATAACTTTTGCTCCAAGCCATCATCAAGCAGTTGATTATATGTCTCATATATTCTTTTCATAAAGCGAGGATCACCCAGCAAGGTGTTTCCTGCGTTATTATTATATACAAGTGTTTTAATGGTAGATGTACCTACCGTGGCCGCTAGGACTTTGGTATAGTCACCATAGTTATCCCATGCTAAATCTTTGTCCCAAACTGGTCCCCAAAAGAGTTTACCATCAGGAGCACGATACGCCTTGATAGTCATATAACCATCATAATCCGCAGTAATTTCTGTATCAATAATCCATTTCAAGAGTTGGTCTTCGTCATTATAAGCACGCCAACCCTTTGTATCACTCTGCATAGTAGTCGCATCGGTACTGAAGCCACTTTTCCATTGTTTTGCCCATTCTCTCATCTCTTCTTTGAGAGCCACCAACTTATCTGCATCCGCAGCATCCGTATAGTCAGGATTCTTGATGTTAAAAGCAGGGCAATCCTTTACATCAGAAATATATGGTTCATCCAACATTCTGCCACCAGCCCCTTGGAATTCAATATACCAATCCTTATCCTCATCAATGTCTATACGATGAGAACCCACCTCTGGATGGTCGGTCACCTGGTAAGTACCACGATAGTCGTTATTTATAACCAAATCCACGAAACAATAGCCTGGGTTGAAAGGCATCCCGACAATCTTACCCAACTCACAAGTCAAGGCATTACGAATCAAAGAGTGGTCAAAACAGTTTGCCAACAAAGCCCAATTGCGCTTGGCATAGCCACCACCCATCAGATCGTGCTTATGAGTTTTGACAACTTCACCTGTTGTTTTGTCCTTCTCGTCTTTTCCAAATTTGAGGCGATATGCACGCTTAGAAGGGTCTGCGGTAGAATTACCACGAACCTTGATGTCCAATTTATCATCCTCAAACTCCTCCAATGTACCATTCTTATCCACTACATTGATTGTAGCTTTATGATATAAAGCCGTATTGGTTCCTCTATCCTTCGTCAAGTCTTTATCCAAATCCACGACATCAGGAATTGTAAGATAGATAGTAGGCACATCGGTAAGCTGGAGCTTATTTTTGATTTTATAAGATAGCGATGTTTGGTCTTCGGGTGTTTCTGTTCCTCCCGATTCACCGCCACCAGAGCCACCGCTGCCACCACCATTGATGACATCATCGTCCTCAAACTTGATGGTAGGTTTCTGAGTCGTTCCTTTTTTGTAGCCTGTGACTAAGAAACTTGCATTGATACCCAATGCGTCAGCAGAAAGTTCATTGCTTCTTATATCCAGCAAACTTCCCGTTCCATCCAAATAATAAGCATTGATGGTTTGGTCGGACGAGCTATTATATAATTCATAAACTGCCTTTTTAAAATAAAAGCCTCTAAATGTCAGATTAGAACTCACAGTAATATTCCCTCGATAATCTGCCATATAGCCACTATAGCCAAGGTTCACATCAGATACAAAGGTCACATTATCAAACTTAGGGTCTTCCACCGTATTTTTCACATAGATATAATAAGGTACACCCGCCGTAGCCGCTGTCACTTTCTTGAAACTAACGACATTGTCGGCAAAGGAATCATATTCCTGCAAACTATAGTTTCCTTCTCCTATAGCTGCGTCAAGCGCCTCTTTACTTGCATCAAAAGGAAGGCAAAAGCCTGTCCATTCTCTTGCGGAAAAGGTTCGACCTTTCAATGTCACGTTAGCAGTACCAGAATAACTGGCATTCCAACCAGTTGAAGTCACATCAAACTCCACATCATCTGCAAACGCCGCCATCCCTCCCAAGAGGAACAGCAACATCAGCCACACTCTCATTTTTGTTGATTTCATTTGCTTTTACTTATTTATTAGTTTAGGATTTATAAATTTATACGTTTAGCTCATCATCGATAACTTTATCGTCCAACAAACAAGCTGCCACACCCCAGCCATACACCACCCATAAAGGCAGGAAAGCCAAGACATGACAGCTCTTATGAAAAGTTCTACTAAGTTTTCTTCATCTTCACGTTTCTAGGGTAAGAGAGGTTACTTATTCCCATAGATTCAACGATTACTCGTCCCATAAGTTCCAAGAATGTTTCTTGGAACGAGAATCTATGACACCTTCATCCTCGCCCACACCGATACCAGGGTCAGTAGGTGTAGTAGGAGTTTGTCCTTGGTTCACCCAGTTGCTATTTCCTTTTGTACCATTTCCCCAATTTGCATATTCTCCAGACCCACAAACTACGTTGCAAAGGTCCATGCCTAACAATGATATTGCTGGCTTGATATATTTTGCTTTCTTCATCTTTTACAATTTTAGCGATAACTAAATCTTTTACTTTACACTCCTTGCAGCATCGCTTAATGAACGACAAGCTTCGTGCCGCATCTTCTAGCGAACAACAAATTTCTTGCCTTTCACGACATAGACTCCTGCAGGAAGTCCATTCAAGTCGGTAGAGTCTGAACGTACCACCTGACCATTGAGGTTATAGACCTTATTGGTTAGGTCGATGTATTCCTTCTGTTGTCCGTTTGCACCAATGATGTTGATGCCCGTGATGACCGTCTTATTGTCGTAGTCGCCGATGGCAATGCCGAGGTTTTTCTTGGCTGCCTGTCCTTCTGCATCCACACCCTTCACCATGGCAGTGAAACGAGTCCAGAGACCAGTTTTATAAGTCTTGTCAGGAGAAGAGTTATCCATATCAGTAGAAATCACACGGCTCTCACGATAGAACTTAGGGAAAGTTGCGTTCTTAGCCAAGCCAAGGAAGTAATAACCTTCTGGGATAGCACGAGGCACGAGCAAGTCCTTAGGCATCTCTTTCTTGTAAGCATTGCCAGCATTGCCCACTTGATATTGCAAGACATTATTCACGCCTTCTTCCACATACTCATTGTGCTTATCTACGAAATACTGTCCTACTTCACACTTATCGCCATAAGAACCGATGAAGGTATAGGAATGGTCGAACTTTGGATTATTCGGATCTTCACTAGGTCCAGTACTACCAGCACCTTCACCATAGTCATATCCCTTCATGCCCTTCACAGGATTTCCCTCGAAGTCAGGGCTTACGCCAGAGAACACGAACACCGTCTTTTTATGTCCATTCGTATCATAGTTACCGACACCAGAATTTGGATGAATCATATAAGGGACACCAGCCTTTGCTCCTACAACGCTATAGTCGCTCTCGTTCTTCATATAGTTGCTCTCCGTAAACTGAAGCGTCATGGTATTATTGGTAGCATTCTTCTCCACACCACAGAAGTAAGCAATCTCAAAGCCTGAGCCGAAGGTAGAGATGAGCTGGTTGATAGTCAAGTCGAATGGGAAACACATGGTGTACCAAGTGTCATCGTACATATGACGAACCGTCCAGACACTAGAGTTATCATCACCCGTTTGATTGGCAATAGACAGCATGAAGCGTTTCCACCCTGTATATTTAGTAGGCCACTCTTCCTTCGTTACTCCATCTTGGTTGTTTGGAATTCGTATTTCTTTACCATCATCGTCTAAAACCTTTTTTCCTTTTTCGTCAACAAGCACTGCATGATAGCTTTCCTTACGAGTCTCATCTGTATATTGTTCACCACATCCCTTAGGATAGTGAAGGAAAGCAGCGCCTTTACCCAGAGGGAAGCCTTCGGTCTTGTTTCTCCAATACTTCTCATGAGTTGCTTCTGTACCACTGAAAGTACCATACTCATTATTGAGAGTCATACCATCGAAAGTACCATGATGAACAACATTACCTTTCTCATCCACCTCATAATCATAAATCTCAGGAGCCGTCTTACCCAACATATAGATATCTCTTAAGCTATTGGTATGCAAGAATGCGCCATCACCGATAGTCTTCACATTTTCTGGAATTGTAATCGTAGAAATATAATTGCAATCAGAGAAAGCATAGTCACCTATGGTCTCCAAAGTATATGGCAAACGAACAGCCGACAATCCATCAAGATTCTCAAAGGCATGAGCCTCTATGGTCTTCACACCATAAGGAATGTTCAAGTCCTTGATGTTTTTGCAACCCACGAAAGCATATTCTCCCACAGACTCCATACCGATAGGCAAGACAACTTGCTTCAAGCTAGTACAATTTTGGAAACAATGACTACCCAAGGTCTTCACACCAATTCCGAGTTCCAAAGTATTCATACCATCCATTTGATTGAAGGCATAAGCACCCAGCGTCTCATAATTGCCAGGTACCACCAGCTTTTCGACCTTGGTACACTTGTCCATACAGAGAGGAGGTATCTGAGTCATGCTTTCGGCTGTAGGCAACTTCACATTGACAACACTAGAATGACCAAGAAGACTGAAGTTCATATCCAAGTAGTTGGTAAATACCGCATCCTCCAAATCAATGTCAGTCAAAGAAGCTCCCAGCAAAGCTTGAGTTGTCTTAGGATCTACATCGGTAGCAAAACTTTTAACACCCTTATATGTCACTGCGCCTGCTGCATCCACTTCGTAACTGAGATGACCGTCTTCATCCAATATCTTTTCTTGCCCAGCAATAGTTCCTGCGAAATCACAAGGAAGCAAACTGCCACTTAATGTCAGACTCTTAAGTGTTTTTGTACCATAATTATAGGCATTTGGACGGAACGTCGGATACTGATACATCGTGGTAGATAAGCCACCTGGAGTAGCAACATATCCAACGAGCGCACTTTGGTTGGCAGCCACCGATATGGCAGCGTTCATATTCTCCAAGCCAACAAAGTGTTCAGCATTAACTATTTTCTTGTCAAGACCAGAAGGAAGAATGACATTTCTAATACCTGTGTAAGACTCCTCTCCCTCAGTAGAAGCATTATTCTTCAACGACTTTAATATATCATAATTCTCAATGGCACAACCTTCCAAGTTCAAGGTTGCATCTTGCCATAAAGTATTATTGTCTATTTCCTTTGTGTATTTAAACTTCAAATCATTAATAGTAGCTATATCATCAGCCGTCAATTTTCTATCACCAATCGTCTTGATGGTCAAATTACTTACATAACCCATATTTGCTTGGTTTAAGACATCAAGCAGGCTGGTGCCTTCTTCAAGATTGATGGTCAAGGCATTGCCATTTTTTGTGTATGGATCTTCCTTTGGAATTACTTCTTGTACTTTGGCTTGCACAGACTCTGGCAATATTTTGGTTTTATCAAAACCTTGTGGTACATTTATCTTCTTTATACTCTCAGGAACCGTAACTGTTGCATTACTTGTTTGTAACGTCAGCGCACAAATATCCAATACTTCAAGATTAGTCAATTTGCTAAAATCAACACTCTCCTTCGTCTCGCCATCCAACACGATTTCCTTACTTGATTGCAAATAAGCTACAGAAGAGGCTTTAGATACTCCTCCATTCTTAACTACAACTTCTGTTTTACTTCCATCTGTGTACATGACATAATATTTGCTGCCTGTAAAGTCAGAAGCCACCTCATTGGAATTTAGCGAAAGGATATAACTTGTTTGCAAACCATTAAACTTCTCGGAAAGTTTTGTACCCTCAGGGACAGAAGCTTGGGATAAGTCAAAATAATACTCAGAATTACCATAGGTCAACTTGGTTGTCAAGCTAGCCAAGTCATCATCATTCAAGATAACGCCACTTGCCGTCTTGATAATAATATTCTTATTGTTTCCAACACTTTGATTTGACCACAACGCCAAATCACCAGCCTTGTTGACAAGGAAAGTAACATTAGTACCCTCCACCGTACAACTCGACCCACTGCCAAACTCCGTAGTAGTAGTCTGACAATAGACCTTGCCCCCCCATATTACAAGGAAAGCAAACAGTAACATAAAAACACGTAGAACTTTTTTCATCTTTCACTGGGTTTTAAAGTTTATATTTAGGTTTATATATATTTATATCATCGCCATCTATTTCTTATTCTCCAAAAAGGAGTATATCATCGTAGCGCAGTAGTGGTCACACCGCTGTCTTTTTAGTCGTTTTATGCTTGCAAATATAGGGATTTTATAGACAAGTTGTGCATTTTCGCCGATTATTTTACAACTCATTAACATAAAAAAGGGATACCACTTAACATAAGCGTACATCCCTTTACATTTTATACTATTGCCAAACGACTTGGTTAGTAGTTCAAGATTTCTTTCTAAGAGTACAGGAAGCTGTCTCACCAAGGCAACAAACTGCCCTCTCATAGGGCAGTTTGTTGCCCACGCCAGACACAAAAAATTAGCTCGGCAGGGATTTTAAGGACAAGGACTCATCCCTATACGAGCACTCTCCCATTTCTATTCCACATATCACCATACGCGAATCAACCATCTGTATTACAAAGAATTATCCCTTGTGAAATATACGCTCTGACATAGCACAACCATAGCACAAGATATAATGCTTTATTTATCAATCACTTACACTACATTTAGTGATATGTGAAATATAAAATACCAGAGCGTAGCACCTGCCCACAACAGCTTAATATTGTGAGATATTATTCAACTCCTTCATGCTGACCTTACGAGGTTCTTCCTTCAAGACCCTGCGCAGTTCATCCATCGTTATCTCGGACGTTGGGGCAAACTCGGGCGATTGCATATAGTCCAGCACACTCTCATAGAAAGCCCTACCCTCTGGATATTCCGAAGCCTTCTCCAGGTCGCTCATGCAGACGAGAAGTTTTCCTGCTCCTACCTTCCACTCCATCACCAAGCCGAGTTTGTGATTACGCTCGATGTTGTCGATGACTTGCACGATAGGCTTGTAATCCTTCGGGAAGTTGTCGAGTACCAAAGGATGAGACTCCTTGACGACAGGGAACCACTGCCAGTTGGTGTGCATCTCCGTAGGGAAATCTCGGAAAAGCGGATGCGTAGGATTCGTCAAGATACCCAGTGTACCAGGAGACACCTTCTTCTTGTTGTTTTCACAGATGGTCTTGAACATACGATAGTTCCAATAGTCGGTTTGGAATAGACCGCCCACCGTATAAGGGGTGGCATTGCAGGCTTGTGAAAGCGTATCATCAGAAGCCACGAAATTATTCGAGGTCGTAGGAAGCCAAAGCACCTTTGCCCCCTTTTCGAGTTTCTTGACAATATCCGAAGTCAAATCCTTGGCTATGACCACTTGCTTCTTCAGATAGTCGATGTTCTTCGGTGTCGTGTAAACCCAAAGGTCGTAGGTGTTGGCATATCGGGTTGCATCCATTTCACCTTTATTTATATATAAGGAGAGAGTCAGCTTTCGAGAACCGACAAACACATCCAAACACTTACCATCGCCATCGTCAATGCCATTGGCTTTCACTTTCATCTTATGAACAATCTCACCCATATCTATCAAACCTTCCTCGTCAGTATTGATGGTTATCTCGCCTTGTGCCAAAGGAGAAGGTTGATTCAAATGGGTAAGAGTTTCGGCTATGCTCGAAACATTAGGAAAGCGTTCATCCTTGGCATAATCCAATTTCCAAGCCACCTTCTTGCCCTTCAAAGATTCACCTCCATAATTGGCGATTTGAATCTTTGCCCTCATGGTGTCATTCTCTTCATAGCAGAATCTATCTGTCACGAGCAAAGGCACCACAGGCGAACACCACTGTCGCCATTCCTCAGGCGTGGTGATTCCCTTGCTCTCCATGAAAGCATCGAGGATTCCGACAAAAGCACTGCCCTGTCCAGGGTAATCCTGAATATCGAGGAGTTGGAATCCTGCCATGTTCTTGGTCCGTAAGTCCATCTCTATGTCAGCCTTGTAGAGTTTCACGCTCCAAAGTCCCGAAGCCCTGTGGAAGTCGGCGGCTTGCGAAAGCATCCCTGCAACGGCAAGTCGCTTGCGAAACACCTCGAAGTTGTAAGGACGAAGCACACCCGTATATTTCTTCATCTCATTGAAGTCGGGATAGGTTTGGAACTGTCCTGTCTCGTGAGAGATGATCGGGATGCCAGCAGCTTGCTTATGCGAAGCATTTGCTCCATTCGAAGAAGCCTTCTGCCAAGGTTGTGGCTTTGCCCATGGGTCGCAAGCCTCATCAAAGTTCATTGTAGAGTTCGGATGGAAGTGATTGATCATTCCTCCATCGTAAGCATCGGCAAAGGAGAACGAGCCACGGGTATGGGTATTGTATTTGCCCCATCCCTCGCCACCGATGCGGCAAGTGGTGAAGTAATCCATCCCCTCTTTTACCCCTTGATAACCGAGATAATAGTTGCTTCCGAAGGTATAGCACTTATCGGGGGCTATCTTGCGGAAATCATCGACAAACTCCTTCATCTTGTCGATGTCGCCCCATAGTTCATTGCCCAGTGCCATCATACGGAAGGAAGGATGATGCCCATATTCACGAAGGATGTTCACGCCCTCCTGATGGAGGAACCTCATGAGTTTTTCGTCCTTTCCATCGAAAGAGCCCCAGAAAGGCAACTCTGGCTGGAGATAAATGCCCAAGGAATCTGCCGCCACGAAAGCCGCCTCAGGCGGACACCATGAATGGAAACGAACATGGTTGATGCCATACTCCTTACAAGTGCCGAGATATTTCATCCAACCCTCCACCGTCATCTCCACATGACCCGTAAAAGGCCATACCGCCGCATCGTGCTTGCCACGAAGAAACACAGGATGCCCATTGGCATAGAAGTGGGAGCCTTCGACATGGAAATCCTTGAAGCAATCCAAAACATTTGAATTCTTCACTCTTCGTTCTTCACTCTTCACTTCGGAAAGATTGCTCTTCACTTCAGAAGGATTGCTCTTCACTTCGAGACGAATGTCTCCGATGATTCCATTCCAGTTGGTCTGTGTATCCTCGGTATAGGCATGGCTGGAACCATAGATTTGCTCTGGCACACCCTTCGAGTTATCCACCACAATCTCCAAAAGGTGCTTGCCTTTCTTCACTTTCTTAGGCAAGATATATCTCTGCGGCGTAGAGATAAAGTTGCAGGAATCGACAAGTTGACCATCGAGATATACCCACGTAGGTTTCGTGCGCTCCAAGAATAGTTCCACGGCTTGGTCTTTCTTTACTTTCCATCCCTTCGGGATTTCGATGGTTCTACTATAGCGAGCCGCCCCCTTGTAGCCGCTGATGCGAGTAAGATGGGTGGTTTCCGTAAGGTCGGTAGGCGGAAAGCCCAAGCGATTGGTGTCTATGGTGCCAGGCAACAAGGCACGCTTTGCTTCTCCAGAGGCTGCATGATTGCCTTTGGCAAGACTACTCATGCTCTCCCCCAGTTTAACTTCCCATTCGCCCGAAAGCGAAAGGCTCTGCGCTTGTATGCCCAAGCTCATCAGTCCCAGGCAAACGGTTAAGATTTGTGATTTCATTATGATTACAATAATACAGTTTAGCTTTTAGATTGATATTCTTTCATGGCGCAAAGATACGGTTTTTCCTGCAAATACCAACCGCTTCATGGCATAAATTGTGTAATATTTATGAAATAGAATGATTTCAAACCATTTTATTTCAAATTAATTGATTTTAAATCTATCTATTTCATGACTGGTAGGAACACAGAAGTGTAGGCAACATCTTAAAAGATACAAGACAAGCAACTTAATAAAACAAAATACTAGCAACTTAAAAACACAAAATACTAGCAACTCAAAAGGCAATATGTTAACAGCAATTTCGATAATCCGAAGGACTGCATCCCACCACTCGCGTAAAGGCGGCAGCAAAGCACTGGGTGGAAGAATAGCCCAACTTTCGGGCGATGGAACAAAGCGACTCATCCCTTGATGATACGAGCAATCGCTTCGCCACCTCGAAATGGCGAGAACCCAAATATTGCTCTATCGACTTACCTGTCTCCGCACAAAGAAAATCCTCGAAGAAAGTATCGCTTATGCCCAATGGCTCCGCAAAGCGACGGAGAAGAGGAGAGGAAGAAGTGCAGAAATGATATTCCCCCGAAAGCAAGTACTCATCCGCCATACGCTCTACCTTCGCCATCACGCAATGGTTCAAGCAAGAACGAGTGATGTGCTGACGCTCGTAATAGCGGCAACAATAATCGAAGAATATCTTGATTTTCTGGGCGATAAGCATATTGGAATAATCATCCAAGCCCCACTCCATCTCGTCCTTGATGTCATTGAGGCACTTCTCCACCGCCGCTTTCTCACGCAAGGAAAGGTGCAAAGACTCCTTGATGTTGTATTCGAAGAATCCATATCGCTTCTGCCAAGAATAGCGAGGGAGAGAATTTTCGCCCAAGCCATCATCCTCCCACGACGGCAAGCAACAATCCTCGTCGAAAGCATACGCCAAGGTTCGCTCCAGCCAATCGCCACAGAAGCATAAGGCAAGAATGCCACTTTGGGATTTCATCCTTTCCACATATTCCTTGCATTCCCCCGGGCGAAAGAAGAGAAGCGTGGCATCACGGAAGTCGCAAGAAGTCACTCCCGTACAGACACTACTCTCCCTGCCTTGCAGTATCACCACAAAGCATTGGGTCATGTCGGAAAGACTCATCTCTGCAATGTCGCAGAGGCGAGCTATCGGATGTTTCTTGCAACTAAACATGGTTTATACTTTAAGTATTTTTGAACTTAACTTCTTCTATACGCCGTAGGCGTCAACCCCGTGTTCTTCTTGAACACTCGGTTGAAGTGCTGGGAGTATTGAAAGCCTAAATCATACGAAATCTCAGAGATGGTTTTCTCCGAACCAAGCAGCATCGACTTGGCGAGGTCGATTATCTTGTTCTGGATATATTCCTGCGCACTCATACCCGTCTCCTTCTTGATGAGGTCGCCGAAGTAATTAGGCGACAAACAAATCTTGTCGGCAAAGTATTTTACAGATGGCAAACCCTCCATGTGTGGCTTGTTGCCAGTAAAGTAATCGTCGAGCAGAGCCTCAAAGCGAGTTAGCACGTCCTTGTTTTGCACCTCTCTCGTTACGAATTGGCGGGAATAGAAGCGCAAACAATAATTCAAGAGCAACTCGATGTTCATGGCAATCAGTCGCTTCGAGAACTTATCTATCGGCTGGTTCAGCTCTATCTTGACTTTCTCCAAACAATCGTTGAAGATAGCCTTCTCCTCGTCAGACAGATGCAACGCCTCGTTGGAACTATAGGAAAAAAAGTTATAGTTGTGGATCTCCCGAGCCAACGGAGTGCCCTTGATGAGGTCGGGATGGAAGAGCAAGCCCTTGGCTTGCGGAATCACGCCCGGAGCCATCTCCACATGCGTCACCTGTCCTGGGGCGAAGCTCGTCACCGTACCCTCCTGATAGTCGTATTTCTGGCGGCCATAGGTGATGTTGCACGCCAAGTTCTCCTTCAAGAAGAGGGCGTACAAGCCATAGTTGATAGAGAAATGGTTAGGAAACTTGGTGGCGTCCTTCATGTCGAACACGCCTACCAGCGGATGCTGCGTCTCGAATCCGTGCAGCTCGCAATACTTATCCACAGAGTTGAGCTTGATGATTTCTTCCATTGTCTTTACTTCATTTTATGATGTTTCAAACATATTCCGAAGCCCATTAGAAGAGCCTTAGAAGAACTTTAGAACGATTCCAACTGCAAAAATAAGAAGAAAATCCGAAACCACCATCATTCCAAAGATAAAATCAGTAAAAAGGTTTAATGTTACTATAATCAATGCACACTTTCCCCCTCAAAATTTGCAGTATTCGAAAAAATATTGTAACTTTGTCCCGAATAAAAGCAAAGAAGCGTATGGAGTACAAGAGATTACCTTACGGCATAGCCGATTTTACATGGATTCAGAGTCAGAACAATTATTGTACAGACAAGACTATGTACATTCCTAAGATGGAGGAAGCCGGATATTTCCTCTATCTCATCCGTCCACGCCGTTTTGGAAAGAGCGTATTTCTCACGATGTTGCAAGCATACTATGACATCGAGAAGAACGACACCTTTCATGAGACGTTCAAGGGTACCTGGATTGACTCGCACCCTTCCGAGGAACAAGGGAAATATCAAGTCTTGTACTTCGACTTTTCCAAGGCTGCTGCAGGAAAGGATGGATTGGAGGCGAACTTTAATGCTTATTGTGAAACCATTCTAAATGGCTTCGCAGAAAAATACGCAAAGTATTACGCACCTTCATTCTTTGAAGAATTCAAAAAAAAGAAAGATGCAGCATCAAAACTCATATTGATTAACGACAGGGCTAATGCCATGGGCATCAAGCTTTACCTCATCATCGATGAATACGACAACTTCACCAACAACATCTTGAGTGAGGAAGGAGAAGCTGTATATCACGCCCTGACGCATGCTCAAGGATTCTATCGCGACTTTTTCAAGCTGTTCAAGGGTATGTTCCAGCGCATCTTGATGATGGGCGTAAGCCCAGTCACCGTAAACGACCTCAACAGCGGCTATAACATCGGAACCAACCTCTCTATGGACCCGATGTTCAACATGATGCTAGGATTGAGCGAGACGGAAGTAAGAGAAATGATAGAGTACTACAGGGGAGTGGGACTCATCAAAGCTCCTACCGACCAACTGATTGCCGACATGAAGCCATGGTACGACAACTATTGTTTCGCCAAGGATTGCCTCGACACAGACCCAAAGATGTTCAATACAGACATGGTCATCTATTACCTCCGCTACTTTATCCGATTCGGAAAAGCGCCCGAAGAGATGATAGACCCGAACACTATGACCGACTATGCCAAGATGAAGAAAATCATCTTCCTAGACAAGCTTCAGGGCGACAGAAAGAGTGTGCTCAAGCAAATCATCAACGATGGGTACATCTGGGCAGAGCTTTGGGAGAGTTTCCCAGCCGAAGCATTGGTAGATCCCGACCTCTTCCCTAGCCTGCTCTACTATTATGGTATGCTGACCATCATCGGCAGACGTGGCAGAAGAGTAAAGCTGGGAATCCCTAACGAGAACGTGCGCCGCCAGTACTATGGCTATATCTTGGACGAATACAACTCCGTAGCAAAGATCAACGACAATCATCTTGCCGACCAATACGACGTGATGGCACTGGATGGTGACATCAAGCCCGCCATCGAGTATATCGCCAAGGGTTACAAGAATTGCACGAGCCTCCACTCCAGCATCCAGGCAGAGCGCAACCTACAAGGTTTCATCGCAGCCTATCTCAACCATAGCGGTTACTATTACATCATACAGGAGATGGAGCTGAACGGTGGCTATTGCGACCTGACGATGATACCAGACCTAACCCGCTTCCCTGAGGTTGCCCATGCTTACCTCTTGGAGTTGAAATATCTGAAATCGACGGACACCGACGAAGAGGGAGTCAAGGCTTTGGAAGAAGCTAAGGCTCAGCTGGAACAATATGCACAAGATGCAAGATTGCCACAGCTGATGAACGGCAAGCCTATCCATAAGATTGCCATCATATTCAAAGGAAACGACCTTTGGAAAGTAGAAGAATGCCAATAGATGTGATGATAGAAAAGCGAGGGCTATGGCAATCAATGGTTAGCCCTCGCTCTTCCATTATTATTTTCCCAGTTCCAACTGATTCTCAATAGTTCATTCCGAAAGTCCAAAGAGGAATGACATTGCCCATTCCTGTCTCAATATCATCCTTTACCACATAACCCTCTTCAGCCTCAACTATCTGCTTTTGCCCTTTCTTCTTACCACCAATCTCGAAAGTCTTTCCATCTATCAAGAAATCAGAGATGGGAGAATTGAAAACTGCATGGTTCACACGCATCTGATTCAAGAAGAAAGTTTCACGCAGATTGCCAATATCCGGTGTCGAAGACGAGAGAGCAAAAGACAAGTTTGTATTATCAAGATATACTTTCTCTACCTTGCCCAATCCACGCACACCTCCTGTCGATTCATGCAATTGCGCTATCAAGCCAGCACGCTCCATCAGTTCGAAGTAATCGGGCAGATTATTACGATCCACCTTTATTATTGTGGCTATGGTACTCATGTTTGGTTTAAATGGCACACTATCGGCTATCACCTGCATCAGCTCCTTTAGTTTTCTCGATACCATCACCGTATAATTGGCATATTGTGGTATATCCGTCTCCAAGGTCATGCTCACCACTTGGTTCAATCGCATTCTGTAGCCCTCATCCTTAGAAAAAGGATAGTAGCCCTTGCGCAGATAGTCATTAAACAGTGCCAACGGATGCTCTATCTCCTCTGGTAACACAACCTCATTGTTCACGACTTGATATACTGCAAAAGGAGCGTTGTCTTGCCGACTCCACGAGGTCCAACAAGGGCTGTCATCCGATTTTTCCAAGGAATCTGATGATACATATATCGTAGGTACCGAGTATCGGCACGCTTGATAAGATTGTCAGAAAGTTGCTTCAATAATTCCATATTTCTTGCCTTATTTGATGTTTACGGCTGCAAATATACGAAGTTTGCGGTAAATATACCGCAAACTTTAAGAAAAATTGCTGTATTTTTACCGCAAAAACTTATTTGTAAGAATTTGGCTTATATGAAGTTGCTACATATGGGAAGAATTCGTTCATTTTCTTTCTCCAGACTTCTGGGTCTATAGAGTCATAAAGAACAGGATCATCCTTGATTACTTCCAACACTCGCTTTACGGCAGAACGTTTATTACCAAAAAAAACGTTCTCGGAACGTCCTACACTATGACTATTATTAGGGTCGGATGGCTTATAATACACGACCCAAAAGTTAACAGCTTTCATCGATGCGCCATACTTTTTATCAATAAGGAATTTTCCATCGCACCGCTCATAAAAACTAATATGCTTGCCTATAGCCAAAGCAAATGCCCATAATGGATAAACTTCTCCATTTTTTTTGGTTTCCAATGTGCAATATATATTAGTACTTTCAGCTTTCGTAGCTTTTGGATGCCAAACTTCTAAACAATCTATTTCCGAAAAAGGAATTTTCTTCTTTTCCTTTCCATTTTCCACCTCTATGAATTTGTTGTTACAATATGGCAGAACTATCTTCTCATATTGTTCCTCATGTCCATCCAAAAAATGCACTATGCCCATGGCATCTTTAGTTGCACCAAACATACATACAGTTATCTGCAAAAAGAATACTATCAAAAAACATTTTACCTTGTTCATAAGCTCCTTATTTTTAGTTTATTTCCATTTGAATCATCTGATTTGGCAAAAAACTTATTGATTTTCACCAAATCCGTTCCAAAATTACAAAAAGTTTTTCAATACCCAATATTTTTCATATAGAAAATGTCTTTTTCCTTTTAAAATTTTGTCATATCAGACAAAATGCATATATTTGCATTCAAAATAAGCTATGGAATGATTTGAAGAACTTCCACCAAGTTGCCCTCCATCAGACGCAATTGATTGTAAGAGTACGTATTACAGAGTTTCACATGGGAACCCTGCTGAGTCTCGTGACTTTTTCTCACAACGACGCAGAACTACATTTGCAAGAACAAGATGGCAGAATGAAGAAGACTTTCAAAAAATCTCACTATTCTTGGTGGAGAAGCAAATCATTCAATGTCAAGAATGCCAAAATCATAGAATCATGAACAAAAAAC
Organism: Candidatus Segatella albertsiae; assembly: GCA_002451555.1. Classification (GTDB taxonomy): domain Bacteria; phylum Bacteroidota; class Bacteroidia; order Bacteroidales; family Bacteroidaceae; genus Prevotella; species Prevotella albertsiae. The sequence goes on from DKCU01000009.1 coordinate 20,623, forward strand.
AATCCATATTAAAGGTAGATAGCATCTTGGAATACTACGACAATCCTCAACTGCTGACCGCAAGGGATTGCTTCGACACTTTGTACCTATGCCTCTTGTATGAGGATTTTCCACAATGCAAATATACTGCTATCAAGATTTCTTCTAAAAAGCTAAATGACTTTTACAAAGGGAAGAAAGATTTACGCAGTTTATTCCTTACACCTGAAGGAGATAAGGAATATTTCAATGTAACTTACAATGAGAATAAATTTATTCTCCATCAAGAACCTATACACGACATATCTGAGGATAGATTACCAGCCGAAGGCTATTATCTTGATAAGTCTGGAAAAGAAAGTATCATCGTAAATATTCCCACAAAAGACAAGGGGCTTTTTACAGAACTTGTCAAAAAGTTCGGATGGGCATGTATGTAAAAAGAATCCTACAAAACTGTGTAGAACCTTATCAAGCGACACCTGATACCGCTTGTCGTGAGAGACTATACCTAATCTGCATTGTATCGTATATATAGGTTTTCAAGTAAGAACACATAGGTTATAAAGACAAAGAACATAGGTTCTTCGGTATCACCACTATACTCAGCAGAACTGCTGAGTATAGTCGGCATATCGTGTAACCGTACTACTTCTACCATCAAGTTCTACAAGCTTACACTTCCATATCGTACAGCCACACGCCATGAAGTTATACAAGGCCGTACAACTACAGCTTTATTATCGTACAAGCATCCGTCTTCATAGTTGTACAATAACAAAAGAACATGAAAGCCATATAAGACAAGAAAAGTTTATAAATAGACCATTTTCAGGTAAAAACTTTAGATTTACTTGCAAATGACGAAACTTTTTTGTACTTTTGCCAAAAAATACAGAATAATATGGCAACAAAAGAAGAAAAAGAGAAAGAAAAGACGGCTCGCGAATCGCTTGGTAAATTCTTCTATGACCTTGCCAAGATGACATTTGGTGTTATGGTTTTAGGAAACGCTGCAGCTGTATTTGGATTTACAGATTTTACAATAAGCTCTGTAATTGTACTTATCTTCGGCTCTTTTATGACTTGGGGATTTGCTTATATGGGTAATAAAATTTTAAAGAAATAAATTATGGAAGCATTAGCTATAACATTCGTTTGGGGATCTATAATAGTGGCAGGTCTTATTATTTGGTCTAACACTAAGTCTGGCAAGAAATGGATTGAAAATCTATAAAAGGACAAGAACTAAAAAAATCCTGCATCAAGCAAGAGAACAGTTCTCTGTTTGATGCAGGATTTTACCTTATATTATATAGCCACCTAAGACCTATAAATATTATATTTCCCTAAAGATTACTTCTTCTTAGGTCTGCGACGTGCCCAACCTTCTTCCTCGAAGTTTGGCTCCTCGCCCTTCAGCTTGATGTTGTCGTTGTTCTGGAAGAACTGGCGACAATCGCCAGTTTAGCAAAATCTCTAATAATTCATACCGAAAGTCCAGAGAGGAATGACATTGCCCATACCTGTCTCTATATCATCCTTCACCACATAACCCTCTTTAGCCTCAGAGATTTGCTTTTGCCCTTTCTTCTTACCGCCAATCTCGAATGTCTTTCCATCTATCAAGAAATCAGAGATGGGTGAATTAAACCATGCTCTAGGGCGAATACCCAGAGGTTGGCATCGGTCCAAGCAAGGTCATTATTAGCCAAGGAAAACTTGCTGGGGCTGAAGATTGCTCTGTTTCTATCAGGAAAGATGAAACTAGCTTCCGCCAAATCATATAAAAATAGTTAACTTTTGGCGGAATTCAATATACCGAAACCCACCAAAACATATATTTTAATTATCTTTGCGGCGGAATTTAGAACAAAAACGTACTTACCGCCAAGTATTTTTGTTTTTTACTTGGCGGTAAGCCGTTTTTTTATTATTTTTGCAGCAATTATAAACAACAAATAATATGAGCAAGGAAAATATCATAGGAAGAATCAGAGAGCAGGAACTTTTGGAAGACTATGTCAATTCAGGCAAAGCTGAGTTCATCGCCATCTATGGCAGACGACGCATCGGCAAGACATATCTGGTCAAACAGTTCTTTGAAGGACAGTTTGACTTCTATATGACAGGCATATACAACAAGAACAAGAATGACCAACTGGCCAATTTCACTTTCCAACTGAATAAGTATTCTGGTGGATTATATCCCCCCGTCAGTACATGGTTTGATGCGTTTGCCCAACTTCAGCACTTTATAGAGACATTAAAGGGTAAGGAGAAAATCATCATATTCATAGACGAACTTCCATGGCTTGACACTCCACGCAGCAAGTTTATCAGTGCATTGGAACTGTTTTGGAACGAATGGGCAAGCGGAATAGATAATTTGAAATTCATAGTCTGCGGTTCAGCCACAACATGGATGACCAACAAGTTGCTGGGTGACAAGGGTGGATTGCACAACCGTGTAACAAGACAGATGCGACTTCGCTCTTTCACTTTGGGCGAAAGTGAGCAATATCTGTTAAAATCAGGATTCCAACCAGACCGCTTGCAAATGCTAGAGGCATATATGGCACTTGGCGGTACGCCTTACTACTTGAGTATGCTTAATCCTAGACTAAGCATCACACAGAACATCGACGAGTTGTTTTTTGCCGAAACTGCGCCCCTCAGAGAAGAATATGACTTTCTCTTCCGGTCCCTATTCAAGGACTCACCAACTTACAGAAGGATAGTTGAGTTGTTGGCCACCAAGGTTAAAGGTATGACACGAATGGAAATTATGAAGATGCTTAAAATTACAGACAATGGTAATCTCTCTGAGGTTCTTGACAATCTATGCAAATGCGACTTCATCCGTTCATATAGTGCCTTCGGCAAAAAAGAGCGCGATGTCCTCTATCAGTTGGTTGACCTCTACAGCCTGTTCTACGTGAGATACGTCAAGGATGACCACTCTATGGATACCCATCGGTGGAGCCACACCATTAACGACGGCGCACGCAAAGCTTGGAATGGTTATGCTTTCGAGCAAGTGTGCCTTCGTCATATTGAACAAATCAAAAAGAAACTACGCATAGAGAACATCCTCAGCGATGTGTCTTCATGGCAGATTGACACGGCTCAGATAGATTTAGTCATCGAACGTAACGACCGCATCATCAATCTTTGCGAAATGAAATACAGCGACAAGCCATACCCTGTCACGAAAGCGTACCTAAAGAAAATGACCGATCGCAGAGACTTGTTTAAGGAGAGAACAGGAACCACCAAAGCCCTACACCTAACGATGGTTTCTCCTTACGGCATTAAAGACAACGAACAGGCTAAGAGCATACAAAGCGTTGTAACATTAGATGACTTATATGAGTTATAATAAAGTTTAGTAACGATAAAAAAATAACGGGTCTAAATATTGAGGATTATCCATAAAAGCATTACAACTTGGACTATTTCCACAAGAACAAGATGGGAAGATTAAGAAAACCTTCAAGAAATCTCACCATTCTTGGTGGAGAAGCAAATCATTCAATGTAAATTCAGGCTCAACCCAAATGCCTCGCATAATATACCAGAAGATAAATTACCTGCAGAAGGATATTTCCTAGACAAGTCTGGAAAAGAAAGCATCATCGTAAATATCCCGACAAAGGACAAAGGACTTTTCACGGAACTTGTCAAGAAATTCGGATGGGCGTGCATATAAGAATTATATTCTACTAAACAAAAAAGCCTGCATCAAGCAAGAGAACAGTTCTCGGTTTGATGCAGGCTTTTACCTTATATTATATAGCCACCTAAGACATCTTATATAGCCACCTAAGACCAACAAATATTATATTTCCCTAAAGACTATTTTTTCTTAGGACGGCGACGTGCCCAACCTTCTTCCTCGAAGTTTGGCTCCTCGCCCTTCAACTTCACATTGTCATTATTCTGGAAGAACTGACGCCAATCGCCTGTATCCTCCTGGCGACGAGACTTCTTTCCACCACGTCCACCTTTCTCAGAGCCACGGCTTCCACGACCGCCTCTTTCAGAACGAACATCATCACCACGGCGGCTACGTCCACCACGTGAACCTCTGCCCTCAGTGTCACGACCGCCACGAGCCGCTCTGCCATGACCTTCCTCATCGGCATCATTACATCTCACGGTTCTGCCCTTATACTCCGTACCATTCAATGCCTTCATCACTCGCTTGGCATCCTCCTCAGGCACCTCAATGTAAGCAAACTTAGAGAGCAAGTCGATGTGACCTACCTCCTGGCGACCCTTCACGTGCTTGTTCAAGTACTGCATGATCTCGCCTGGATAGAAGCCATCCGCCTTACCAAGGTTGATGAAGAGACGCTTGAATCCAGCCTCAGCCTCGTGCTTTCTGCGACCATTCGATACCTTGCCACGACCTTCGCCACGGCTTCCACGACCTTCGCCACCACGAGAGCCTCTGCCTGTCTCAGGCTTCACAATCTCCGGCGCATTCTTATAGTAATCGAGGAATTTACCGAAGGTGATGGTCACCATCTTCTTGATAATGTCCTCCTTGTCGATGTAATCGAACTGACGGTTGATTTCGTCCATATATGGCGCAATCTGCTCCTCGTCCACATCGGTCTTCATGATGTCGTCCATTGTCTTGAAGAGCTGCTTCTTGCAAATCTCCTCAGGTGTAGGCAAAGTGCCATCCACGAAGTCCTTGCCAATCTGTTTCTCTATCTGGCGAACCTTGAATTTCTCGCGAGTATGGATGATAGAGATGGAAGTTCCCTTCTTGCCGGCACGACCTGTACGACCGCTTCGATGGGTGTAGCTTGCCACATCGTCAGGCAAACCATAGTTGATGACGTGGGTAAGGTCATCTACGTCCAAGCCACGGGCAGCCACATCAGTTGCCACCAAGAACTGCACGGTATGGTTACGGAACTTCTGCATGGTGAGGTCACGCTGCTGCTGACTCAGGTCGCCATGCAAGGCCTCGGCATTGTAACCGTCCTTGATGAGCTTGTCGGCGATGTCCTGTGTCTCCAACTTGGTGCGGCAGAAGATAATCGCAAAAATGCGTGGATAGAAATCGACGATACGCTTCAGGGCGAGATATTTGTCCTTGGCGTTCACGAGATAGTAGATGTGGTTGACGTGCTCGGCGCCCTCGTTGCGAGAGCCCACCACGATTTCCTTGTGGTCGTGCAGATAGTTGAGGGCTATCTTCTCGATGTCCTTGCTCATGGTGGCAGAGAAGAGAAGGGTGTTTCTATCCTCTGGCACATTCTCGAAGATGGCATTGATGCTCTCCGAGAAACCCATGTTGAGCATCTCGTCAGCCTCATCCAGCACCACGTTGTTCACGT
>DKCU01000009.1:26153-26662 GCA_002451555.1 Candidatus Segatella albertsiae
GCGAAGCTGTTCAAATCATCAGCTATTTGGAGACAAAGCTCACGTGTAGGACTAAGGATGATAGCTTGCGTCTGCTTGCTGGTGGCATCGGTCTTCTGGATGACAGGGATACCATAAGAGGCAGTCTTGCCCGTACCCGTCTGCGCCAAGGCGATGACATCATTTTTATTACCAAGCAAATAAGGGATTACTTCCTCCTGAACTGGCATTGGATTCTCAAATCCAAGCTCTTCGATGGCACGGCGAATCTCTTCGCTCACGCCCAATTCTTCAAATGTCTTCAAAATGTTTCTTTTTACCTTAATTCATTCTAATCTAAAATGGAAGGCCGAATTCACCCTCCCAGCCATGAATTAGGGTGCAAAATCCTTCCGAAACGCTTGCGGCAACCATACGCTTTTATTAAGATTGCCTAAATTCGGGTGCAAAGTTACGAAAAAACTTTGAATTTCTTGCATTTTTTGATGGTAATTCATTATCTTTGCATAAGAAAAGCTGCACTCGGCAAT
>DKCU01000123.1 GCA_002451555.1 Candidatus Segatella albertsiae
GCACTTTTTCAAGTGGACTCAACTATTAATTTTTAAATCCAAAATAAAAGACAAAATGAAAAAGGTATTTAAAAGTGCAGTAATGCTCATGGCAGCCATTATGTTGCCTATGGGATTCACTTCTTGTAGCAGCGACAACAATGAGGGTGATGGTAGCGAGTATTCTAACAAGGCTTACGGTAATGCAGCCATCAATGCTTGTACTGATGTCCAGACCAACTTGGCAAAAGCAAAACAAGCAATCCAGAACGCAAACCTTACAGCAGACCAAAAAACATATCTTGACAACTGCATCAAAGGTTTCGTAAACGACGTAGTAATACCAACATACACTGAGCTAGGTACTGCCGTAGAAGAGATGCACACAGCATTGGGTACATTGTCTGAAACAGAGATTACTCAGAAGAATGTAAATGATGCATGCACAGCCTTCAAGAAGGCACGTAAACTTTGGGAGCAAAGCGAGGCTTTCCTTGGTGGAGCTGCCAGTGACTTCAGCGTTGACCCACACATCGATTCATGGCCATTGAACCGTACAGCTCTCTTGAGCTATTTCAAAAACCCTACAGCAGAAATCGATGACGAGTCTATCTTAGGTTTCCACGCTCTTGAGTTCATCCTCTTCCGTGATGGCAACCCACGTAACGTATCAGAGTTCAAGGGCAATGATACTTACAAAGGATTCGAGAGCATCAGTGGTGCAGACGAGTTGAAATATGCAGAAACAGTAATCGAAGACCTCTTGGCTCACGTATATGAATTGCAATGCTCATGGCAAGACACACCAGACGCAACACGTCTTAATGTGGTAACAGCCAATGGTTTAGCTTACAGAACACAAAACTATAATAAGTCATATGGTTGGAATATCCAGAACTATGGTGACAATTTGAGTACTTTCCCAACTTTGGAGGCTGCTCTTGAGCAAATTCTATCAGCAGACGAGGGTAGTGGTTTGGCCATTGCCAACGAGGTAGGAAACAAAAAGATTGCCAATCCATTTACTTTGGGTGACATAAGCTATGTAGAGTCTCCTTATAGCTATAACTCCATCACTGATTTTCAGGATAACATCCGCAGTATTGAGAATGTATGGTATGGTGGACGCAATGGAGCATCTTCAAACCCAACATACAGCTTCCACAAATTCTTTGCACAGACAAATCCTACTGTAGGCAAAGCTGTAGAGGATGCTATCGCCAACGCTATCAATAACATTGGCAAGATGCCAAGCCCATTCGTGAAGTATGTCAGCGTACTTTGGAACAAGAACTTCGTTGACGCACCTCTTGTAGATTACGGTGATGAGTAATAAAAGCTCTAACGAATAATCAAACCAAGCGCATCTCACCATTTGCTTTAGTAAAAGGTGAGATGCAATTTGTGTTTAAATTGAATCTATACAAAATACATTATAAATTGAAAATTATGAACAATTTTAAGAATTTAAACAAAATGGCTATCATGGCATTATTGGTAGCCCCTACATTAGTAAGCTGTTCTTCCGATGACCCAGAACCAGACAACGGAGGTGGAGGTTTGGGTCCTTTGACACCGGGCAATACAGAGTTTGGAAAAGACATAGGTAATTTCACTGCCGCAGAATGGTTTCCTGGAGGTGAATTAGGAACCACAACCAACCGTAGCTACTCTGCCTCAACAGCTCCTGTAGATGGTGATGCCGACATGTTGGCAAGTTTCAACCGTGGTGAGGATATGTTTGAGAAAATTTACACAATCAACGATGCTCCACGCAAAGGCTTGGGTCCGGCATGGGTTCGCAATAGCTGTATCAAGTGTCACCCATCATACGGCCATGGCAAGCGTCAGACAGAGAACCAAGGCTACAAGGCTTCTTCTGATGACAACGGCTACCTGCTCGTAGTCTATCATCCTGAGCATGCCACCACTTCTGATGGTGTGGAATACACTACCAATAATTCAGACTATATTTCAGAGGTTACAGGTATGCCACAAACAGCAGCCATGGCACCTTTCAAAGCTCCTATCGAGGAAAGTGGCATACATCTCTCTTGGCCTACCGTAACCGAAATGCCAAGTGGATTGGCAGAATATGCAGGCAATGGTACATTCAAATTCCCTGACGGAGAGACATTCAGTCTCATCTATCCAGAAATAACCATTGACGAGAGTGCATTCAACACCAATCCTAAACCATCCAACTATGAGGTTCGCTTGGAGTCAACCATCGGTATATATGGCACAGGTTTGCTTGATGCCATCGACCAAGACGACATGAAGAAACAGTATCAGTCTGAGGCAGCTGTTGGTGTAGAGTTAAACGAATTGATGTGGAATAAAGCCGCAAATGATTGGGCTGAAAAGGCATGGTACAGCCTGGCAGACGGCACAAAGAAAATCAAGAAATTCACCTATGCCATGACTCGTGCTTCCTTGCAGGATGGTCCTGGCGCAAATGCTATTTGGAACATCACGAACGTGACACGTTCAGACCGCCACTATCTCTACACAACTCCAGCATGGGCTAAGGCAATGTCAGAAGATAATGACGTAATCAGCTACATCAAGGCAAACGGAAAAGACGAAACTTCCATCCTTCACCCTTATTGGGCTGATGGTACCGACGCAGGTATCGCCAATCGTATCAATGAGATTTTGGGCGGTAAACCTAACCACTCCAACACAGAAGCCTTCGAGAAGTATCTATGGAAGGGTGCGCCTTACAATGGCGAGGAAGAGCAGAGTGACAAGGACTACTATGACTTCATGGTTTGGCATCGTGGCTTGGCAGTGCCTGCTGCTCGTGATCTTGGTAATGCGCAGGTACAACGTGGTAAGGAAATCTTCAACCAAATCGGTTGCCAATACTGCCACCGTCCATCGTGGAAAACTGGAGCAGACAACTACTGGGTTGATAACGCCATCAAGGCATACGCTCAGAAAATTGGCAAAGACCCTAACACCATGTTGCCTAAATACGCCAACCAAACTATTTGGCCATACACAGACTTGGTACAGCACCGTTTGTTCATGAAGAACGACATTCGTACAGGTTGGTGTCGCACCACTCCACTTTGGGGTCGTGGTTTGTCTCGACAGCTCACAGGAGCCGACGACCGTTTGCACGACTGTCGTGCTCGCACTGTCATAGAGGCCATTATGTGGCATGGCTACAGCAAAGACAGCCAGGCTTTCAATGCTACCAAGAAGTTCTACAACTTGCCAAAAGCAGATCGTGACGCAGTTGTTGCGTTCATCAACGCAATCTAATGTGATTTTCACATAACACGATGATAATCAAGCCGTCCAGTACCTAAGCGATACTGGACGGCTTCCTTTTTTCACTGCATACAAGAAATATCCCTAAAAGTTTGCATATTCAAGAATAAAGTCGTAACTTTGCAGCAGAAGTTATTAATCATTCAAAAATAGAAGGAAACAGTTATGGCAAGACCTATCAGAGAAACGCCGATACTCTACGGCAAGAACGCAGAACGCTTCATGGAAAATATGAAGCGAGTAGAAAATATGAGTGAAGAACAACGAAAGGCAAATCGTGACAAAGCAAGAGCTGCTTACGAAAGTTTAATTGATCATGTTATTTTCGCCAAAGATAGAGCATAATGGATTTAGTAGAATTTATAAAGGAAGAGGACATAAAGCCATTCGATTGCGGAGATACCGACTTGAATGGCTTTCTTGTTGAAGATGCTATAGCTTTTCATCATAAACACATAGGTAAAACTTTTATGCTCAAAGAACAAGATGATATTGTAGCATATTTTTGCTTGCTTAATGACAAAATTACAAAATTAGAAGCTTCTAATAGTTCGTGGAAAAAAGTAAAAAAGCTTTTTCCACATAACAAACATTTTAGCAGCTATCCTGCTATTAAGATTGGAAGACTTGCAGTTTCTGTCAAATATAGGCACGAAGGCATTGGAAGCAAATTACTTGATATCATAAAGCATTGTCTTTACGAAAACAATTATTACTCAGACTTCCGTTTTCTTACTGTTGATGCTTATCTCTCGGCAATTCCTTTTTATGAAAAGAATGACTTTAGATTTCTTGACGCAGAAGATAAAAACAAACATACACGACTTATGTATTTTGACATGCTCGAAATGTAAAATACAATTTTTATGGTAAAAAAGATTATATTCATCCTTTACATCCTTGTGCTCGTTTGTATGGCTACCGCAACAATCGTGGAGAAAAGCCAGGGCACGGATTATGTGCATGCCCACTATTACGGGGCATGGTGGTTTATATTGATTTGGGCAGCACTCGCAGCCCTCGGTGCTTTCTATATCATTAAGCGGAAAGTGAAGTGCGCCTCTACGCAGACGCTTCACCTTTCCTTCCTCATCATTCTTGCCGGGGCTTTGCTCACGCATGTCTCAGCCAAACGAGGCATGATTCACCTACGCATCAACCAGCCTGTCAACACTTATATGGCTAGCGATGAAGAGCAGGGAATGAAGGAAGAGAAACTACCTTTCTCGCTCTGCCTACAGAAGTTTGAGGCAAAGATGCACGATGGCACCAATGCCGTGGCTGACTATTCCTCCAAGTTCATCGTGATGGACGGCAATGAGAAGAGCGAGGGCGAGGTGTCGATGAACAACATCTACTTGCATCGTTCCTATCGACTCTACCAGTCCTCCTATGATGAGGACGGCAAGGGAAGCGTACTCGCCATCAACGCCGACCCTTACGGAATTCCTGTCACTTACACAGGATATGCGCTTCTTTTCATCTCCTTGGTTTGGATGCTCATTGACCCTAGGGGAGGGTATCGCAAACTCTTGAAGAGTCCGCTGTTGAAGAAGGGAGCTTTGATAATAGCCCTTATTCTCAGTCTTGGCAATGTTCAGACAGCAAAGGCTGAATCTTTTTCAGAAAATCTTCAGAACGCCGTACTCCCTAAGGAAACTGCAGAGAAGTTTGGCGAACTCAACATTCTCTACAACGACCGCATTTGTCCGGTACAGACTTTTGCCCTCGACTTCTGTAAGAAGATATATGGTGCTCGCAATTACCAAGGCATGACTGCCGAACAGGTACTCTCTGGTTGGGTATTCTATGGCAATGTATGGGCTAACGAGCCTTTCATCAAAATCAAGAGCGGAGAGATGAAGACGGCGATGAACTTGCCAGACTATGCTTCACTGAATAGTTTCTTCAATAGAGACATGGGTGGTTACACCATCGGACAGTATGTTCAGGAATATTACAACGGACAGCAGGACAAATTCCACCAGCAAGCAGCCGACATCGACGGCAAGATTCAGATTATCATGGAACTGCGCCAAGGCATCTCTCTGAAGGTATTGCCTTATACATTCACCAAGAACGTGAAAGCTACCAAGGACCATCCTTTCATCAAGGCGGGCACCACTACTTGGTTTTCGCCGGTAGATAAGTTGCCTCTCGCAGTAGAACATCAGCACGCACTCTATATCAAGAACGTGTTCTCATTGCTCTATGGCGATGTGAAAGCAAGAAACATCGACCGTGTGAATGTGTTCTTCGACAAGATGAAAAAGTATCAGGAGGTAAGCGGCGGCAACTCACTGCCAAGTAAGACTCAATACAAGGCAGAGCAAATCAACAACGCCTTCCCATTCGCCACCATCCTCTTTATGGTGAACCTCACCTTGGGCTTTGTCTCCCTCTTCTACACCATCTATCGCATGACAAAGAATCGCCAAGTGAAAGCTTTGGATATCGCCTTGCCAATCTTGCTCTGCGTTTCCTTCCTTTCCCTGACCTTCGGTTTGGCCCTGAGATGGATTATCAGCGGCAATGTTCCGATGTCGAATGGTTACGAAAGCATGTTGACCGTGGCATGGTTTGTGATGCTCATCAGCATCTTGATGCAGTTCCGTCTCCGTATCGTGATGGTATTCGGCTTCTTGCTTTCGGGCTTCTTCCTCTTGGTGAGCCACATCAACCAGATGGATCCAACCATCGGACAGATGATGCCTGTACTGAACAGTCCATTGTTGAGCATCCACGTAAGCATCATCATGATGAGCTACGCACTGCTGTCCCTGACCTTCATCTGTGGTCTGATGGGCGTCTTTCTTCGCTCTCATGGCGAAGATTTGCAAGCATTGAGCCGTATCTTCCTCTACCCTGCCCTCACAGCTATGGGCTTCGGCATCTTCATCGGAGCCATCTGGGCAAACGTAAGCTGGGGCAACTACTGGAGCTGGGACAGCAAAGAGACCTGGGCGCTCATCACCTTCATGATATATGCCGTGGTAGTGCATACACAGAGCTTGCCAATCTTCCGCAAGCCACTCACCTACCACATCTATATCACCCTTGCCTTCCTGAGCATCGTGATGACCTATTTCGGAGTCAATTACTTCCTCACGGGAATGCATTCTTACGCATAAGTTCACGATGTTTAGAACAAAGCGCAACACCCCACTTTAAAGAAGCGCATCTATAGACCTTAACAAAGCGCATCATTAACACCTATAGATGCGCTTCTTTAACACCTATAGATGCGCTTCTTTAAGATAGGTCGCTTCACATCTACAAATCTGGACTAATATGGGGACAAATATATACTGTAAAAATAAGCAAATGCTATCAAACAAAAGCCGCTTCCCTAAGAAGGAAAGCGGCTTATATATTTAATATTAAATTATTTTTTTCGCAAGTTCACTATTTTGCATAGGCAACACTACGAGTCTCACGGATGACCGTAATCTTCACCTGGCCAGGATAAGTCATCTCATTCTGAATCTTGGTTGCAATCTCATCAGAGAGCTTTGTACTCTCCTCATCGCTCATCTTGTCGGCACCGACAATGACACGAAGCTCACGACCAGCCTGAATAGCATAGGTCTTGGTTACACCAGGATAACTCATGGCAATTGCCTCCAGGTCATTGAGACGCTTGATGTAGGCCTCCACAATCTCACGACGTGCACCTGGACGTGCACCAGAGATGGCATCGCAAACCTGTACGATTGGAGCCAACAAGGTATTCATCTCCATCTCATCGTGGTGTGCACCGATAGCATTCACGATGTCTGGCTTCTCCTTGTACTTCTCAGCAATCTTGGCACCATACAATGCGTGTGGCAATTCGCTCTCCTCGTCTGGCACCTTACCTATATCGTGCAACAAACCTGCACGTTTAGCCTTCTTAGGGTTTAAGCCTAACTCAGAAGCCATCACAGCACAGAGGTTAGCGGTCTCACGAGCATGCTGCAAGAGGTTCTGACCATAAGAAGAACGATATTTCATCTTACCAATGATACGAACCAACTCAGGATGCAAGCCGTGGATACCCAAGTCAATGGCTGTACGCTTACCCGTCTCGATAATCTCATTCTCCAACTGCTTCTTTACCTTGGCTACAACTTCCTCAATACGTGCCGGATGAATACGACCATCAGCCACCAGCTGATGGAGTGCCAAACGACAAACTTCACGGCGAATTGGGTCGAAAGCAGAGATAACGATAGCCTCAGGAGTATCATCCACTACGATTTCCACACCTGTAGCAGCCTCAAGAGCACGGATATTACGACCTTCACGACCGATGATACGACCCTTCACTTCGTCATTGTCGATATGGAACACACTGACAGAGTTCTCGATGGCAGTCTCAGTCGCAACACGCTGGATGGTCTGAATGACAATTTTCTTTGCCTGCTGGTTAGCATTCATCTTGGCATCGTCCATAATCTCATTGATATAGCTTGCGGCATCCAGACGAGCCTGATCTTTCAAACTTTCCACAAGACGGTTCTTTGCTTCCTCAGCACTTAGTCCCGAGAGTTCCTCGAGCTTAGCCTGCTCCTGCTTTTGCATTTTCTCCAACTCCTGTTGCTTAACACCCAAGAGTTTCTTCTCGTTCTCCACACGCTGTTGGCTTTGTTCAACCTCCTGTTTGCGGCGTCCCAATTCCTCCTGACGTTGATTTAATGAAATCTCACGTTGCTTGAGCTTATTCTCACTCTGTTGGATGCGAGAGTTGCGCTGCTGCACCTCCTTTTCCAATTCAGCTTTTTTATTGAGGAATTTCTCCTTGACTTCGAGAAGTTTCTTTTCTTTTACTACTTCAGCCTCCTTATTGGCGGCCTCAATCATTTCATTATATTTTCCCTTAATGACATAACGGAAAATGAAAAACCCTGCAGCACCACCTAAAACGAGGGCTACGAGAGCAGCAATTATTGTTACTACCATTATATTATTATGTATTATATTAATATTCTCATTTTAAAGCGTCTTCAATTTCGGCAGTCAGTTTTGCGAGAATATTATTATAAGGTTCAGTATCATTACGTCCTGACTCCTTTTCGAAACGCAACGCTATGTCAAGGAGAGCCATATAAAGAATCTCCTTATCGCTTTTACGTCCCTTGAAGATTTTCGTATATGAGTTTACAATCTCGTCAATCAACTTAGCTGACTTGCGATAATACTCCTCGTCCTCCCTTGGTATTCTCACGGAGAGTTCGGTATCATATACATGCAATCTTATTTGTAATTTCTCTTCTGTCTGATCTGCCATAATGCTTCTTGTTATTGATCACTCAGTAAGGTTATGCACTTGTTTACATCCCTAATAAGCTTAGCTATTTTCTTTTGGGTAGCCTCCATATCATTATCTGAAATGGTCATCATCTTGGCCATCTTGAGACTATTGTAATCATGCTCTGCCTGAGTTAACTTCTCCTCCAATTGCTTAATTTTGGCATCACGCTCATCAACCATAGAATACAACTCAAGATTCTCCTGTTTGATTTCCTCAAACTTGAGTATCATTTGTCGCACTCTCGTTGCAAACGTATTGATGGTTTTCTCATTAGCACTCATTACACTTCTTTTTGGCTACAAATATAAGGGAATATTCCGAGATTAGCAAAAAATCCCTCATATTTTTATTAAATTTAATGAAAAAGCGTCATTACTTACCCATTTTAGCCTTTGCCTTCTCCACATCTTCATCAGAAGGACGTGGTTCTTTCTTGGCTAACATCAGGACTTGATAAGTAAAATCAGTCACCCATTTTTGACTGAAGCCTAAACGAAGATTCAACTGTCGCAACTGAGCAACAGTCTTCAACACACTTGCATCCCTAAAATCGTTTTTGTTAAAAATATCATCAACAGTTTTCTGGGTCATGTTATACAAGGCTTTCTTCATAAAGGAAGGCAGACGAAGCTTGAACTTCATCAGATTTCCCATCAGCATCATCAAGTCTTGAGTGAATGTTTGGAACTGAATGAGATAAACATTGACATCTTGCAATTTACGGCAATTCTTCCGAATGCTTTGGTCGATTTCCTTGAAATACTCATCTTCTGTGCCATAGATATTCTTCATCATCTTCTTGACATGTGACTTTTCACCAATACCAAGCCTATTGTTTACCGTAGGTACGTGAAAGGTAGATTTAAACACACGAAGGTCAGGAAGCATAGCTAAATTTGTTATACCCAACTGAGAAGCCAAGGCTGCCTGGAAATAAACACGAACAAGCGTCATGAAATCTTCCATGCCTCCCACTTTTTCCTCATTTTTATGACCGAATAATTTTGAAAATATTCCCATTGTTTATTCTTTTTTACTTTAACTTATTGAATTTCGTTTTGCAAAAATACAATAAAATCACAAAATATCAAAATTCAAAGAGCCTTTTTTGCTCGTTTTCTAAATATTTCCTATTAAAAACAAAGTTTTAACCTTAAATATTTCAAAATATAAGAAAAAATCACTACCTTTGCATCGTTTAAAAATAAGTTTTAAAAACTGAAATTAAGTTAGAATCCTAAATACGCATGAAAGAAGCTTACAGAGGAAGTGATCTCGTCAGATGGATGGTGATAGTCGCAGACTTTATCATCCTAAACATTGTACTTTTCATTGCAATCGACTGGGATAAAATCTCAGTCCCTATTGTATTTTATCATGCAACCAAGCTATGCTATTTCGTAGCCAACGTTTCACTTTTCATTGGCGAATTACTCTTTTCATCCATTATTCATATCCGACGCGTTAAAATCATGCAAGTCACAGGAAGGACTTTTAAATTGATTTTGACAACAATGATATGCTTCAATTTGACTATGGCATACCTGCTGAAAGGAGGATATGACTTAATCAAATTCAGTATTTTTTTTGCTACAGCCACATATATCTGCTTGATTTTCTCAAGAATCCTAGAACTGAACGTATTGAAATATTTTCGTTCTAGGGGAAGAAACATCAAGACTGTACTATTCATCGGAAACGACCCTGCCGTATTAGAAATGTATAACACGCTGATGGAAGACTCTTCTGCTGGTTATCGAGTACATGGGTATTATGCAGACGAAAAGCTAACAGACGCTCCCAAGGAGCTAAAATGGTTGGGCAACCTGCATCGACTCAACGAAGTCATGAGCGAAAGCATCAACAATACTATTAATGGTATTCCAAGCAACATAGAGGAAGTCTTCTGTTGCTTGTCCCATGATTTGTCTAAGGAAATCGTGAGAGTCATGCAATTCTGCGATAAGAATGTTATACATTTTTATTATATTCCAAGGCAATTTGGAGAATACAGTTTACACCTAGACTCCCAACTATATCTAGGGAAGAGTGTTTTTACAAACCACCACGAACCTTTGGGAAAGCTTGGGAACAGAGCCATCAAACGAGGATTTGACATCATTGTGAGTTCGTTGGTTTGCATGTGCATATTACCATTCTTGCCTATCATAGCACTTATCATCAAGATTCAAAGTCCGGGTCCTATATTTTTCAAACAAGCAAGAACGGGTCTCAATGGCGAGACGTTTCAATGCATCAAATTCCGTTCCATGCACGTCAACAAAGATGCCGATACCATACAAGCCACAGAAAACGACCCTAGGAAATTTGCCTTTGGCAATTTCATGAGAAAGTCGAACATCGACGAGTTTCCACAATTTTTCAATGTTCTCAAAGGAGACATGAGTATTGTTGGACCACGTCCCCATATGTTACACCATACCGAAATCTATGGTGCAATCATAGACAAATACATGGTGCGCCACTTTTCTAAGCCAGGAATAACAGGATGGGCACAGGTAACAGGCTACCGTGGCGAGACCAAGGAGCTGTGGCAAATGGAAGAAAGAATCAAAAGAGATATTTGGTATATTGAAAATTGGTCTTTTTGGTTGGATTTAAGAATCATATATCTAACAGCAAAAAGTATTATCATCCACGACAAGAACGCATATTAACAAAAACATAAACAAAGAAAAATCATTAAGAACCATAAAAAAATGAAAGGTATTGTATTAGCCGGTGGTTCAGGGACCCGCCTCTACCCTATCACCAAAGGAATCAGCAAACAGTTGATACCTATTTTCGACAAACCGATGATTTACTATCCAGTTTCTGTCTTAATGCTGGCTGGTATCAAGGAGATACTTATCATCTCCACACCATACGACTTACCAGGATTCAAAAGACTACTGGGAGACGGAAGTGACATCGGAGTACATTTCGAATATGCAGAGCAACCATCCCCAGATGGTTTGGCACAAGCGTTTATCATTGGCGAGGATTTCATCGGCAATGACAGCGTATGCTTGGTTTTAGGAGACAACATATTTTATGGAGCTGGATTCACGGGACTTCTCAAGGAAAGCGTGCTAGCTGCTGACAAAGGACAAGCCAGTGTCTTCGGATACTATGTCAATGACCCCGAAAGATATGGAGTAGCTGAATTTGACAAAGATGGCAATTGCCTCAGCATAGAAGAAAAGCCACAGCAACCCAAAAGCAATTATGCCGTTATCGGGCTCTACTTTTACCCAAACAACGTAGTGGAGATTGCCAAGAATATCAAACCTAGTGCTCGAGGAGAACTGGAGATAACCACTGTGAACCAAGAATACCTCAAACAAAAGTCATTGAAGGTTAGGACTCTTCAAAGAGGATTTGCTTGGTTGGACACAGGCACACACGACAGTCTTTCAGAAGCAAGCACTTTCATTGAGGTCATAGAAAAAAGACAAGGTCTAAAAATAGCCTGTTTGGAAGAAATTGCGTACAAACAAGGTTGGATAAACGCTGAGCAACTCAAAGAACTTGCCAAACCAATGCTTAAAAATGGGTATGGTCAATACTTGATGGACTTAGCGACACAGCAACATTAGAACAAAATGAAAGAGAAAAAAACTCGTTCATCATCAAAATAAAATGTTCAAGGTGTATATCAAGAATAAAAACATCAAATCATATTAAATAATGGAAGAAAACAAAAACTTAGAATTAGAGAGTATCCAGGAAAGCGAGGAGAAGTCAAGTTTTGATTTCGCCACGATTTACACCACCCTTATTCTCAATTGGAAATGGTTTGTCCTTTCCCTTATCATATGTTTAGGTGCAGCACATATATATTTGCGTTACGCTACGCCAATATACCAATCTGCCGCCAAACTTCTGATAAAGAGTGAGGACTCTGGTGGTCGCAGAGGTGGAAACTCCATACAAAGTGCAACCAACTTGGGTATCATATCAAACTCAAATGGCATTGACAATGAGATGGAGATATTGAAGTCTAGGACTCTTGCACAGCAAGCTGTCTTTGACCTAAAACTGTACGTAACCTACCTCCACGAAGGTAAATTGAAAGACCATATCCTCTATAAGGATCAGGAAATAAACATTGACATGGACGCAGAGCATCTGAAAAAGTTGAATGCTCCTATGCACTTCAAGATAACTCGTGAAGGACAAAGCTATCATGTTACAGGTTCTTACTACGTACCTATCGACGACAACTCTTTCAATCCTGGAGCTGTTAATATCGACAAGACCTTCTCTTCTCTCCCAGCTTCCATTGGGACACGAGTAGGTGTCGTCAGATTCACACAAAACGGGAACTACATGCTAAGAGACGGAGAAACACTGAAAGCTAGTATGATAGCTCCAGAAATTGCAGCAGGAAAATATGTTGGAAGCCTAGGAGTAAGCCAGACTTCAAAGACTACCACTATCGTAGATTTGATTCTGAACGACGAAATTCCTCAAAGAGCCATCGATTACCTTAAGCAGCTTGCCATTGTATATAACAGACAAGCCAACGAGGACAAGAACGAGATTGCTGTGCGCACAGAGCAATTCATCAACCAACGTTTGGAGAAAATCAACGCAGAACTTGGCAACACAGAAGGACAACTTGAGAATTACAAGAAACGCAACAACATGGTAGAGTTGAAAATGAACGCAAGCCAAGCTGTTGCCAACGCTGACCAATATGCCCAAAAGTTGAACGAAGCAAACACGCAAGTTGCCTTGTTGGATGAGTTGACCAAGTACATGAACGAGCCAAGCAACCGTCACCAGCCTATACCTTCCAATGTAGGTCTTACAGACGCGAGTGCCACATCGCTCATCAACGAATATAACCGCATTGCATTGCAACGTAACCAATTGCTCCACAGTGCCAGTGAGACATCACCAACCGTCACCCCTCTAACCGCACAATTGGACGACTTGACATCTTCCATCAAACGTGCCATGATACAAGCACGTTCTGGATTGGACATTCAACGCAACAGCATTGCATCACAAGCAGGAAAATATCAAGGACAAATTGGTAATACGCCAGAACAGGAAAGAATATTGACACAAATTGGTCGCCAACAGGAAGTAAAGTCAGGCTTGTACTTGATGCTGCTTCAAAAACGAGAGGAAAACTCTATCTCCTTGGCTGCAACAGCCGACAAAGGTAAACTGATAGACAATCCTGTATTCGCCGGAAAGGTAACACCAAAGAACTCCATGATTATGCTTGTCGCCTTAATCATCGGCTTAGCTTTGCCAGCTGGCATCCTCTTCTTGTTGGAATTCTTCCGCTACAAAATCGAAGGACATAATGATGTCGTCAAACTGACCAAGCTGCCTATCATTGCAGATGTAGCCATCGCAAGTGATAGAGCCAAGAGCAAGGCAGACATCGTTGTACATGAGAACAAGAACAACTTAATGGAAGAGATTTTCCGTAGCTTGCGTACCAATCTGCAGTTCTTGCTCAAGGAGCATGACAAGGTTATCATGTTCACCTCCACAACCTCGGGAGAAGGAAAGACATTCATCGCCTCTAATGTGGCCATTAGTTTTGCCTTGCTTGGTAAGAAAGTAATACTCGTAGGTCTTGACATTCGTAAACCAAGATTGGCAGAATTGTTTGAGATTGACGACCATCAGCATGGCATTACCAACCTGCTCATCAAGGACAAAGTGGAATGGAATGATGTTCAAGGACAAATTCTAGCATCAGGTATCAATACAAACTTAGACATTTTAATGGCCGGACCTGTTCCTCCAAACCCAGGAGAACTTGTAACTAGAACTAGCCTTGAAGATACCATTAATGAATTGAAGAAGCATTACGACTACATATTGCTTGACACAGCACCAGTCGGACTTGTCACAGACACTTTGGCGTTAGGCCGAGTAGCTAATTCTACAGTATATGTATGTAGAGCAGATTTCACCGCTAAGTCTAGCTTCGGTTTAATCAACAGCTTGAGCTACGAAAAGAAATTGCCAAACATGAGCATTGTCCTAAATGGTGTTGACCTTTCCAAAAAGAAGTATGGCTACTATTATGGCTATGGCAAGTATGGCAAGTATGGCAAATACGGTAACTACGGAAATGGCAAATATGGATACAGCAGCTACGGATCTTATGGTACATACGGTAGCTATGGCAACTATAGCAATAGCCATTATGGAGATGCAAATGATGACAGCGTAAAAAAATAAAGAAAAATGGCAACAATTGCAGTAGATTTCGATGGCACAATAGTTGCTCATGAGTATCCAAAGATAGGAACTGAGATACCCTTTGCTATCGAGACATTGAAAATGCTCATCAAAGATCACCACCGTCTCATCCTATGGAGTGTCCGTGAAGGACATCTCCTTCAGGAGGCGGTCGATTGGTGCAAAGAAAGAGGCGTAGAGTTTTGGGCTGTCAACAAAGACTATCCTGAAGAAAGTCTTGAAAACAACAACCACTTCTCACGCAAGCTCAAGGCTGACTATTTCATTGATGACCGCAATATTGGAGGTCTTCCTGATTGGGGGCAAATATATCAAATAATAAGCCAAGGAAAGAGCTACAGAACGATTATCAAAGAAAGCTTAGGTGCTTCAAGCCTAGAGCCACAAAAGAAGAAACACTGGTGGAACAGAAGCTAAAGAAGCAAAATAAGAAGCAAACAAAAAAAGCGTGACTCCCAAAAGGAGTCACGCTTTTATATTCATGTTAAATTTAAAATCTATTGTTCGAAATATCTAGAATTAGAAGAAGAGATAACGATTATCAACAACCTTTGCATTCAAGTAAAGTTCATTCATAAAGTTACCCGCATACTGCATCGCTTTCTGACGGCACTTCTGCTCCTGAGCCTTATCATCAAACTTTACAGGACGATTAGACTTGTTTACAACTTGGAACAAATAAACACCTGCATTACCCTTAACTGCATGTGCAGAGAAGGCTCCCTTGTTGGTAGCAGAAACAGCACCAGAAAGAGCTGGTTCACTAGCACCAGTAGCAGCAACAAAGACAGGAGCTGCAAAAGTAATCTGGTTTACATCAGAAACCTTTGCTCCCTTAGCCTTAGCTGCAGCAATACTCTTCACCCCATTGAGCTTTGCCTCAATCATCTCTGCCTTCTTGTCCTTTACTACCTCTGCTTTCACCATCTCCTTTACCTGAGGATCATCCAAGCCACGGAAGCCAATACGATGAATCTTATCAAGAACAACAACCAACAAGTGGTCATTGTCACCACATTCATACAAAGGAGAAACAGCACCTTCCTTCGCATCAAACAGCCACTTCAAAGCTTCACGAGTAGCGTGGATATTGGCAACATAATGTGTGGAAGTCGTAACGTCCTTCAAATCCTGTACACGATAACCGCTCTTAGCTGCGTTTTTGACAATGTCATCAGCTGTCTGATTGGCACTAACAAAGCTAGAGAACTTATTATAAGCAGTACGATAAGTACCCTGAGAGAACTCTATAGACTTCTTAATAACTGCAGCAGTGTATTTTTCTACCATTGCCTTACGGTCGCAAACCTGAAGCACCACATATCCTTGACCCAGCTGAAGTTCTGTAATTGCATTGACAGCTTGAGTATTCAAAGCATTGATGAAAGCCTTATTATCCTTGTCCATGCTCTGAGCGAATTCATACTGACGAGTGGTCATCCATGCCTTTTCACCAGTCTGACCATATTTCTTGGCAATAGCTTCGAAATCGGCACCACCAGCGATAGCACCCTGGATAGAATCAGCTTTAGTCTTAGCTTCAGCAACAGAAGCAGCTGCTACCTGAATCACACGATACTGAACAGAATCTGGCAACTGTTGTTTGTTAACCAACTTCACAATGTTCAAAGTATTATCAGCCGCATTAGCTTTCACAGCGGTTGTTGCACCCACAGCCATTGAATCCAATTGAGAAGCAATATCAGATGGAAAAGCATCCTTACCTACAGGAATACCGAGATAAGAAACGGTAGAAGAAGACTTACGAACAACTTCAGTAGGATCCTCCGCAGAAGCCAACTGTGAGTGAAGATTAGCAAACTCCTTATTGAGTGCTGCACGATCTGCCTGAGAAGCTTCCACCTTAACATCAACGAACTTAATATCACGACTCTCTACAGGCTGTTTAAAACGAGCTTTCATCTCATCATATTTTGCCTTCAAGTCACTTTCCTCAACCTTTACCTTATCGTCCTGAATATCAGAATAAGGGAAGGCTGCCAACTGAATCTTGCTCTCCTCATTTTCCTCCTTGAAAGCCATCTTAGCCTCAACAGGATTTGAAAGGAAGCAATGAGCAAGCAAAGACTGATACTTCTGTGCCAAAGTTTGCTGGCGAAGTGTCTTCTCGATGAAAGACCAATAATTATAAATCTTAGTATATTGCTCCATCATTTGAGCATTGGCAGAAGGGTTAGCCTTCTGAGCTTTATAATCTGCCAAAAACTTCTGTAAAGAAGCGACATCAAAACGACCTGTTTGCTGATTGACAAAAGGTGTTTGTGATAGCATTGGGTTGGTGCCCGTCTTCAAAATATCCTGAAGTTCTGCATCAGTTACAGTAAGTCCCAACTTTTCTGCTTCGCTAGCGACAATCTTGTTTTGAACGAAAGTATTCCAAACCATATCCTTGACTTGGTTCATTTGTTCTTCAGGGAGATTGTCTTGTCCCTGCTGCATTTTAATCACTTCGGTGTATTCATCAACGAGCTTTTGGAAATCTTGCACGCTGATTTTCTCACCTAAGACCTCACCGACTTGCTGTCGCTCATTATTCTTTGCAGAATCACAAGAGCGGAAAGCTTCCTCGGCAATGAATGCGAAAAGGCCAAAACTGATAATACATACCAGAATGACACCTCTTTTTCGAATTGTTCCTAATGCTGCCATTACTTTAATTTTAATTTTTATTTTTGTTTTATATTTTCTACTTAACTAAAGCCAAAAGTCATATATATATGACCATAAAATATGCTTAAGGTAGCCAATTGACTGCAAAAATACAAAGAAAATCGCAAATAAGGGAATTTTTTGCAACCTTTTTTACCTTAAGTTGCTAAAAAAGAGATTTATGCAAGAAAAAAGCACTTATAAATGATTATAAGTGCTTAATTATATGAATCTTGTATATATTTTTAACAAATACATAACATATTACTTGAGTAAATGGAGATGAACCAATTCTATTTTGCGAGAGGTCGATTTGATGATCTTAAATTCAAACTTGTTTATGCGAATAACTTCATTCAACTTCGGAAAACTCTGATATTCATGAAGAATCAAACCTCCTATAGTCATATATTCATCACTCTCTGGCAAATCAAGGTCAAACATCTCATTCACCTTGTCTATCTCCAAACGAGCAGATAAGACATAGTCGCCATCTGCATTTTGCAAAGCCACGTATTTAGTTGAGTCGTGTTCGTCTTCTATGTCACCGAATATTTCCTCCACTATATCTTCCAAACTGACCAACCCACTTGTTCCTCCAAACTCATCCACCACAATACCCAAAGTTTTCTTTTGCTGTAAAAAAGTTTGCATCAACTTTTGAGCTTGCATAGTTTCTGGCACAAAAGGCATTGTACGAATGCATTCTTGCCATTTGGGTGGATTGCGAAATAACTCGGAACTATGAATGTATCCCTCTATATGATCAATATCACCTTTATAAACGATAACCTTGGAATTGCCGCTTTCAATAAATTTCTGACGAAGTTCTTCTAAAGAAGCATCCACATCAACCGCTTGTATCTCCGTACGCGGCACCATACAATCCCTTACTTTTGTATCAGAAAAATCCAAAGCGTTCTGAAAGATCTTCACCTCGTCATTGATTTCAGAATCCTTGTCAGCATTTTCGATACTCGACTGCACCAAATAATCCAAGTCTATTTTAGAGAAGCCCTCATCACCTGACTCATTGTCCATTTTCAGTCCCAACAAGCGTAGCAAGCACTTACTCAAGAATGTACTAAACTTACTGATAGGCCACAATAAGATATAACAAACATAGGCTAACGGGCTGAAAAAAGCCAACAGCCTATTAGGGCTTGCCTTGAAAAGGGTCTTTGGCAAAAACTCACCCGTAAAGAGCACTATCAATGTAGAAAGTATTGTATCGGCTGGTACTGTGAAAGCAGCATCCATGCCAACAAAAATTGTATTGTCAAACAATCTTGCAATCAAGATTCCATAAATGACCAAAGCGATATTATTGCCAACCAACATGGTACTGACAAAACCATTAGGATGAGCATAGAACAAAGCCAGAAAGCGTTGAGAAATGCCATTTTTCTCCTTGTCCATCTCAGCCAACATACGATTAGAAGACACAAAAGCAATCTCCATTCCGCTAAAGAATGCAGAGAAGACCATTGTCACCAAAATACCGACTATAAGACTTACACTTATCATTTTCTTATCAATTAATGCATGAGAGGAATGCTGTTGTTTGTCGCACTCCTTGGCACAGCCTGAGGACGAACGGCTTGTTTCACAGAATCGGGTTGAGAACTCAACGTATCATTCTGCGTACCAGCCACATCACCTCGTTCGAAACTACCCTTGGTATTACTAACGAAATACCGAGTCATCTTCTCATCACTCCAGAAATGAGAACCTTGCAAGGTACGCTCAGGTGTGACAAGCTTACTAAAAACATTACTAGACAACTCATGTTTGTTCTGATCCCATGTCAATTGTTCACTGGAAAAACGTAGCCCATCCTTTGTCAAGATGCGCACTCTTCCATAAAGTTTCCAAATCTTTTGCTGGTCAAAATAGTAAGCCGTATCACTTTGGATATAGCTGTTGACATGAAATTTCTCATCAAATTGCTCCAGCAAGATTCCCTTGTCGAAAGTCCAGCGTGAAGGATTTTTGTTTGTATTAACCTCCCATCGTTCTGTGACTATGCGATATTTCATCACACCAGAATCACTGATAAGCGTATTGACACCATAAGATGTCATCATGGCTACAGAGTCCCTCGCCAAGATGGCAGGTGCAGTATGCTCCACTTGCTCCTGACAAGAAATCAAGCACAAGAACATCAAGAATCCGAAAAATACGCTTCTAGCTCTATACATTATTATATATATAAGAATTACAAGTACGTTGACGAAAACATACCATTACTTCATTCTCCACTTTCTGAACCACTCCTCATTGAATGTGAACCCAATATTCAAGCGGAAAGTATTCTCCTTGATCAAGTCTTTAGCTGAGCTCTTCACCCACTGTCCACTGATATTGAGGAAAGAACGACGATTGTAACCATTCATGATAGGAATTCCAAATCCTGCGCTCACGGAAAGTTCCTTAGGACCATCGTGACCATTTACCTTGAAATAAGGTGTTGCATAACTTACACCTGCACGATACCTCACACGATTGAAGAAGTGGCGGTTGTATTCGCCATAGCAATACTGTAGGCCTAGGTTGAACTTAGAGCGGTCTGAATAAAGCCCCTTCTGCAAACGATAGGTTGTACCATCAAAGTCAGGATATTCCAAGTCACCCCACTTTTGGAGCGTATAATCGAGCCCAACTTTCCACTGGTCGGCATGGTTCCACATCAAACCAGCACCATACACATGAGGCAACTTCAATGCTTTACCTACAGAGAAAGACGCTGTGTCCGAAGCGTTCGTTTGCGAATTATTGGATATAATATTCATATCCGCAGTGGCTCCCAAAGAATGACCAGGCGAGAAAGTCACACCAACCGTAACCCAATCTTTCTTGGCAATCTTAGCCGTATATTGAACACCTAAATCTATCTTATAACTATTGACCTGTGCAGAATAAGTACGAGTCAAGGTATTATAGTTGGAGTTGCTATAAACATTAGCGACATATTTATTATAGTCACCCCAAACATAAGAAAAATTAGCACCAAACGAGAAGCCCTTGAATGGCATCCAACCTGCACCTAAGTATGCCTGATGAATTCCGCCTTCACCATTATATGTATTAGTGTAAGTAGCATCATCGAAGTTATTTCCTACTTTGCCTGTAGAAGTATAATTATACCCTATATTCGTAAAAGGTATCACACCAAAGCTCACACCGAGGTGCTTTGCTGCACGAAATCCTGCAACGACATATTCGAAGTTAGCGTTCTTGGCATTTTTCTTAACCCCATTCTCCTCAAAGTTGGTAATTTGCCCAGAAATACCAGCATCCAAGATGAAAGACAAGGAATCTATCGAGGCATACGAAGCAGGGTTGAGATAATTGACCTGGTTATGCTCATGAAAACCAAGTCCAACGCCATTCATACCACGATTAAAGCCAGAAGTTTGGTCTGACAACACACCTAATCCAAACTGGCTATATGGAGAATTTGTGCCACTTTGGGCATTAACAGAAAGAGTCGTACCCACCAACAGGGTTGCTAAAATAAGCTTTCTCATTGATAATTATCATTCAAATTTATATTCAGAGTGCAAAAGTATTGAAAAAAAACGAGAAAAAAGAATGATAATCCAAAATAATAAGGTATTTTTGCATCGTGAAACGATTTAAAGATATTTTTAGGGCTTTTTTAGCCGTTTTGTTAATCAATTTAACGACTCAGGCTACGGCACAGGATTTTCAAGGAGTAAAAGAAGACCCTGCGAGCAACAACCATGTAGTGAAGTACGAACCTACTTGGCTCGATTCTGTTGACATATCGCTCTTGACTTGCGGACCAGGTCAAGAAGTATGGTCATACTATGGACATACGGCACTGCGCATCGAAGACCATGCGCACGGCAATGACCTTGCAGTCAATTGGGGAATGTTTTCCTTCAACCAAGATTTTTTCATACTACGTTTTGTTTTCGGACTCACCGATTATCAGATTGGTGTTTTTCCCATGTCCCGCTTCATTGAGGAATACACCTACGAAGGCAGATGGGTAAAGCAGCAAAGGCTTGCACTCACTAGAGAGGAAAAACTGAACATACTCAAAGCCATCGATGAGAACAACCAGGAAGCAAATCGCACCTACCGTTACAATTTCTTCTACGACAATTGCACGACAAGGGCACGCAATATGATAACAAGCCACCTTGGAGCTCACGACACCGACTTCAGAAACACAGAAACCCAATCTACATACCGAAAGGAAATCCATCGTTGGAACGAGAACCATCGTTGGGCACGCTTTGGGAACGACTTGTTGCTAGGCTATCAAGCAGATCGTCTCATCAACAAGAAAGAATGGGAGTTCCTACCAGAAAACTTAATGCAAGACTTCGAGACGGAAGCAAGGGTAGATACGGCTATGCAAGCATACATAACCGGGCAGGAAGTTGTCCCCCAAAAGGAGCGATACATTAAGCTCATTGATAGTACTTTCTACATAATACCACCACAAGCTGAAGTTTCAGAAGCCGAGACGGTCACGCCAAGAATGGTTGCCACTGGAATAGCTTTTGTCATCATCATCCTATGCAGTATCGAATTCGCTTACAGAAAGAACTTTTGGTGGCTAGACACCATTCTGTTGACATTGACGGGCCTACCGGGGATTATTCTATTGGCAATGGTGTTTTCACAGCATCCTACCGTACAAATAAACTTCCAAATGCTGATATTCAATCCACTCAATCTGATTTTCGTGTGGAAAGTATCACAAAAGGCTAGGAATGGTGGATTTCATTGGTACTACAACTTATGGGGATGGCTCATCATACTAGCTCTATTCCTGCAAATTTGGCAAGATTACGCAGAAGGCATGGGCATTTTGGCACTCTCTTTGCTAATAAGATACGCAATGAGATCAGCTATATTTGACCTCAAACTATTCACAAGGAAAGAAAAAAGACAATAGAAGTCTATAAAAAACAAGAACAATGATAGTAAATAGATATATCACCGCCCTATTGGTTGTCCTAGCGGCAACAGGCATGGAAGCGCAGACTTATCAGCAAGCACTGAAGTTTGCGCTGACGGATATATCCTACGATGAATTCATCCAACAACCAGAAGCCAAAGCGCTGGAAGAAGACCTCCTTTGCGTCATCAAGGCCATCAAAGAAGCCTCAGAAGATGAGTCTGTCACGCATACCTATCATCACTTATTGGCAAATCTGACAGGCGAATCAACTGACATTCTGACAGAAATTCATTCATATATATATACTACATTCACCTTCAAGCACGCCCAAAGCGACTTGTATGGTAGCATTGTTATTCGTGGTCCTAATCTCCCTTCATTTTGCTGAAATACCACCCATTTGTGGCAGGCTGTAAGTAAAATCACGGATATTTACTTACATTCTAGGTATTTATTACCGAAACTTTGCTGATTTACAGATATTTTTTGTATTTTTGCAAACTAATAAGAAATAAAGCAAGAGAAAACGTACTCCATACCTATAAAACAAGAGGGGTACTCCTTGCATCATATCGAATAACAATAAAAAATAAATATACAATGAACTTTAACAAAATTCTTCAGTCTTTGTTTGGCAACAAGTCAACTCGTGACATGAAGCTGATTCAGCCTATCGTAGATAAAATCAAGGCTGAATATCCGAACATTCAAGCTTTAAGCAACGATGAACTTCGTGCTAAAACCAAAGAGATTCAAAAGTACGTACAAGAATACGCCAACGAAGAGAAAGCCAAGATTGCAGAACTCAAGGCTAAGATAGAAGATACTCCTATCGACGAGCGTGAAGGCATCTTCAATCAAATTGACAAGTTGGAGAAAGAGGCACTCGACAAGTATGAGATTGCGCTCAATGAGGTGCTCCCAACCGCATTCAGCATCGTCAAGGATACTGCGCGTCGTTTCGCCGAGAACGAAGAGACTATCGTTACTGCAACAGACTTCGATCGTGAACTGGCTGCAAATCCAGCCAACGACTTCATCACCATTGATGGCGACAAGGCCATCTACCACAACCATTGGACTGCAGGTGGCAACGACCTCAAGTGGGAGATGATTCATTATGACGTACAGCTCTTTGGTGGTGTCGTACTTCACCAAGGCAAGATTGCCGAAATGGCTACCGGTGAAGGTAAGACCCTCGTAGGAACCTGTCCTGTATTCTTGAATGCCTTGACTGGAAATGGTGTCCATGTGGTCACTGTCAACGACTACTTGGCAAAACGTGACTCTGAATGGATGGGACCTCTTTATATGTTCCATGGACTTTCTGTGGATTGCATCGACAAGCATCGTCCTAACTCCGACGAGCGTCGCAAGGCATATCTCGCAGACATCACGTTCGGTACAAACAATGAGTTTGGTTTTGATTACCTTCGTGACAATATGGCAACAAGTCCAGCCGACCTAGTACAACGTCAGCACAACTACGCCATCGTCGATGAGGTTGACTCTGTTTTGATTGACGATGCTCGTACACCTCTTATTATATCTGGTCCTATCCCTAAGGGCGATGACCAAATGTTTGAGCAATACCAACCATTGGTAGAAAAGCTCTACGAGGTACAGCGCAAGCAAGCCACCGAATTGCTCGCTGAGGCCAAGAACAAGATTAACGAAGGCACGAAGACCAAGAACCAGGAATTGCTCGATGCTGGTTTCTTGGCACTCTATCGCTCATTCAAGGCTCTTCCTAAAAACAAGCCATTGATTAAGTATCTCTCTGAAGAAGGTATCAAGGCTGGTCTTTTAAAGACAGAGGAGTATTATATGGCGAACAACAACCGTGAAATGCCGAAGGCTGTCGAGCCATTGTACTTCGTGGTAGATGAGAAGTTGAACTCTGCCGACCTCACCGACAAGGGTACAGACTGGCTAGCCAAGCAGGTAAACGACAAGGAACTTTTCGTGTTACCTGATATCACAACAGAAATGAGTGAGTTAGAAGCTCGCACAGACCTTTCAGACCAAGAACGTCTTGACAAGAAAGACGAGTTGTTGGCCCACTACGGTGTGCAGAGCGAACGTGTTCACACCTTGCAGCAACTCTTGAAAGCTTACACAATGTTTAACAACAACGATGAGTATGTTGTTATGGACGGTCAGGTAAAAATTGTCGATGAGCAGACAGGTCGTATCATGGAAGGTCGTCGTTGGAGCGACGGATTGCACCAAGCTATCGAAGCCAAGGAGCATGTAAAAGTAGAGGCTGCAACACAGACTTTCGCTACTATTACTCTTCAGAACTACTTCCGTATGTACCACAAACTCTCAGGTATGACCGGTACTGCAAGTACAGAGGCTGGCGAGTTCTGGGACATCTACAAACTTGATGTTGTGGAGATTCCAACCAATCGTCCTATCGCACGTAAAGACCTCGATGACCGTGTTTATAAGACCGCTCGCGAGAAGTATCGTGCTGTCATCGACGAGATTGAGGAGATGCGTAATGCAGGACGTCCAGTCTTAGTTGGTACAACATCCGTAGAAATTTCCGAGTTGTTGAGCAAGATGTTGAAGATGCGCAACATTCCTCATAATGTATTGAACGCCAAGTTGCACCAACAGGAGGCTCAGATTGTAGCCGAGGCTGGTCGCTCAACCAATGGCAAGGGTGCCGTAACCATCGCCACCAACATGGCAGGTCGTGGTACCGATATCAAGTTGACTCCAGAGGTAAAGGCCGCTGGTGGTCTCGCCATCATCGGTACGGAGCGTCATGAGAGCCGTCGTGTCGATCGCCAGTTGCGTGGTCGTGCCGGCCGTCAAGGTGATCCAGGTTCTTCTGTGTTCTATGTATCATTGGAAGATAAGTTAATGCGACTGTTCGCATCTGAGCGTATCGCCAAGGTGATGGACCGCTTAGGCTTCGAGGACGGCGAGCGTATCGAGAGTCCAATGATCAGCAAGAGCATCGAGCGTGCACAGCGCAAGGTCGAGGAAAACAACTTCGGTATCCGTAAGCACCTCTTGGAATATGATGACGTAATGAACCGTCAGCGTACCGTCATCTACGAGAAGCGTCGCCATGCCTTGATGGGTGAGCGTATCGGCATGGATATCACCAACATCATCTGGGACCGCGTGTTGAACATCGTCAACAACAACGATTTCGATGGTGCCAAGGAAGAGTTCTTGAAGATTCTCGCCATGGAGATTCCATTCACAGCCGAGGAATACGAGAATGGCAAGCGTGAGGACTTGGCAGAGCGTGCCTTCCAAGAGGCCATGGCAGCCTTCAAGCGCAAGACCGACCGCATCCAGGCTACCGCCTTCCCTATCATCAAGCAGGTATATGAGAACCAAGGAGCTATGTACGAACGCATCATGGTGCCATTGACAGACGGCAAGCGTATGTACCAGATTCCTTGTAACCTCAAGGAGGCATACGAGTCTGAGGCCAAGAGCGTGGTCAAGGAGTTTGAGAAAAGCGTTCTTCTCCACATCATTGATGATGACTGGAAAGAGAACCTCCGTAAACTCGACGAGCTTCGCCACTCCGTACAGAACGCTTCCTACGAGCAGAAAGATCCTTTGTTGATTTACAAGCTTGAGAGTGCCAAGATTTGGGATGCCATGATCAATGATATGTACGACCGCATCTGTAGCATCTTGATGCGTGGTCAGATCCCAGTCATGGAACAGGAACAGCAAGTTCAAGAAGCAGCCCCGGAGGTTCGCAACCAACAGAACTATGTTGAGTCGAAGGTTGACATCGACGCAGAACGAGAGCGTGCAGAACGTGCCGCCCAGCAAGCTGCAGCCAACCAAGACACTCGTGAAGGAGCCCAGGAGGTGAACCGCACTCCATATCGTGCAGAGCGTATGCCACGTCCTAACGACCCATGTCCATGCGGAAGTGGGAAGAAGTTCAAGAACTGCCACGGCAGAAACTTGTAATCACCATAAATAATGATAAGAATACCTAGACTTGATGATACTCTCATCATTTCTAGGTATTTTTGTTCATCATAACATGAATAACATCAAATAACAACATCATTGCTACCTAGTTGCAAAGAATTATTAGTAATTTTGCAAACGAATTGCGAAAGAAAGTTGAATGTTCAGTAAAAAACGATAAAAGTAAATGGGCTGAAAGCCCAAAAGCATAAGAATACAGATATGAAATTATCAGAATTAAAAACAGGTGAAAGTGGCGTTATCGTCAAGGTTTCCGGTCACGGTGGCTTCCGCAAGAGAGTCATCGAGATGGGTTTCATCAAGGGAAAGAGGGTGGATGTTCTCTTGAACGCACCGCTTCAGGACCCAGTGAAATATAAAATCATGGGTTACGAGGTGTCTCTTCGTCATAGTGAGGCAGACCACGTGGAAGTGGTCTCCATCGACGAGGCGAAGCATGACGCAGAACTCAACAAGGCGGACGAACTAGGCCACGAACAAGTAATTAACTCACAAATAATAGATACACAAGAAGCTGACGAACAGGCTCTCGGCGACAAAATGCTTGTAGCGGAAAAGAAAGACACAGCAAGCAATGCCAGCAATGAAGCACTTGCAGAGCAAGAGGCCGACCGCCTACACCATGTCATCAACGTGGCGTTGGTGGGCAACCCGAACTGTGGCAAGACCTCCCTCTTTAATTTTGCTTCTGGTGCACACGAGCGTGTGGGCAACTACAGCGGCGTGACCGTGGATGCCAAGGTGGGTGAGGCTGACTTTAATGGCTACCATTTCAACTTGGTGGATCTTCCTGGCACCTATTCCCTCTCCGCTTATTCGCCAGAGGAGCTCTATGTGCGTAAGCAGCTCATCGAACACACACCAGATATTGTCATCAACGTCATCGACACCAGCAATCTGGAGCGCAACCTTTATCTCACCACCCAGTTGATAGACATGCACATCCGCATGGTTTGCGCTCTCAACATGTTTGACGAGACCGAGAAGCGTGGCGACAACATCGACTACGACAAGCTCGGCGAGCTATTTGGAGTCTCCATGATTCCGACCGTCTTCACCAATGGACGAGGAGTTGACAAACTCTTCGAGACCATCATCGAACTCTATGAGGGTAAAGAAGATTCTAGTTCGCACTATCGCCATATCCACATCAACCACGGACATGAGATAGAACACGGCATCGAGCATATCCAGAAGTACCTTAAGGTAGATGACAGCATCCGCCAACGCTACTCTACCCGATACCTCAGCATCAAACTTTTGGAGAATGACAAGCACGCCGAGGAGTACGTGAGCCATCTGAACTCAGCGAAAGAAATCTTCGCGGCTCGCGACGAGGCTGCCAAGCGTGTGAAAGAAGAGATGCAAGAAGATAGCGAGACAGCCATTATGGATGCCAAGTATGGTTTTATTCATGGAGCCTTGCAGGAAGCTGGCTACGAGACGGGAAAGGCAAAGGACACCTATCAGGTGACTCACCTCATCGACCGAGTGCTTACCAATAAGTACGTAGGCTTCCCTATCTTCATATTCTTGTTATTCATCATGTTCTCAGCCACCTTCGTACTGGGCGAGATTCCTAAGGGATGGATTGAGGACGGCGTGGCTTGGTTGGGCGAATTTATCAGCAACACGATGCCTGATGGTCCTGTAAAGGATATGTTGGTGGATGGTGTCATCGGTGGTGTAGGAGCCGTCATCGTATTCCTGCCACAGATTCTCATCCTCTACTTCTTCATCTCCTACATGGAGGATTCGGGCTATATGGCTCGTGCCGCCTTCATCATGGATAAGTTGATGCACAAGATGGGCTTGCACGGTAAGTCTTTCATCCCACTGATTATGGGATTCGGCTGCAACGTACCAGCCGTGATGGCAACCCGAACCATCGAGAGCCACCGCTCCCGCCTCATCACCATGCTGATATTGCCACTGATGAGTTGTTCGGCTCGACTGCCAATATATATTATGGTGATAGGAACGTTCTTTGCCCTGCAATACCGTTCGCTCATCATGGTATCGCTCTATTTGATAGGCATCTTCCTTGCCGTAATCCTGAGCCGCATTTTCGCATCTTTCGTCATCAAGGGCGAAGACACTCCATTCGTGATGGAGTTGCCACCTTACCGCTTCCCAACGTGGAAGGCTATCGGTCGCCATACCTGGGAGAAAGGCAAGCAATACCTGAAGAAGATGGGAGGTATCATTCTCGTGGCAAGTATCATCGTTTGGGCGCTCGGTTACTTCCCTCACAACGAGGAACTCGACAACCAGGCACAGCAGGAACAGAGCTACATCGGCAGAATAGGCAAGACCATCGAGCCAATCTTCACTCCACAAGGTTTCGACTGGAAACTCGACGTAGGTTTGGTATCTGGCGTAGGTGCCAAGGAGATTGTAGCCTCAACGATGGGTGTGCTCTATAGTAACAACGACAGTTTCTCAGACGATCAAGACTATAACGATGAGGACGGCAAGTACGAGGTACTGAAGAAGCAGATGACCTCCGACCTGAAGAAGACATACGGATACAACGATGCCGAGGCAGAATCGAAGGCAACGCTCACCGCCTATTGCTTCTTGCTCTTCGTACTACTCTACTTCCCTTGCATCGCTACGATAGCAGCCATCAAGGGTGAGACTGGTAGTTGGAAATGGGCTGGGTTCGCCGCAGGCTACACCACGCTGTTGGCATGGATAGTATCGGCACTGGTCTTCCAAATCGGAAGCCTGTTCATCTAAAAATTAGTTTTTGAAACTTTGTACAAAAATTTCTCATCCATACTCAAGTCATCATCCAGAAGACTTTGAGTATGGATTTGCTATTAGAATTGGTTTTATTCCTCGTAATTCAGGTGTTTCATCAAGTGAGTTGTTATGTCATTATATTTACAATTACTTTTGGCACTATGCCTTTTCCTACTGTCATGCAAATATTCTATTTGGCCTTCCATATTTGACAAAAGTGAAATCAATCAATGGGAGGTTGGAAAGGGGTTGTTGAGAAATCTCGATAAAATATCCATGACCGTTCTCTTTTGCTGTTTGCATTGGGAACTAAAAATAGGAGATTTCTTAAGCTTTTATCTTTCGGGCTATGCCTTGGCACTTGTCACGCATATCTGTTATTGGTTTGCCGAAAGAAAAATCAAGAAAGAGGGACTGAAGCTGGAATTGAACTATGATGTTCCTGGCTATATCAAATACATACTTGTGGCAGGTGGAATCTGGGCACTATTTGTTTTGCTTTATACTCTTGTCACCCAATGTTATGGTTTTTATTATTGGGAGATTTCCGATTTCGCAACGTATTCTTTGGTTCCATGGTATGCAATCGTATATGAGTTGTATCCTTCCTGTAAGATTCAGAGGAGTAAGACGGTATCCATGCTTTTATGGGGTGCGACAATAGTGGATGTTGCCTTCTTTTTTTGATGGATTGAAGATAAAAATATTTGGTAGTTACAAATTAAATTTGTAATTTTGCCAAAAACATTCGAATGATAGCAAATATGAAATAATATTATAGGGAAAATGGGATATTATATAAATAAAGGCAATGACGGCTTTGCATCGCTTCGCAACTCTAAGTTTGTGGATAAGAGCATGTTGATAGCGGAAGTGAGCTCTGTGATGATGACAGAGAATCGCTTCCTCTGTGTAACACGTGCGCGGAGGTTTGGTAAGTCTGTGGCTGTAAAGATGCTCAATGCCTATTATGACAAGTCGTGTGATTCACGTGAATTGTTCAAGGGGTTGGCTATCAGTAAGAATGAAGATTTCGAAAAGCATCTTAATCATTATCCTGTACTCTATTTGGATATGACTGATTTTGTAACTAAATATGGCAAGGATGAACACATCGTAGAGTATATCAAGCGTGATATTTGCGAAGAGCTACTGAGCTTGTACGAGGGCGTGAAGATGAAACCCAATGATGATTTGATGGATTTGCTCGTTAGTATCGTTGACCATACAGGAGAGAAATTCATCTGTTTGATAGACGAATGGGATGCTCTTTGCCGTGAGGGACGGGAGAAACAAATGGATGAGTACGTGGATTTATTGCGTCGTCTCTTCAAGGGAAGTATGACGGAATATGTCTTCGCATGTTGCTATATGACAGGTATTCTTCCTATCAAGCGCTATAATACCCAATCGGCATTGAATAACTTTGATGAATACACGATGCTGAGTCCAGCCCAGTTGGCACCTTATTTCGGCTTTACAGAGAAGGAAGTGGAAGGTCTATGTGCCGATGGAGAAATGGATATTTATGAGATGAAGCGTTGGTATGATGGTTATGAGCTTGGAAAGGAGAAAGCGATGTACAACCCTTATGCTGTCATACGAGCCTTGAAGCGTAGGTCGTATGAGAGCTTTTGGACAAGTACCAATACATTCGAGAGCCTCAAACGCTATATCACGATGAATTATGATGGTTTGAAGGATGACATAGTCCATGCTCTCAATGATGTTCCTGTAAGGGTAAATGCGTTGCGGTTTAGCAATGATATGCATAAGGTAGAGTGCAAGGACGATGTGCTGACACTTCTTTGCCATTTGGGCTATCTTTCTTACAATAGCGATACCAAGTGTGCTTGCATTCCTAACTATGAAGTTCGACAGGAATTTGAGACGGCTATTGCCGATACCAGTTGGAAAGAGGTAACGAGTGCCTTGGAACATTCCGAAAACTTAATGGCGCATTTGCTTAATGGCGATGAGGAAGATGTGGCTGCAAGTGTTGCTGAGGTTCATGAACAAAATACCAGTATCTTGAAATATAATGATGAAAATTCTTTGGCTTGTGTTCTTTCGTTGGCATTTTACACAGCAAGAAATCGTTACGAGATGATTCGTGAACTGCCGACAGGCAAAGGCTTTGCAGATATTGTGCTGTTGCCTTATCGTCATGTAAATGCACCTGCTATTGTGTTAGAACTGAAGTGGGATAAGGATGCTGATGCAGCTATCGGTCAAATTAAGCGCCAAGGATATGGTAAATCTTTGATGCACTATGTAGGTGATGTGATTCTTGTAGGTATCAACTATGACAAACAAACTAAAGTGCATAGTTGCAAAATTGAGAAAATTGTAAAGAAGTAATAGTAAAGGAAAAATATTGCTTATAGGAAAACGGATGCATGATTAGAGAAGTCAAGCATCCGTTTTTTGCATGAATATTGGACGTATTTGAACGATTCTCGAACCTCCTTAAATCTTGAAATATTATCAGTCATACAAGCAAGAAGAAGGAAATGGTCGCATTTCCTCCTTTTTTTATTATTAAAAAAGAGCCTTTTCTTTGTGGATTCCAATATTTATGCTATCTTTGCAGAAAAATAAAGAATAGGAGAATCGGATATGGTTAGTGACTCAACAAAAAGAATACTTGCTAGACGCAATAACATATATCGCAAGCGCATCCCTTACGGAATGATGAACTTCGTTTCTGTGAGGGAAAGAGATTGTTATTACGTAGATAAGACCGCATTTATAGAAGAAATAGAAAAATCGAATATGTATTTCTTCTATATCCGCCCTCGTCGTTTCGGCAAGAGCCTTACCCTCTCCATGCTCAAACAATACTACGATGTGAACATGGCTGACAGATTCGAGGAACTTTTTGGTGGACTCTACATCGGCGAGAACCCGACACCTGAACACAATACCTATCTCATCATCTCCCTCAACTTTGCTGTCGTAGATGCCAATCTTGAAAACTACAAGAAGGGATTGGATGCGCATTGCAACACTGAGTTCAATTACTTTTGCGATGTCTATGCCCAGTATCTACCAGCCAACCTCAAGGAAGAGATGAACAAGAAGGATGGTGCTGCCGAGCAACTCGACTACCTCTGCAAGGAATGCAAGAAGACAGGACAAAAGGTCTATCTCTTCATCGACGAGTACGACCATTTCACCAATACTATCCTCTCCGAGCCAAAATGTCTCGATAGCTACAAGGCTGAGACTCATGGCACAGGTTATCTGCGCAAGTTTTTCGATACAATCAAGTCAGCTACAGATAGCACCTTGGAACGTGTGTTCGTTACAGGTGTAAGTCCTGTAACCATGGACGACTTGACCAGCGGTTTCAACATCGGTACCAACTATTCCCTAGAATATGAGTTTAACGAGATGACTGGCTTCACAGAGGAAGAGGTGCGTGACTTGCTCACCTACTATACCGATACCCTGGGCTTGCACAACTATACGATAGACGAACTCATCGAGATCATGAAGCCATGGTACGACAACTATTGCTTTGCAGAAGACGCATACGGTGAAACAACCATGTACAACTCAAACATGGTGCTCTATTTCATAGACCATTACATCAGAAACCGAGGTAAGTTGCCGAAGAATATGATAGAGGAGAACATCCGTCTCGACTACAACAAGCTCCGCATGCTCATCCGCAAGGACAAGGAGTTTGCCCACGATGCCTCCATCATCCAGCAACTCGTGCAAAATGGCTTTGTGACAGGAGAGCTAAAGACTGGTTTCCCGGCCGAAAAGATAGGAGATCCCGACAATTTCGTAAGCCTACTCTACTACTTCGGTATGGTTACCATTGCTGGACAGTATAAAGGCAAGACCAAGTTTGTGATTCCAAACCAAGTGGTACGTGAGCAGATATTCCAATATCTACTGGACACCTACAAAGAGAACGACCTACAATACGACTCTTACGAAAAAGGGAACTTAGAAAGTGATTTGGCATACGAAGGCAAATGGAAGCCATATTTCCAATACATCGCCGACTGCCTACACAAGTATTCCTCACAGCGCGACCATCAGAAGGGAGAGTATTTCGTACATGGCTTCACTCTTGCCATGACTTGCGACAACAAGTTCTACCGTCCTATCTCAGAGAAGGATACCCAGGAGGGGTATGCCGACATCTTCCTCCGTCCACTGATAGAAAGCTATACGGATATGCTGCATTCCTACATCGTGGAACTAAAGTATGCCAAGTCGAAGGACACCGATGCCCATGTGCAGCAACTACGTGAGGATGCCATCGCCCAAGTAAACCGCTACGCTGAGAGTGAAGTGGTGACATCAGCCATCAAGACCACACAGTTGCACAAGATTATTGTGATATATAAAGGCACAGAGATGGTGGTTTGCGAAGAGGTTGATTAAATTAATTTTTATAAAATAGAAAAGGTCTCAAGGAAAGTGTTATCCTATTCTTGAGACCTTTTTCGGAAGTATTTACCGCATAAATATCCAATATGCTACTTTTTTCGCATTTTTTCTTACGAAAGTGCATTTATTTCGGCAATTATATGTACCTTTGCAAGTGATATACGATTATTTAAAGACATTTATTGATAATATAGAGATATGAATCAGGTTATTTCGTTGGATATGTTGCAGTCAACAGGCGTTGGAGCCTTGGCTTTGTTATTAGGTATGTTGATGACTCGAAACATCAAATGGCTACAGAAATTCTGTATCCCCTCACCCGTCTCGGGCGGTTTGGTCTTTTCCATCATAACCTTGATACTCTACAAAGTGTTCCATATCGAACTCACATTCGATGGAACCCTCAAGGATGTCTTCATGCTCACCTTCTTCACTTCCGTCGGATTCCAGTCCAATCTGAAAGTACTCAAGCAAGGAGGTCGCACATTGGTCTTGATGCTTTGCCTCTTGGTAGGCATCATCATATTACAGAATGTCATGCCACTGCTCATCACCAAACTCATGGATGTCAGTCCACTCATCGGTATGGCGGCTGGTTCTATCTCCATGGCAGGAGGTCACGGCACGGCTGGTGGTTTCGCCTCTGTATTGGAACACCTCGGATTGCATGGAGCAGGAACGGTATCCATGGCAGCAGCAACTTTCGGACTGATTGCAGGCTCTGTAATAGGCGGTCCTATCGCCGAGAAACTGATTCGTACCAAACTTACCTACGAGCACGAGATAGAGAAAGACTTTGAGGTCGATCCTGCCATGGCAGGTATCGAAAGCGACGAGGCGTCACCTGCCGGTCGCGAGAAACACCTCAGTAGCCATGAGATCGAGTTCCAACATTACGCCAATGCAAGTTACACCTTACTGGTTGTCATGGCATTGGGCACTGTGATGAGCAAACTCTTACAGAGCACAGGCATCACCTTCCCTACCTATTTCGGTGCACTTATCATGGCAGCTATCATCAGAAACTTGATAGAAATGACACCTTGGGCAAAGAAATTGGAGATGGAGAAGATTGTCAGTTTAGGTAATATTTCCCTATCCGTATTCCTGGGTATGGCAATGATTTCCTTGAAACTTTGGGAACTCCAAAGCCTCGCCTTGCCACTCATCAGTATTTTGGTTTGCCAGGTCTTGGTCATGATGCTACTCACCTATTTCGTTGCTTTCCGTCTCTTGGGAAGCGATTACGATGCTGCCGTTTTGGTAGCAGGTATCTGTGGCTTCGGACTTGGCGCAACCCCGAATGCCATGGCCAACATGAGTGCTGTTTGCTATAAATATCACTACAGCGTGAAGCCATTCCTGATTGTACCTATCATCGGAGCGATGTTTGTTGATCTCATTAACACGGGTATCATCACAACATTCTTGAACTGGATAGGATAAACAAGAGCTTTCTCAAACATCATAAAAAATGTCCTTAAACATCATAAATAATCCCCAAGACTTATCTAGCATAAATCTTGGGGATTATTCATATTCTCTTCCCGACTTTTCCTGCAATGAAAGCAATGAAGAGTCCGAAGCAAGCGGCGATGCTGATGGCAATGCGAAGATTCGTAGCCTCGGAAAGCCAACCGATGATAGGAGGTCCTACCAAGAAACCAAAGAAACTGATGCTCGAAACTATCGTGATGGCAATGCTCGCCTTCACCGATGCTATGGGAGCAGACAATGGGGATATATATTTCTAAGAAGGGCGAGGTAGAAGAATCTACATCACGAGGTAGGCAACTCTGTCTGCCCACATAAGGCATACTGTCCAGCGAGGACAGGCAGCCTGTCTAACCGAGACAGGGAAACTGTCCTCGCTGGACAGCGACAAGAAGTTCTCTATGTCAATTACAGGAAGCTTCCATGTATATTTCTAGACCTCGGGACGGCTTTCTACATCACCCAATTATCACTTTAGACCGCACACCGCACAAGAGCACGCATAACTACCTGTATTACAAAGCATTAAACCATGTGCGGTGTTTACGTCAGACTGCACTCACACCGCACAAGACCGCACATCTTTCCGAGCCCCAAAAAGCGAGTGCTGTTAGCGTGCGGTCTTCGTGCGGAGATAGAGTTAGACCGCACTCCATAAGCCACTCATTTACTGCAAGTTATAATACATCCGTGCGGAGTGCGGTCTATAAAAGCAAGAAACCCTGCAAGTCTTACGATTTGCAGGGTTTATCTTGGGTGGAAGGTGGGACTCGAACCCACGACATTCAGAACCACAATCTGACGCTCTAACCAACTGAACTACGTCCACCATGTTAGCTTATTTACTCATTGCCATTTTGTATCTCAGTGATGGGTGGAAGGTGGGACTCGAACCCACGACATTCAGAACCACAATCTGACGCTCTAACCAACTGAACTACGTCCACCATATTAGATACTTAATAGACAATTTCTTTAAGCGAGTGCAAAGGTACGGAAAATATCTGGTTTGACCAAATATTTTCCATACTTTTTTCAAAAAAATTATTTTGCAGGGCTTGCAGGAACTACAGGAGCCGCTTTCTGAGCATCTGCACCCTGTGTAGCAGGAGCTGATGTCTGTTGATTAGCTCCTTGAGTAGCAGGAGCCGACTTCTGATTGCCAGCAGCATTGGTGGCGCCTGGCATGGCAGGAAGTGCAGTCTGCTCTGTAGTAGCAGAATTTTCCATTACACTGCTCTCGCCAGTTGCCTGAGGAGCA
The DNA here is from genome assembly GCA_002451555.1 of Candidatus Segatella albertsiae. Taxonomy (GTDB): domain Bacteria; phylum Bacteroidota; class Bacteroidia; order Bacteroidales; family Bacteroidaceae; genus Prevotella; species Prevotella albertsiae. The sequence continues at coordinate 36,301 of DKCU01000123.1, forward strand.
ACATAAGCGCAAGCGACACTGATAACGACCATTGCTACAGCAAGGCCCCATGTCAATTTTTCCACAACATCGGTGGTCTTACGAACACCCATGATGGCATTTGACGAAGAGAAGTTGGATGCAAGACCACCTCCCTTTGATTCCTGAATGAGCACGATGAAAATCATCAAAAGTGCCACCAAGACGATTAATACTACAAATAATGTGTACATTTTTTAAAACTAGTTTTATTTATTATTATTTCTTATTCGACTTATGAATCCCAATCTATTGTTGATTGTTTCTAATCAATTTCTCCAAGAATCGCATCTGATCTCCATAGTAGGCACTCTTACCAGGATGCTTGGCATACAAACGTCTGATAATATCGAGCGCACGCTCATACTTGCCTTGCTTGATATAGATACGAGCCAAAGTCTCGGTAAAGACACCTCCATTTTCGGTCTGTTCTTCCTCCTTTTCTATCTGAGGTTTGAACTTCGGTTGATAATCAGCAGAGGAATCCATCTTTGGCAACTTGAAGCCTCCATCCTCGATGAAATCATCTATCAAAGAGATGGTACGAGAAGGTTTTTCTTCTTCCTCCTCTCCTTCTGTCTCCAAAAGATAGGCGACATAGTCAACTGCAGCGTCGGCTGGTGTCGGCTTACGTTTTTCCTTTTTCTTGTTATCTTCCTCATCAGCAGGTATCGAATCCAAGAAACTATCTATCAGCGAGGAGGTTCTGTCTTCACTTGGAGTCTTGTTCTCCGACACATCCTTCGCTGCAAGTTCCTGTTCCTTCTTGAGTTGGTAGTGAGCCGCCTCAACCATCTGGAATATGACCTTGCGATCGGTAATGTAAATGGCTGCACGACGAAGTTCTTCATCGAAGCTGGCATCATGAAGCAAATACAGGTTCTGCAACATCAGCAAACGAGCCGTCTGGTAGTACGGATAGAGTGCTAACAGCTCTCGAAGATCATAAAGAGTCTCTTTATTCATCTCCTCTGGATGTTGTATTAACCTAGTCAGTTCCACGATTATTTCTTAACTTTTTACTTTTATACCTTTTTACTTTTTTACCTTTCAAAGCTTTACCAATTGGCAACCGTTGCATTGAATATCTGCTCCACCAAATCCTTCACCATCTGGTTGACGAGTTCTTCCTGAACAGAAGCCAAACTTTGCGTGGTCTCATAACTCTTGGAAGAAGTAAACTGCCGCTCAAAGTCTTCGTTGTGATTCACATTGTTGGTAAATCTCACGTTGACAGTGATAGACAACTCCGTCTGAGCGGAATAACCTTCACTAGATACACTCTTGTTACGCTGGCTATACTGGGTAATCTCACCCTCTATCTTCAAGTCACCATTACGTTTCACCTGCTGCAAGCGAGTATGATTGGCGAACTCATCCTTCAAGGCATTGTTGAACATAGGTCCCATTGGTCCCCAAACGTATGTACTACGGATAGGAAACTCGGCGATTTGAATCGTCTTGGTCTTGGTATAGTCGATGCTTGCGCCATTGAACTTATAGCTCACCGAGCAAGCTGCAAAAATGCCCATCATCAAGACGACACCTATTATATATATATGATTGCGAAAGCACTTCATTATTCTGCTACCTATTATTCAATTACTTTGTTAGTCTTTGTCCTCGTCCTCATCGCTATTGCCAAGTCCGTACTGTTTGATGCGACGATAGAGGGTTCTGTCCGAAATGCCCAATTCCTGAGCAGCTTTCTTTCGATTACCATTGTTACGTTCCAATGCTTTCTCTATCATCTGACGTCCCAAGTCACTCAGATTCAGAGTCTCCGGCTCATTGATTTCCTCAGCTACGGCATCCTCCGCCTCATGCGGATGAATGACCTGCGGGTTTCCCACTGTTGCCGGATACCCCACTGGCTCAACAGGCGAAATCGGCTTCGGACTTGTGAAGCCAGACGCACCACTCAGTTGCCTAGCCTCATCCAATTGCTTTCTGAGAGAAGTAACATCTCTCCTCAAATCGCTCACATTGCCCCTCAGTTCATAAAGAATCTTGTAAAGCAACTCCCTCTCACTCTCGTAGCTATGACTACCGCCCGACTGGTTAGGAATGGTAGCCAACTGCGTGGATTCCTCGTCTTGCGGAATATACTTGAGCAAAGTCTGGGAAGTTATCTCACGTTCCTCACTGAGCACAGACATCTGTTCCGTGATATTCTTAAGCTGCCTCACATTGCCCGGCCACTTATACTTCAGCATGATGAGTTTGGCATCATCGCTCAACGTAATCTTAGGCAAGCGATACTTCTCTGCCATCTGCATGGCAAAGAGGCGGAAAAGCAACAAGATATCATTGCCACGCTCACGAAGAGGAGGCATTTGGATAGGGATTGTATTCAGACGATAATACAAATCCTCACGAAAACGTCCCTCGCTGACAGCCTTGCGCATGTTGACATTCGTAGCCGCAACAATTCTCACGTCCGTTTTACGCACTTCCTGCCCACCTACACGGATGTACTCGCCTGTCTCCAAGACACGAAGCAACCGAGCTTGCGTCTGAATAGGGAGTTCTCCGACCTCATCGAGGAAAATCGTACCCTTATTGGCTATTCCGAAATATCCCTCGCTCTCTCCGATGGCACCCGTGAAGGAGCCCTTCTCATGTCCGAAAAGCTCACTATCAATAGTTCCCTCCGGAATACTGCCGCAGTTGATGGCAAAATACTTTTCCCTACGCCGTGGCGAATGATCATGGATGACACGAGGAATGATTTCCTTGCCGACACCAGACTCACCTATGATAAGCACAGAAAGATCGGTCGGTGCCACCTGCAAGGCAACATCGAGCGCATGGTTCAATCCGTCGCTGTTGCCGACGATATTGTACCTTTGTTTTATCTTCTGAAGTTCACTTATGTCCATTTAGCTGACAAAATTACGTATTTTTTTTGAATAAACTGCAAAAATGGCACAAAATAGTCTATTTTTTAACTTTTCACCTCTGTATTTGGAGTAAATGGGGCATTAGAGTGCTTCTTTGGGATAGAAAAACGCACTTTCTCACTCTCATCACGTTTCTCATGATAGAGCTTTGGAAGAGGGTTCTCCACTGCCTCATCGTAATCTTGACGGCAACGGATAGCATCGACGGCAAGGAAGATGGCATGACGGAAGGAAGTTTCATCAGCTTCGCCCATACCTGCGATGCTAAAGTTTGGAGTTACATCGGCCGCAGTACGGATGATTGGCAAGCCCGCTGTATAAATAACGCCGTCTTCCGTATAGAGAGAATGGAATGGCGTAGTCGCCTGGTCGTGATACATGGCCATGACGCCATCAAACTCAGAAAAATATCCTTTTCCGAAAAACTCATCTGTTGCGTAAGGTCCGAACGCCTGGACACCATTTTCTGCCAAGGCATCGACTGCAGGAATGATGATTTCACGTTCCTCCGTACCGCAACTACTATCCTCATTGCTCTTAGGATTGAGAGAGAGTACGGCGATGCGAGGATTGGTGATCATGAAATCTCGCTTCAAGGTCTGCTGCATGAGCGTCACCTTCTCGATGATAGCTTCCGTAGTGATGGAGGAAGCAACATCCTTCAATGGAGTTTTCTCAGTAACCGAAGCGATGCGCAAGTCACCGCCCACCAAGATGGACAAGCCTTTCTTGCCTTCCCCAAGGCAAGTCTCAATATACTTCTTATGCCCTTGGAACGGATAGTTCTCAATCTGTGCGTTAGAATTGTTTATTGGTGCAGTCACCAACACATCGTAGAGTCCATTGCGATAATCGGTCATCGCACGGTCGAGAGCTTTCACTGCTGCCTTGCCAGACTCCTCCGTTGGCATTCCCATATCCACCTTCACTTCCTCCTCTACGGCTGCCAAGAGATTGATTCTACCATCCACGGCATCTTCTGCCTTCTGGATGATGGAGAACTGACCTGGCAGATTCATCGCCTTACGATAATAAGCTGCCACCTTAGGCGACCCATAGATGATAGGTGTGCAGAGATCCAACATTTCTGGTTCTGCAAAAGACTTAAAAATGAGTTCATATCCGATACCATTGGTATCTCCGTGGGTGATAGCCACCCTTACTTTCTGATTTTCCATCTTATATGATATAATAATGTATATATGTATTTAATAATTGTCAGCACTACTATTTTATTGTTGTCAGCACCGCCTCCAACTGTTTGATTAAATTTCTTTTCTTCATTTCTGGAGCATAGACAAAGCCCATGACAACGAGTCGTTCTTTTCCACGAGGAACGAATTTCATGACGTATGGTCCCCCCATGGCATCGCCTTTCATCTCCCAAAGTCCTCGTAAGGAATTTCTCAGAGTTTTATTGTACGAGACACTGGCGAGTTGCATATACATGGCGTCAGTTTCGCCCACCATATTCACCTTCAACACACTGTCTATGGCCACCTTATTCGAAGCTTTGAACACAAGCAAACTCTGCATACCCGTATTGGCATTGTTGGATAGCCAAAGGAAATCCTTGCCTTGTTTACTAGACTGCATATCGAATGGTATCTTCATATTGATGCCGAAGAGTCGCTTCACCTTCTTCTGCTTATCAACATTAGGTTTGATGATGGAAGCCAAGTGCTTGAGCTCTGACTCATCCAGCATCTCACATAGTTTCTCGCCATCCAATCGGCTTTTCAGTTGTTCCATCGTCTGCGCCTTGATTCGAACAACGAGCTGAGGTGATACCTCTATATTTTTAGAGACTCTTACTTCATAACCAGCATTGCGACCATCAACATCCACAATGATGCGATTGCGTATCGACCGATACAAACTTCCGCCCTTTCCTTTTCTGATGCGAATGACCTGGAACCGAGGCTCTTCCTGTGGGAGGCCAGGTACATTAGCCAACAGCACTTTCGTGACAACACTGTCGGTATCCCCCTCCAGCACCACCTCGAAAGGTTGACCTGTGCTAGCAGGCAAGCCATTATTTCTTCCATCCTTGCAACTTGTAAAGAATAGCAAGACTAGAGAAACAAGCCAAATCATGCAAAGGAAGCTTCTTCTTGCCATAATTTTCTAAACATTTAGACGTTTCTCTTCATCCTCATGTTCTCGTATCTCTCCGATTTTCTTGGAGGTACTTAGCAAGCCACAGGCTGCATAGATGTCCTGTCCTCGGCTGGCACGAATTGTTGTAAAAACACCATGGGAAGTGAGATAGTCACGGAACTGCTCCATCTTCTCGTCATTCACACCCTTCAGCGGAATGTCTGGGATTTGGTGGAAGCGAATGAGGTTGAATCGACAGTCAAGTCCCTTCACGAGCTTGATGATGGCCTTGGCATGTTGCATACTGTCGTTCACGCCCTTGAAGACGATGTACTCGAAAGAGAGGCGACGCTGGTGGGAGAAGTCGTAGTTACGCAAGAGCTCCACCACCTGCTCGATGCCCATGCCTCTCTCTGCAGGCATCAGTTCGGCTCTCTCTGAAGGAATCGGGTCGTGCATACTGATGGCAACATGACATTCGCTTTCCTCCAAGAATCGCTTCAACTTGTTCTTGATGCCCACAGAGCTGACCGTGATGCGCTTCGGACTCCACGCCCAACCATAATCTGCCGTCAATATTTCCGTGGCACGAAGCACATTGTCCAAGTTATCCATCGGCTCGCCCTGTCCCATAAACACGATATTGGTCAACTTATCGACCTCGGGCAAGGAATAGATTTGGTTCAAGATGTCACCTGCCGGAAGGCTCCCCTCGAAGCCCTGCTTGCCAGTCTGGCAAAAGAGACAATTCATCTTGCACCCCACCTGCGAGGAGACACAGAGCGTGGCACGATCCTTGTCTGGAATATAGACCGTCTCCACAAACTTGCCGCTACGGGTAGGAAACAGATACTTGATAGTACCATCCACAGAGTGCTGTGCGTCGGAAAATCCGAAGCATCCTATTTCATATTCAGCAGCCAACTTGGCGCGATTGGCCTTCGAGATGTTAGTCATCTCGTCGATGCTCTTCACATGCTGTCCATACAGCCACTTAGCTATTTGTCCACCCGTGAAAGCAGGCATGCCCAAATCCTTGGCCACCTGCTTCAATTCTGCCAATGTAAGGCCTAGAAGATATTTTTTTTCATTATTCATACTGCAAAGATAGTGTTTTTTGCTGAAAAAGTGTTATCTTTGCCACATATTTTAATATAAAACACGAAAATGAGAGAAAAAATAGACCTTTTCTTGCCTTGTGAAGACATTGAAGTGGCCAAAGAGACACTAATTGAACTTCACGACAACAAGACCGTACAACATATCAATCTCTTGGTAAGTAGCGACTTCGCCGCTCACAACCAAGTGCCAAATGGTTGCACATTCGTGGTCATCGACCGCATGGAGAGTTCCAACACCATCACAAGCATCGCAGAGAACACTGATGCCGAGTATGTGATGATTTGCACCAAGACCACTCCTATCCGTTGGGGACTGTATGCCTTGGAACGTTTCTTGCGCACAGCAGATGACACGAACGCCATCATGGTTTATGCAGACCACTATTCGCTTGTCAAAGAAGAAAACGACCCTGAAGGAACTCTTTCCGATGGAAAGCTCGTCAAGCATCCCGTCATCGACTACCAGCAGGGCAGTCTGCGCGATGACTTCGACTTCGGAAGCCTATGGCTCGTCAAGTCGAAAAACTTGCTCGACTACGTTGCACAGGCAGACCGCATCGACTACCAGTATGCAGGTCTCTACGACCTACGTCTCTACCTGAGCCGCATGGGCGAAATTTTCCACATCAACGAATATCTTTACACAGAGGACGAGCTAGACAACCGCAAGAGTTGCGAGAAGCAATTCGACTACGTGAATCCTCGCAACAGAGAGGTACAGATAGAGATGGAACGTGCCTGCACCTTGCACTTGGAGAAAGTGGGTGCCTTGATTGACACCAATTTCTATCGCCAGCCCGACTTCGACGAGCAGGAGTTTGACAACGAGGCATCTGTCATCATCCCGGTCTATAACCGAGAGAAAACCATCGCCGATGCCGTTAAGAGCGCATTGAGCCAGAAGACCAGCTTCAAGTACAATGTCATCGTGGTCAACAATCATTCCACTGACCGAACAGGTGAAATCTTGCATGAGCTGGCACGAGACCTGGAAGTTAGAAACGACAAACAGGCAGGACACCTCATCCAGATAGTGCCTGAGCGCAAAGACCTTGGCATCGGTGGATGCTGGAATATCGCCATCAACAGCGATTACTGCGGCAAGTTCGCCGTGCAATTGGACAGCGACGACCTCTATTCGTCACCAAAAACACTCCAAAAGATAGTCGATGCCTTCCACAAGCAGAAAGCAGCCATGATCATCGGTTCCTACCGGATGTGCGACTTCGACTTGAACACCTTGCCTCCAGGACTCATCGACCACAAAGAATGGACCGACGACAATGGATGCAACAACGCATTGAGAATCAATGGCCTTGGTGCTCCTCGTGCATTCTTTACGCCACTGGTTCGCCAGATACAATTTCCTAACACCTCATACGGTGAGGACTATGCCTTAGGATTAGTATTCTCTCGACGCTACCGCATCGGCAGAATCTACGACGAATTGTATCTCTGCCGTCGATGGGGCGGCAACAGCGACGCAGCCCTCAGCATCGACCGCATCAATGCCAACAACCTCTATAAGGACCGCTTGCGCACCATGGAACTGAAGGCTCGCCAACAGATGTTGCAAGGCAAGGCAGACATCATGGAAGATACCAGCATCTCACGTTTCTTCAACCGACAGTTGGAGAAATGGGCTGACGCACGCCATCGCTTCCGTGACCTGAAACACGTGGAGACCCACCAACTCTCAGAGCAGATAAAGCTGCAGTGGAACCCAGCTCGCATCGTGAGCACAGGAGCCAAGATAGACAAGAAGACCTTGGGCGAGCGCCCTTGTTTCTTGTGTGAGAAGAACCGTCCGAAGGAACAAATGACCAAACAGATAGACGAGCAATTCCAACTTTTGGTCAACCCCTTCCCTATCCTGCCTGTCCACTTCACCATCCCAGCCCGCAAGCACCAACCACAAGCCATATATAAGAACTATGGAGAGATGCACCGTTTCTTGAGCCTGCATAGCGAACTGATGATATTCTACAATGGTCCGAAGTGCGGTGCTTCCGCTCCCGACCACCTACATTTTCAGTCAGGAACGAGTGGCATACTCCCACTACAGGCAAACTGGCAACGTCTGAGCCGCAACCTGACTGACGTGGTTTCACTCAACGACGACGAGAAAATCGCAGTGCTCAGAGACTTCGTGGTACCTGCCTTTGTCATCATCTCCAAGAGCGAGGACAGTGACGAAACTCTCTTCCAACGTCTCTACAAGTCGATGCCGACGCGTGGCGACGAGACGGAGCCGATGATGAACATCGTGGCTTGGCGCAAAGGAGAAGATTACATCAGCGTCGTGATTCCGAGAGAGAAGCATCGCCCAGAATGTTATTTTGCCGAGGGCGACGGTCAAGTATTGGTATCGCCTGGAGCCTTGGATATGTCTGGGCTCATCATCACGCCTCGAGAGGAAGACTTCCGAAAGTTGGACCAGAAGAAAGCTACTGCCATCCTACAGGAATGTGGCATCTCCGAAGACAAGATGAATGTGATAGTATCCAAGCTCAAGGCATCCAAAGAGACTGAAACGACAGTAGGAATCTCCTCCTTATATAATAATGGTAAACAACCAAATGTGACTGTGGGTATCGTGAGTGGTCAGAAGATTCACTTCTCGCTCAACAAGCCTTACCTTGCCAAGGGCGAGGAAGTAATCGGCGAACAAGAGGTGGAATTTTCTGAAGGAGGTGTGCTCTGGAACGGCAACCAATACAGCAAGCTCACTTTCCATCCGCAAAGCAACGACGCCTCGTTCTCGCTAAGCGATGTGACCATCGGCGTCAACTTCCACTGGGAGCGCAAGGAGACGCAAACGTTCCTGGGTACCTTACGCTTCGTCGTGGAGGCGGACAAGATTTGCGCCATCAACGAACTTCCTGTGGAGAAATACTTGGAAAGTGTGATTTCGAGCGAAATGAGCGCCACTTCGAGTCTGGAACTATTGAAGGCACACGCCGTCATCTCTCGCTCATGGCTTCTAGCTCAGATGAAGAAGCGCCGCGAGGTAGCAGAGAGCGGCAACAACTTCTTCTCGTTCGTCAAGAAAGAAGACATGCTCATCCGCTGGTACGACCGAGAAGACCACACCATCTTCGATGTCTGCGCCGACGACCACTGCCAGCGCTACCAAGGCATCACCAAGGAGACTTCTCCACACGTGGCAGAGGCCATCCGTCAGACCAAGGGACAGATATTGATGGACGGCGACGAGATTTGCGACGCCAGATTCTCAAAGTGCTGCGGCGGTGTGACCGAAGAGTTCCAGTACTGTTGGGAGAACACGCCGAAGAGATACCTTGCTAGCATCAGGGACCAGGTAAGTGAAGAACGAAGAATGAAGCGTGAAGACTCCATCTCTCTTCACGCTTCACTTCAAGACGAGGCGACCGCCGAGGCATGGATTCGCTCCAATCCTCCAGCTTTCTGCAACACGCAGGACAAGAAAATCCTTTCCCAGATGCTCAACGACTACGACCAAGAGACAGCGGACTTCTATCGTTGGAAGGTGACGCTCAGTCAAGAAAAGGTTCAGCAGTTGCTCGAAGAAAAATTGAAGCTGAACGTGGGTGAAGTCCTCGATTTCAAGGCCATCGAGCGAGGCAAGAGCGGACGCATCAGCAAACTGCAAATCATTGGCTCCGAGAAGACATTCACCATCGGCAAGGAATTGGAGATACGCCGCGCGCTCAGCGACAGCCACCTCTACAGCTCCGCTTTCGTGGTAGATAAGTACGATTTGGACGAACAGGGAGTTCCTCAAAGATTCGAACTTATCGGAGCTGGTTGGGGACATGGTGTGGGACTCTGCCAGATAGGAGCCGCAGTCATGGGCGAACAAGGCTTCAGCTACAACGACATCCTTCTGCACTATTACCAAGGAGCTGAAATCAAGAAACTCTATAAGTAAGGTTGAGTGTTGAATGTTGATTCAAAATCAAACAGAATTAAAGAACAGAAAAAAATGAGTAACAGCAACAAGCGGAATCCATGGACATGGATTCCGACCCTTTACTTTGCCGAAGGCTTGCCTAACATTATCGTGACAGGTCTCTCCGTTGTGATGTACATGCAGATGGGACTGACCGATGCCGAGGTAGGTCTCTTCACAGGATGGCTCGCACTTCCATGGGTCATCAAGCCCTTGTGGAGTCCTTTCATCGACCTCTTGAAAACCAAGCGTTGGTGGGTCTTGACAATGCAAGCCCTCATCGGCGCATCGCTTGCGGGCATCGCCTTCGCCATCCCTACGGCCTTTTGGTTTCAGGCGACCATGTGTCTCTTTTTCATTATCGCCTTCTGCAGTGCCACGCACGACATATCGGCAGACGGTTTTTACATGATTGAGTTGGACGAGCACAACCAGACCAAGTTTGTTGGTTTGCGAAACACATTCTATCGCCTCGCCATTATCTTCGTCAATGGATTTTTGGTTATGCTTGCAGGAGTGCTTCAAGTGAAGTTTCGCAATCAGATTCGCTTCTCTTGGGCTTTGATATTCTATGGATTGGCAGGTATTTTCATCGGATTGTGGCTCTACCACAGTCGATTCATGCCACGCCCCGAGGAGGACACACAGACCGACAGGACCGTGAGCGAAGTGGCTCATGAGTTGAAAAATATGTTCCGCACCTTTTTCGAGAAATTCAGTATCAAGGAAACCATCTGCGTGATGTTGTTTCTCTTGTTCTATCGTTTTCCTGAAGCATTGCTCAACACGATGACCAAGACTTTCATTCTTCGTCCCAACTCACAAGGCGGCCTGGGTATGTCGCCACAAGAATATGGACTTGCCAATGGCACCGTAGGACTTATAGGTTTGCTACTGGGTGGCATCATCGGTGGTATTTTGGTTAGTCGGGACGGCATGAAGAAATGGCTGTGGCCTTTGGTCTGCGCCATCACCCTACCTGATGTGGTGTATATCTACTTGAGTTACTCGCTCAACAGCGACATCATCATGGTTTCGACCTGCCTCTTCATCGAGCAGTTTGGCTACGGACTGGGCTTCACCGTCCTCACGCTCTATATGCTATACTACAGCCAGGGCAAGTTCAAGACCTCCCACTACTCCATCTGTACAGGAATCTCTTACTTAGGCTTGATGCTTCCGGGCATGGTGTCAGGATACTTAAAGGATGTTTTGGGCTACCGCCACTTTTTCATTGTCGTAATGGCATGTTGCGCCATCACTTTCTTGGTTACAGCTTTCTTAAAGATTGATCCTAACTTCGGAAAGAAAGAAAAAGAAAATACCTTGAATGAAAAAGAAAGTATTTGATAGTATGACAAGACGTATGATTGTAATGCAAATGCTAGCAATCATACGTTTTTAGTTAAAAGTTGCAAATACAAAGCAAATAATTAAGGAAATACTTGCAACTTTGGAAATATTACAATATCTTTGCAATCGAAATGATAATCAGTGATTAAAGATATTACTGACATATCGTATCATGATGAATTATTAACTAATTATATACAAATACATTATGAAAGAATTAAAAGGAACTAAGACAGAGAAGAATCTCCAGGAAGCGTTTGCAGGTGAGTCACAGGCACGTAACAAATATACATATTTCGCTAGCAAGGCAAAGAAGGACGGCTACGTTCAGATAGCTAATATCTTCGAGGAGACCGCTGCCAACGAGAAGGAACATGCCAAGATGTGGTTCAAGTATTTGGAAGGCGGTGCCATTCAGGACACTGAGAAGAACTTGGAAGCCGCAGCTAATGGCGAGCACGACGAGTGGACAGAGATGTACCCACGCATGGCGAAGGAGGCTCGCGAGGAAGGCTTCGAGGAGATTGCCATCAAGTTTGAAATGGTAGCAGAAATCGAGAAGCACCATGAGGAGCGTTATCGCAAGCTCTTGAAAAACGTACAGGACAAGCTCGTTTTCTCTCGTGACGGCGATTGCATCTGGCAATGCGCCAACTGCGGTCATATCTGCGTAGGCAAGCAGGCTCCTGAGGTTTGCCCAGTGTGCAACCACCCACAGAGCTACTTCCAGATTGAGGCTCAGAACTATTAAAGTTTATCCAATAGGATTTCAATCAATCTAGGAATTCCATATTGATTCATATCGCTCTCTTTTATCCAAATGTAATCATTAGATAAAAGAGGGCGTTTTTCTGTTTCCAACAGATAAAAGTCTGCCAAGAGTATGCGATGCGTAAGAATATGCTTTACATTCTTCGCCTTTAATATCAAAGGTGAATCAAAAGCGTCCAGTTCAGCAATATCAGAAACGTTATAAGGTTCCCAAAGTCCTTGCCAAATATCTCCCTCGCCTCTGCGGTGGATGGCAACCAATGGCTCTTCTCCATGACTACTACCCTCCAAGTTTTTATACCTTATATATATATAGGTGAGATGACGAGTCTTCACTTTTACCGATTTCTCCTTTACAGGAAGTTCGGAAACCTTCCCACTTCGATATGCCTCACAAGTTTCAGACAATGGGCAAATCAAGCACTTAGGAGATTGTGGCGTACACTGGATCGCACCAAAATCCATCATCCCCTGATTATAGGCTGAGACTGGTGATAATTCCATATCAAATCCGTTTGGGCGAATTCTCTCTGCATTATTGACGATTGGCAACAGAGACTGCGCCAACGCTGCAAACTCCTTCCTACCCTGTGTAGAATTGATAGGTGTTTCAATACCAAAATATCGGGAGAGTACTCGATATACATTGCCATCGACCACTGCGGCTGGAAGATCGAAGGCAAAGGAACCGATGGCCGCTGCCGTATAATCGCCCACTCCCTTCAAGGACTTGATGGTTTCTAGGGTATCTGGAAATCCACCTAATTCTACGATTTGCTTGGCTGCTGTATGGAGGTTGCGAGCACGAGAATAGTATCCCAACCCCTGCCAAAGCTTCAAAACCTCGTCCTCACTTGCGGCAGCAAGGTTTTCTACCGTGGGATAATTTTGCATGAATCGCTCCCAGTACTCCCAACCTTGCGCAATGCGAGTTTGCTGGAGGATGATTTCGCTCAACCAAATGGCATAAGGGTCCTTGGTTTCGCGCCAAGGCAAGTCTCTGCCATTCTCACGAAACCAAGAAAGTATTGTATTTGAAAAGAAAGAGTTGTCGCTCATCACCTTTTTATCCTTTTACTTTTTTACCTTTTTACTTTTTTACTTTTTTACTTTTTTACTCTTTTACCTTTAAAAATTACTGCTCTGGATACTGCTGATAGATAGTCAAACCAAACTCGGCTGCCAACGCATACGCATGTTCCATGATGTCAGCGAGGATGTGTTCGTAATTGACCCACACCTTATCTTTGACGAAGAAATAAAACTCCATCGGAAGGCCGCATTGAGTTGCCTCCAACTGGCGAACCATCAAGGTCATTTCCGTATTCACTTCCGGACGCTCACGGAGGTACTTCTCCATATATTTTCTATATAGTTGAAGATTGGTTGGAGCAAGAGCTGCAGGGTTCAATAAATCTACATTTTCTACCCTTTCGCCCTCCTCCATCACTTTCTCAGCCTGTTTTAACGAGTCGGAAGAAATCTCGGAGACCTGAAGTCCATTCTTTGCCAAGGCCTTTTGCAAAGAGTCTTTCAACTTGAAGGAGTCTTCTGTGGCGAAATGCTTCTCCAAAAGACTTTTCTTCAAAGCCTCATCAACCAATCGTATGCTTCGAAAATCAAAATACAACTTTCGCTGCACTCGTCTTCCCCCACTCTTCTGCATACCAATCCAGTTTTGGAAAGAGCCATTCACCAAGGTGGTAGGCGAGATGGTGACGATGGTATTGTCGAAGTTGCGCACCTTCACAGTCGTGAGCGACATCTCTTCCACGATTCCATTGGCATCCACCGACTTCACGGTTATCCAATCGCCCTTGTGAAGCATATCGTTGCTTGTGAGACGCACACCCGAAGCCAATCCCGTAATGGTGTCCTTGAACACCAGCATCAATACGGCGGAAGTAGCGCCCAAGCCTGCGAACAAGGTCATCGGATTCTTACCAAGCAGGATGGCGATAACCACGACACCAGCCACGAAAAGCATCAACACACGAAGAACGCCACAGAAGGTGTGAAAATACTGTTGTGCAGAAGAGCGACGCTGCCCCGTCTCCTCCAATCCCTTGAAAGAACCGATGAAGACCAGAGCTGTACGCACCGACATCACCACGATATAGATGCCCGTAGCTCTCTCCAATATTTCCTTGAATATGGGGTATTCCAAGTAGATGAGCGGCATGAGCGACCATATCACTACAGCTGGAACGATGTGGCAAGCCGAAGTAAGCACCTTTTTGTTGAGAAGGATGTCATCCCAAGTCACCTCTGTCTTCTCGGTGATCTTAGAAATCAATGGCACCAATATCTTACGACACAAGAAATCACTCAGCATCGCCAGCAAGATGGCGGTAATGGTGAGCAACACATGACGAAGCATCGGTACATAATCACCAGCGATGCCTGTCCAGCCTATCATTTCATCTACAAACTTACGAATCTCCTCCATAACATTATAATATTTTTACTTTTTTACCTTTTTACCTTTTTACCTTTAAAACTACGGTTGACAAAGCAATTCACATACCTTATCGGCAAAATTACGAGCATTGTTGCTATGCATGATACCATTGTTGATAATCGAAAAACAAAGGTCGTGCCCATTTGCAGCCTTGCAATATCCAGCCAGACCGATGACACCTTCCACGGTACCCGTCTTTGCCTTCACATTTCCATGTGCGAAACCAGAGCGCATGCGCTTCTTCAAGGTTCCATCGACACCAGCCACAGGAAGCGAAGGCTTGAGATGAGGCAAGATGTTCTCATTCATAAATGCATAGCGAAGCAACTTCACTTCTAGTTCGGCGCTTACATAATTATAGAGCGACAAGCCCGAGCCATCAGCCAATCGGTATCTCGCAGGGTCGAGTCCCACCTTACGAATCAACTGCTTCTCCACGCTCCTGGCACTCTTGGCACTTGCAGGTCGGTTACCCGTCGAAGCCGCGATCTGATAATACATGCTTTCGGCATAAAGATTGTCACTATCCTTCATCATCTTGTGCAGAATCTGATCCATGGTATGGAAACGGGTGCAGACGGTAAAAGCACTCGGTGGACAGCGCTTGACGGAAGCTCCGAAACCAGCATACACGATGCCCGCATCCTTCAACTTTGTCAGGAACCTATCCATGAAATTATCCTTGCGACCGAAGACCAAGGGCGAAAGCACAGGGTTGTCGTCATCCCAGCACCAGCCCTCACCCAACAAGTCCTCGTCTTTCATCGACCTGTCTGCATAGATGCTTCCTTGGATGCTATCCACTCCCATGTCCTTCAGACTGGTCACAAAAGCCGTCATATCGTCGTTGTTGAATCGTGGGTCCATGCCACCCACGCAATAGATGTCACCTTTCAGGACTCCATTCTCGATGGTTCCCGTATATTTCAAGGTGGTCTTGAATTGATAAGAACCACCCAACTTATCCAGTGCCGTTATCGCAGTGACGAGTTTCATGGTGCTGGCAGGACGCATCAACTGACGCTCACGGAAGCGATAGATGCACGAATCCGCCTCCAAGTCCCAGATCATGATGCCTACTTGCGAGGTTTCGAACATCTTGCTCTTCAAAAGTTTGTCCATGCCCACCTGTACCGTATTAGGCCAAGCCAAATGCAAGTCAGCTGCCGACAAAGAATCGACCCAAGTAGAATCCTCAGTTTCATCGTCATCAGCACCTTCCACAACCTCCTCGTCATTTCCGTCATCAGAACGAGTAACAACTTCTTGAGCACTCATCGGTATGCACAACAGCATCGCAGCCGACAAGCACAAAACATATCTAAATATTTTTTTCATTTCTATCTATTCTAATTTCTCTTATCTATTTTTTTCTCGAATTCATCAAATCTATTTGGTATTTGACACCTTATCAATAATCTCAATTCTTTTCTCGATTTCTTTTACAAAGGCTTCCTCATTATCAGGCAACAAACTCGCAATACGTCTCGCCCCATATTCGATGACAAGCGCATGATCCAGTCCCATGAGCGTCTTCATCGGTTCCACGCGCACGATGTCGCATACAGGAATCGTCTTCTTGCTAGAAAACCTTCCTTCATCCACGACAATGAAATCCATCTCCTCGTCACGGTCGATGGGTTTCACACGCCTGAAAGTATAAGTGGTATTCAATATCCGTTCTATCATCCCCACGATGACGATGGCGAGCAAGATGCCCACGATGGCCATCTTGACCCAGAAGAAATACCCTGCCAAGAGAGTAAACACACCTATGCCACACTTCGCCGAGACGGTGAAACGCTTATGGAAAGTTCTGTCTGTCATACCTATTTTATAGCATTTTGAAAGTCCACAGGACCCTAAACCTTAAAAAAACACTGCAAAATTACAAAAAATCCCTCTCTTTTTACTCATTTTAAAGATAAATTATTACTTTTGCAACGAATTAAGGAATCCATCCGAATAATTCCGAATAATAATGTGGGATTTTTTGCTTCTGCAAACAGTCCCTGGAAGAAACAAGATAAAATAAACTCAATGGTTTATAAGTATGATTTTCTGATTATCGGTGCAGGAGTTGCCGGTATGAGTTACGCTCTGAAAGTAGCGAGAGCGCATAAGGGTAAAGTGTGCATGATTTGCAAGACCTCTCTCGACGAGGCTAACACTTCATTTGCACAAGGTGGTGTTGCGTCGGTTACCAACCTGGAGGTGGATAACTTCGACAAGCACATACAGGATACAATGATTGCTGGTGACTTCATCAGCGACTACAAGGCTGTGAAACAGGTTGTCACCAAGGCTCCTGAGCAAATCAAGGAATTGGTTCAGTGGGGTGTCAACTTCGACAAGCAGCAGGACGGCAAGTTCGACCTCCATCGTGAGGGCGGACACAGCGAGTTCCGTATTCTTCACCATGCAGACGATACGGGTGCAGAAATCCAGCGTGGCTTGATGGAGGCTGTACGTAACAACCCTGACATCGACATCAAGGAGAATCATTTCGCCGTGGAGATTATCACCCAGCACCACCTCGGTGCTCGTGTTACCCGCCGCACTCCTTACATCAACTGCTATGGTGCTTACGTCTTGAATCCTGACACTCAGAAAGTAGATACTTACCTGAGCAAGGTGACCGTGATGTGTACCGGTGGATGCGGAGCTGTCTATCAGACTACCACCAACCCTATCATTGCCACAGGCGATGGCGAGGCGATGGTCTATCGTGCCAAGGGTACGGTGGCAGACATGGAGTTCGTTCAGTTCCACCCTACAGCTCTCTTCCATCCAGGAGAGACCCATCCTGCGTTCCTTATCACCGAGGCGATGCGTGGTTACGGTGGCATCCTTCGCTTGCCTAACGGCGAGAGCTTCATGGAGAAATACGACGAACGCTTGAGCCTTGCCCCTCGTGACATCGTGGCTCGTGCCATCGACAAGGAGATGAAAATCCATGGTCTCGACCATGTTTGCCTCGACGTGACCCACAAGAACCCTGAGGAGACAAAGCACCACTTCCCTAACATCTATGCGAAGTGCCTCAGCATCGGCATCGATATCACGAAAGACTATATCCCTGTGCGTCCTGCCGCTCACTATATGTGCGGTGGCATCAAGGTAGATTTGAACGGATGCTCCAGCATCAACCGACTCTACGCCCTTGGCGAGTGCTCTTGCACAGGTCTGCACGGTGGCAACCGCTTGGCCAGCAACTCGCTCATCGAGGCTGTAGTCTATGCCGACACGGCTGCCAAGCACAGTTTGGAGCATGTGGATGAATACGACTTCAACGACAAGGTTCCTGCATGGAACGACGAGGGAACTTTGACCAACGAGGAGAAGGTCTTGATTACACAGAGCGTGAAGGAGGTCGGAGAGTGCATGAGCAACTATGTGGGCATCGTGCGCAGCGACCTTCGCTTGAAGCGTGCCTGGGATCGTCTTGACTTACTCTACGAGGAGACAGAGAACCTCTTCAAGCGTGTGAAGGTTAGCAAGGAACTCTGTGAGCTTCGCAACATGATCAACGTGGGTTACCTCATCACTCGCATGGCTATTGAGCGCAAGGAGAGCCGTGGTCTTCACTACACCATCGACTATCCTGTCCACGCTTATGACAAGAAAAAAGATTAGCAAGAAGTCACATATACAATTAATTAATAAGAAGTCACAAATAGATTAATAATAACTCGCTTTAAAAAGAATTTCATAAGCAAACAAAAACATGTTTACTGAGTACGCATAATGATAAATTATGCAAGAAAGTAAGTACACGTGATGTGTACGAGCTTTATACCAAAGGGCTGGAACACGAGATGTGCTCCAGCCCTTTTTCTTATATCACTTGGGATAAAGAAACGAGGATTACGCCAATCACTTGGGGTAATCCTCTATTGATTCGCCATATTTGTTTCCTTATATAAACTCTAAGTAAAAGATGATGAATTATTTCTTTTCAATCAAAGAAACATTCACATACAAATTATTATATTGTAAAAGTAAATGATATTACTGTAGTTTCATAGAGATATCTATTCTCATTCCACACTTGGAGTTAATCTCAAAGTATAAGTATAGCTGCCATTAGGACACAGATATTTTTCAAAACAAGAATCTCCACCGCAGCTGCCATTTCCAAGCCCACGCTGCCAATAGTCGAAATGAGCGAACGTTTGATCATACTTTGTCAAATCATACCAATGCTTACCATCACTCCACATCGTGTCGCCTGTGCCACAATAGTCTGACTCATTAAAATGAGAGAGCGAGAATGCTACCTGACCCGCTGTCGTAATGTTCAGAGACAAACCTGTTGCAGGGTTACTCAACTTCAACACACGCAAGTCTTGATGGTCCCCAAAAGTTTGGGGATGAATCTGCTCTTCGAGCATATCTTCCACTGTTGTCAAATATCGACCTAGATAAGAACCCGTCTTACGGTCAACATAATTCGACCATGGTCCACGTCCATAATATTCCACCCTCTCCAAGCCACTAGCAAACTGAGCAGCCAAGCCTACACGACGATAAGAAGAACTGGAGTTAAATGTTACCTTCATATCTACTGTCGCATCAGGATAGATGGTATAGTCAATCGTACAATAATTACCACATTTCATAGACAAGGTTGCATCGTTTCCCGACTTACGCAAAGAGCTAGATACACTTTGGCTTGTAGAAGTAACAAAGCTACCGCTCCATCTATCGTTATCTATGTCGCGCATACTGTTGAAGTCAAAGCCAGAAACAATAATCGGCTTACCATCGAATATCCAAGAAGTCAGTTTTCCAGTACTACTGAAATTCATACTAAAGGACTTGCCACCTTTCGTCGTACCCGATACCGTATTTCCACTAACAGAAAGAGAGCCATCCTTTGAAGTATCTCTAATAGCCAAGGAAGCCGAGTGCTCACCTGCCAGAACAAATTGTTCTTTTGCGATTTCATAACCAGCCTCAGCCCACAGCGTCTTTTCTTTCAAACAAAGCGCAACATCAAGCACATATTCTGCACCATCTGTCATGACAGTTGTATAAGGAATATTCACAGTTCCGCTTGCACCAGCAGCAACCGATAGGCTTACAACACCTTCTTCGATTAAACGGCCATCTCTCAAAATTCGCCAAACAAGATCGTACTCGCTGAGATTAGTAAAAGCATTCTTGTTCTTGATGGAAAGCGTCTTGTTGGAGAAACCTGAAAATGTCACATTTTGATACACTTTCTTGACCTCAGCCAACTTCCCCGTCCATTTACGGTCAGGAGTTATCAGACCATTATCCAGAAAATTGCCTTGGAAACCATAGTTTATACCTGAGGTAGAATTATAGTCATACCCAGAAGTCCAATTGTTGAATCCATTCTTCATCTTGACACCTTTCGCCAAGTCGGAAGGATTGCAAATGGCTTGGTCAACCCAGTCCCAAATACAACCACCGACGATGCCATTGCTATTCTCGATGACATCCCAGTATTCTTTCAAGTTACCTACAGCCTGTCCCATGGCATGAGCATATTCACAGATGAAGTAAGGCTTGCCATTCAAGCCATTGCTATTGCTCGAAACCGAAGCCACAGTAGGATACATATTTGAGCCCAAGTCCGAATAACTTGCCCCACTGTTAGCTCCTTCGTAATGCACATATCGTGAATCCAAGTTCTTGCAAATGTTATAAGTTGCCGAGAAATTGGTACCTGCACCACACTCATTTCCCAAAGACCAAAAGATGACGCTAGGATGATTACGGTCACGCATCACCATACGAGTCATACGATCGTTCATGGCTGTCTGCCAACTGGAATTGCTAGAGATATTTGTTCCTAGATAGTGACATTCCACATCAGCCTCGTCCATGCAATAAAGACCAAATGCATCCATCATGGCATACATCTTAGGTTGGCGTGGATAGTGACTGGTACGGATTGTATTGATGTTAGCACACTTCATCATGGTCACATCTTTCAACATCGTCTCAGTATCAATGGCTCGGCCATATTCCGGATGTGTGTCTTGCGCATTGACACCCTTGAAAAACACTCGTTTCCCATTCACCAAGATTTGTTGACCACTAAGTTTGATGTTTCTAAAACCATATTTGGTGGAAAAAGCCATCTCTTCATTGCCATCGGCATCCATTTGGCAGATGACAACACTATAGAGGTATGGGGTTTCAGTGCTCCAAGGATGCAAGGATGTGATTTTTTCAAATGCGAGGGTAGTTGAGGTTGTCGAATTTGCACCGACGCTGACGTTCTTAGAAATTGGATTAACAGTGCCTACAGTCTTACCTTCAGCATCCAACAACTTCACCTTAACGGTCTTCACGCTCGATTCGCTGTCACAGTTTTTAAGCGTAAGGGCAACGCTCAACTTACCACTCGTTGCATCATCTTTATCAAAATCACATGTTATATAATGATCGTTCACGAATGTCTTTGGCGTAGCATATAGATACACATCCCTATGAATGCCTGAGAGATGCCACATATCCTGACCTTCAAGATAAGAGCCATCGCACCAGCGATATACTCTTACAGAAAGTTGGTTCTCACCTTCTGTCACAAAACCAGTCAAGTCAAATTCTGCATCGGTGTTAGCTCCTTGCGAATAGCCCACATACTTGCCATTGACCCACACTACGGCAGCACTATAAACACCATCGAAATGGATGAAAACTTCTTTGTCAGCCCACCCCTCTGGAATAGTAAAGGTCTTGCGATAGAAGCCTGTCGCATTGTTATCAGTCACACCATATTGTGTATATCCTTGGGTAGCAGATGGAGGATTGCTAACAAAAGGATAGCCTACGTTGGTATATACTGGTTTGCCATAGTTCGCCATTTCCCAAGAAAGCGGTACCTTGATAGTAGCCCAATTGCTGTCATCATAGTCTTTGGCTTGGAATTCGCTGCTACCAGGTCCATTACTCGTACCTACTACATACTTGAACTTCCAGTCGTTGCCATTGAGAAGGAGATATTCACTGCTCTTAGGTGTCACCCATGGATGTTCAAAGTATTCTTGGTCTGCTTTCATTGCAGTCTCAGAAGAGTAAGGGATGAAAGTCGCATGAGAATCTTCTTTGTAATCCCCCACCTTGTTTTGATTACTAATCCAGTTCACATTGAAAGAGCCGTGATTTGGAGCAGAAGGAGAATCGGGGTCCGTCGTTCCACCATTATCTTTATCTTCCAAATATACATTGCTGTAGGTGGCGTGACTTCTCTTATTAGTACCCTCTACACTTCCTATCGTAAAAGAGGTTTGTCCAAGCAATCCAGACATGGTGGAAGAAGTTCCATAAGACGTGCCATTGACGGTGAGACCATCAGAAGATAGCTTGATGGTCACAGAACCAGAAACTCCACTCACATCTGTTCGTATAGAGTTTGTGCTTCCATCCAAATAGTCGATATGAAAATTAGAACTGGCTGGCTTATAATAAAAATGTAAACTATATCCTGAGTTATTGTCAGGATACCAATTACCTATGCCGTTTGTTCCTATAGACAAAATACATTCCTCCGAAGCATTACTGCCACTCAAATCAATCTCAGCCACCAAGTTCTGTTTGGAGAAATCAATGGTGGTTGTCGTTGAGAAAGAACTTCCATTTGGCGAATAATTGCTCCAAAGAGAGGTCTTGGCTCCTGCTGTCAGCGAACCGACAGCAGAGAGCAAGACCATAAGTAAGGATAGTTTTATTAGTTGAAGTTGATATCTCATATTCTCAATTATTTGATGATTACTTTCTTGCCATTCACGATATACATACCTTTGGCTAGACCTTCGAGCGAAGTTGCCTCGCTACGTACCAACCGACCGTCCAACTGATAAATATCAATAGGATTATCTGCTTTTATAACCACCTCGTCGATTCCTGTGGTCTCACCTCCATCCAAAGTCCAATTTACGATCTTTGCCAGATTGCCATCTTCCTCTGCAAAGTAAGCACGGAATCCTTTCATCGTCATGTTGCTCTGTAGGTGATACACCACATTCTTGCGAAGCACATACGCCCCATTAGGAGCTGTGGTCTTATAGAAATAACCTTTATAGGTCACTGGTGACCAAAAGACATCTGTGGAAGTTGACACAAATGAAGTCACATCTGTAAACTCATAATATCCCTTGTCGCTATCGAACGCCTTCGTCGGATAAACCAAGTAAGGCTTTCCTGCCTCTATCTTATCCACGGAAGTAAACTTCAAGGTACTCTCTGTACAACCTGTATAGGCAGCCACCTTAGTACCCTCACCCAACTGGCTCTGTATTTGATCGGCATCTATAGAGAATGGAAGGCAAAGCGAGTTCCAACTATTCAGCGTGAAGTTGCGCTTCAAACGAACGATAGCCGGAGTTTCCTCCTTCCAAGTAGGCATCGTATAACTCTCAGAGTTTTCGTCAAGAGTTATGACATTGCGCTCATAATCAGCCTGAGAAACCAGCAACCACTGCCCACGTGTATAAGTAGAAGCTGGCTGGATATGGAGCTTGACAACTCTCTGCAAGAGTTCGCTCCAATAAAGAAAGTCCACGGCACCAGCATCAGGTATGCGGCAACCGATGGCATATTTCGACTCTGTGCTATTATCACTCACAGCCAGGAACATCCAGTGATCGTAATTTCCTGTACCATCGGCACTCACCTCTCCAAGAAAGGAAGTGGCGACCTTGCTGCCTGTAGCTGTGGTCATCAAGAAAGCACCTTCTGTATTTTCATCCGCATTACTCAACGTGAGAGGACTACCTTGTCCATCCAACGTCATCTTTCCATTGTCATCAAAGGCTACATAACTTTTTTTATATACATTATATAAATAGTATGTTTTTCCAGCCTCAGGTTTCTGACCTGTGACTTGCGCCGTTATCATTTGCATATACCCAAAGGTTAACAGCAGAAATAATATCAATTTACTTTCTCTCATAAAACTCTATTTTTATTCATCCCATGAATCCCATCCGAAATGATGTTTCTTGGCATCTATCTCGTCAGGGTTTTGCTCCAAGGCTCCACTGCCTTGATTCGTCTTCTGACCATCCACATCGACATTGTACTTACCAGAAGCCGCCATGAAACCATGCTTCTCGGAAGCCACCAAGACAATCTGAATGGAAGGTTGTACATATAGTCTTTTATTCATCTCAAACTATTTCATTTCAAACTATTTCGTTTCAAAAAAAGAAAAGTGGGAGACTATCTAAAAATCAAGTCTCCTAGTACACAAGCCTCCCACTTTTTATTTTCCTTTATAATTTACACACAAATGGGTTACTCATCCCACAAGTTCCAAGACCCATTGTTTTTCTTAGAACCTGCCTCGAAGTCTTCATTGTCACTTTCCTTAATTCCCGTCTGCACATCATCTACATCGTTTTGAATAGAAGTTGCTTGCAACAAGGTATCCATGAAGAGTGAAACACTCTTCATGGATGGTTTAACATAAACCTTTTTCATCTTTACTATATACAAAAATATTAATCAATTACAATTTTCTTACCAGCCTGTATGTAAATGCCCTTTGGTAAATCTTTCACAGTAGAAGCGTTCTTACGAACCAATCTACCATCAAGCGTATAAACATTGCTATTCTTGGATGGAGCCACATCATTTTGGATTCCCTCAATGCCAGTTGTCTCACCCATATCTACGACACCATTGATGCTGAACGATATGTTCTTTACAGCCGACGAATCCAATACTTGCAGCCAACCACGGAAGCCCTTGGTCTTTGTCTTGGCTGTGCGATAATACCAAAGTCCAGCTACACCACCTTGGTTGTTGCCATTGAGCACATAAGAGTAGGCAGGAATGCTGGCTACACCATTGTCTGAGACATAGGTTCCGACAAACTGCACTTGTCTTGCTCCCTGATATGTCTCGTTGCCTTCCTCACCTTCCACAGAAGCCTCGATGGCATCATCGCTCTTGTTGACACCTACTATCTTGAAATAACTATTCAGTGTCTTGGAGATGTTGGTCTCCTTAGGGAAGGAAACTTCTTCTTGCTGAGTAGGCTCAGCTTTAGTTGGCTTGATGATATAGAGCTTGCCAGCCTTAATGGCTGTTGCATTGGCATTGTTGCGATCTACCTTGACTGCCTCGAAATACATACGACCAGGCATATCGGCATTAATGGCTCCCTTGAACTCAGACAATCTTGTGTCACTACCAAAAGCCGACTGAACTTGACCTACAGTAAGATCTACTGGCAATACGATGGAGTTCCACTTATCTACGTTCAATGTACGATGCAAGTACAATACCTTCTTTTTGTTAAGCTCAGAGGATTTCTGGGCATTGATATAATCCACGCTCGTCTGCTCCTCATCCAAGACAAGCTCCTGACTTGGCTTACCCAAGTATTCTATCTGGAAGTTGTCGAAGCAAGTCCAATCAGAAGCATCAGCACCTTCCACCTTAATACCAAATGAAAGCGTCTTCAAGGTTTCAGAGCCTTCCGACTTCGGACCGACATATACCATTACAGATGCCTCATACTTGCTACCATTATTGTTAATAAGCTTAGAAGCCTTTACGTAAGTAGTAGGGCGACTCTCCGAATCTATCTTGGTCAATGGCTGTACATTATATTCATCGCCGATTTTGCTTGCAGTACCTGCAGAGGCGTAAAGCTGTGCTTTGCCTGTTGTTGCAGTAGTAAAGCCTACGCAACTTACCTTGTACCAGCCCTCACGAATCATATTTTCATTAGAGATAGTTTGGTTCACCACGCCATAAGAGCCATGAATGTTGGCTGTCCACTCGCCACCATAAAGTTCCTGCTCATGAGTAGCCTCGGAGAGTTCGTTGCCATCCTCATCTTCTGTAGTTGTAGCTCCCTCTCCGTAGCCATTGCCCACGTAATAAGTATAACCCTTGGTCGTTGTAGTCACGTCCTTATCTACGTAAGTCGTCTTGCTAGCATCGAGCGTAATGGTGACTTTATCCGATGCATTGTGTCCAGATTGTGAATCAGTACCTGGCTTTGTATCGCTGCATTTTACAGAAAGAGTTTCTTCAGGAGATGCGTTGGTGGTAGTCACGGTATAAGTCACATCATGACTATATTTTTTGTTAGTCCAACCACTCCTAACATACCAAGTATGAGTTCCCGTATAAGTATAGGTGTAAGTTCTCTCTGTAGTTGTCTTTGTCGAAGGATATGCATCAGTTGGCAATAGCGTCTCTGTTCCATTCTCCAAAGTACCATCGAATGTTGTAGCAGAACTACTGCTCATGGTTTTCCAAGAAGTGACAGACAAGTCATTACGTGCAAAATCCTGGTCATCCATCAAGAATGTAGCAGGAACAGCGGAAGACTCACTTGCCTCTGCCTGCTCGAAATAAGACTTACGTTCATCCAAAGTTACGACAATCCACTTGGAGTAATCTTCCGAACCTGAAGTAATGGTTGTCTCTCCCTTTGCCTTGCCAGTCGTAGGGTCAGCTACCAAGTAAAAGGTTCCTATATAATCAGAAGAAGAACCTTCTTTGGATGTCACTTGGAACTGATAGGCTGTTTGTGTACCTGTATATGAATAAAAGAAAGTAGGATAAGTGCTGGCACTCACACTCTGCAAGTTACGATCCACGAAGAAGTTTCCTGCATCATGCGCAGAGTTCACGCCGTTCATAAATTCCAAACAGCCGTTGCTTGTACCACCTTGCGCCTTTGCCAAGGATGTCAGATAGATTTTGCTATCGCTAACATTCAAAGTGAAAGGAGTACCCACGTTGGATATGATTGCCTCTGTTCCCCAGCGCCCTCCTTTTCCAAGGAATTTCTTGGCTCCGACATTCCAAAGATAAACTGTTTTTTTAGAAGCTGAACTAATCGTGGAGCCGCCCCAATTCTGCGCCCAAGCAGATGTACTGAAAGCACACCCACCCAAGGTCAACAGCATTGATAAAAGTAATTTTCTTTTCATAATCAAACTAATTTAAACCAAAATATTTTCGGCAAAATTAGTTGATTAACAACAAAGATTATGTAGCAAAAACAGCATATTCCATCAAGTACCAAGATTAAATGACGAAATCAAAATCGCTACTTTACAACAACTAAGACATGATACCAAATGCTAAACAAGATGACCATTTCCAACACCAAGATGACCAAAAGTATCTTTTGAACGTTATTAAGTTTCCTCATTTCGCCTAAGTTTAATTATTATTCGCATTATTAAATTTAGAGATACCCTACTCACACGTACCAAAGTAATCACATTTGAATTTTTTCAAAGCATCCCTGGATATGGACAATGGCAAGACAAAACGGTCATTGTCTGATAAAACCAACTGTTGCTTCAACACATTCATGGAGCAAAAATAACGACAGTTAATGATATGTCGCTTCCCAACTCTTACAAAATGATGAGATAAAGTGCCCAACTGCTTCTGTAACTCATTCATAATATTACCCAAGTTTATACCAACAATCGACTTGTACTTGTTGACTGTCATGATTGCTGTATAGTTCCCATCAGATTCGAAATAGACTATCTTCGACCATTCTATCTTGACAACGGTATCCCTAGTAACACAAAGAAAAAAAAGCTCATCCATACGCACACGTTTTATTCTTAAAAAAGGTTTCTGATTTCAAATTTACTCAAAACAAAGCACTTTTCGGGTATTATCTTTGTTTTTATGATGAAATATATAGATTAAATGATGAAATAAAAGCAAAAGCGTGAACTGCATATACTATATCGCAATTTGGAGGTCCTGAGAAAACCCTGAGATACAGATATAGTTATAGCAGCCCACGCATATAGCGTGAGAACCACTATGCCATCCTTGTATCTCATTTGCAAATTTCTCAGGTTTCCAAAACTACAAGATAAGCACAACGCTCTTCATTTCAAAATTTTTGATGGATAGTTTTACTAATCCGCGGTAAAGTTACAAAAAAATCCATTATCAAACAAATTTTTTCTAGGAAATCATCATTCTTATTACCAATCTATATGAAAATAATGTTCTAAAAATCAATTATACGTGATGTGTACGAGCTTTATACCAAAAGAGGGGGTGTCATAAATCGGGCTGAATTGAAAATCGGCG
>DKCU01000070.1:0-13201 GCA_002451555.1 Candidatus Segatella albertsiae
AAGTCGCCCTGAAAGGGCAAAAGCAACTTGTTATCAATGCTTTTGCCCTTTCAGGGCGCATTGGATGTGATTTATGACACACCCTCTTTTTATTTTTCTATTGCCATTTTTCTATTCTCCCCAAACTTCCTCGGTAATCTCTCGTACCAAGTCGAGCTTAGCCCACTGCTGTTCCTCGGTCAACTTATTACCAATCTCACAAGAGGCAAAGCCACATTGTGGACTGAGGCTCAAACGATCGAGCGGGATATACTGAGCAGCCTCCTTGATTCGGGCGATGACCGCAGCCTTGTCCTCCAGCACAGGCGACTTGGAGGTAATCAATCCGAGCACCACCTTCTTGCCATCAGCCACATACTTCAATGGTTCGAAACCACCCGAACGCTCATCGTCATACTCCAGATAGAAGGTATCCACATTCTCATGGGCAAAGAGATATGGAGCCACTGGGTCGTAAGCCCCTTTGGTAGCATAGCAAGAATGATAGTTACCACGGCATACGTGAGTGTTGATGGTCAAACCCTCTGGCTTGCCCTCGATGGCGAGGTTGTTTACCTTGAGATATTGCAAAGCCTCCTTTTCGAGCGAGAAGCCGTTGCCCTGCTTCGCCTTCCAGTAATCATCATCCACGATCATACCCCAAGTACAGTCATCCAACTGGACGGTACGGCAACCAGCTGCATAAATCTCACGGAAGAAAGTACGATAAGCCTCAGCGATGTCTGCGATGAGTTGCTCGGTATTAGGATAGATTTGGCGAGTGTTCTCGGAATTCTTGCCACGGAAGAGTTCGGCAAGGAACTGCGCTGGAGCAGGAACGGTCTGCTTCGCCTCGAACTTCAATTCGCCCTCTCCTACCATTGCCTCACCAGAAGGTTCCTCAAACTGCTTTACGAACAAGAAATCCTTGATAAAAGGATGGTTCTCGCCAGAGATTTTGCCAGTCAGCTGAATAGATCCTTTGGTTGTCTCCTCGCCATGGAACTGATAACCATGCTCCAACTCAATATGCTCCACCCCATTGAATCCCCACATGAAGTCGAGGTGCCAATAACTGCGACGGAACTCGCCATCGGTGATGAAGTGCAAGCCATGCGCTTTCTGCTTGGCGATGACATCTGTTATCAATCTATCCTCGATGGCACGAAGGTCGGTAGCGGAAATCTGTCCCTCCGCAAACTTCAATCTAGCTTCTTTCAATTCTGCTGGACGTAAATAGCTACCCACTGCCTCAAAACGAATATTTCTTGTATTGCTCATTTTCTTATCTCCTTATATATTTTAATCTGTTTATCACTCGTTGCATTCCGGATTTGCGGTTGCAAAGGTAAGAAGAAGAATTTTATCCGCCAAATATTCTTCGTAATTCAGAAAAATATACTATCTTTGCAGCGGATTAGTATTTTTCACAGAATATTATTCTGCAATTTAGCATAAACTTAGGAAAGAGAAATATGACAACAGAAGAAAATCTCGACGAAATCGACATCAAGATATTAAAGTTATTGCAGCAAAACTCCCGCCTCACCGTCAAGGAACTTGCCGCAAGAGTCCATTTATCCCCTTCTCCAACTTTCGAGCGCCAGAAACGCCTGGAGCGAGAAGGATACATCCAGCGATACGGAGCCATCGTTGAACACCACAAAATGGGGCACAACGTCATCGTGCTCTGCAACATTCGGTTGAAGCAGCACACCCACGACCTTATCCAGCAATTCATGGACACCGTGCAAAGCATCGACCAGATAACAGAATGTTACAACACCACTGGCGACTACGACTTCCAAATCAAAGTATATGCCCACGACATGAAGGACTACCAAGACTTCATGCTCAACACCTTGGGCAACATCGACTGCATCGGAAGCCTGCACAGCATCATCGTCATCGGCGAAATCAAGGATTCGCATTACATCCCCGTAAGCCGACATCTCACCAAATAACAAGATAGTAAGAAAGATGAAAATGTTCAAGACTTTACAACTCTATAGCAAGAGTTTACAACTCAACAAGTTGAAATGGAGACACTGGGTACTCATCTCCTTGCTCCTCATCGTCACCCTGTTTCGGTCGATTCCAGGGTGGGGATATTTCTATACCTTATATATATACCCACATATCGGAAGTCTTCTCTCCCCCATATCGGGAGTTTTCCCATTCGCCATTGGCGACCTATTCATCGCCTTGAGCATTGCTTGGTGCATCATCTATCCGATATGGAAGAGAAAGAAAGCGGCTCTAGGCAGAGTTGTCGAATACCTATTATGGATATATGTCTGGTTCTATCTCGCTTGGGGCTTAAATTATTCCCAGCCCAACATCTACTACAGAATCGACATGATGCCTGCCAAAGTAGATTCTGTAAAGTTCAAGGCTTTTGCCTATAGATACGCAGACAGTCTGAACCTTTATAGTGAAGAACGAAGAGTGAAGAGTGAAGAATCAAATACTCTTATAGACGAAAAGCTCAAAAAAGAAACTGCCGAAGCTATTTTGCAAGGATACAACCAATTGGGAAGCAATGAAAAATCTGTGAAATCCGTGGAATCTGTGGGAACTTTAGGAATCAATGCTCCCTTCAACAATCATCCCCACGTCAAGACGATGATGTTCTCCCGATTCAGTTCGATGGCAGGAGTGACTGGTAGCATGGGACCATTCTTCTGCGAATTTACCTTGAATGGTGATATTCGTCCACACGACTACCCTGCCACTTACGCCCATGAGTTCGCCCATTTTCTGGGAGTGGCTAACGAGGGAGAAGCCAACTTCTACAGTTATATCGTATGCACAGTCTCATCTAATAAAAATGTGAAGTTCAGTGGCTATTACCACATCTTCTTCCATGTACTCAACAATGTCTTCGATATTCTCGGAGAGAAGGAAGGCGTGAAATACCTGAAGTATATCCGCCCTGAAATTATCCAGTTGGCAAGAAGCGACAGAAAGTATTGGCTCGACAAGCGGTGCAAGGCACTCGACGAAGCCCAAGACTTCCTCTTCGACCTCTATCTGAGGGGAAACCATGTGGCAGAGGGAAGGAAGAGCTACTCGGGAGTCATCGCTCTGATTTTGGCTTGGGAAGAAAAGAAAAACGGTTGACATGTCCACACACATCAACCGTTTGCATTTTACGCTATTTGCATACATTTGAGTAAAAGTAATTTTTTATAAAAACTCTGTTTGTCCCATGATTCAAAAGCAATCTATTTATCAACCCGTACTACTCGGAAGCCAACATTTGAATACTTGCCAACTCCATCACGGGCATCGTCAGAATACTCACTACGACAAGCATCACGGCTAGAATCCCAACTGCCACCTTTGACAAGATAAAGACCTGCATCATTCTGGGTGGAAGTCCACTCCCAACTATTGCCCCAGAAGTCAATGCCACCACAATTGCCCTTCGAGTCGGCATAAGCATCAACAGAGGTCAAGCCGCTCTCCACGAAGTTGGCGTTCATGTTCACATCCTTAGGCATGTGGCCTGCCGCCAAAATCCATTCATACTCAGAAGGCAAACGATAGGCATGTTTGTCATCCTTTGAGCCAAGCCAAACACAATAGGCAATGGCGTCATCATAACTCACATTGACAACAGGATAACGTTCCTGTCCTTCGGCATACGTAAAGTTGGCATCGAAGGCCGCATATTCCTCGTTGGTAACAGGTGCATACCCTATGTAAGCATTTCCTTCCGTAGCACCTTTCAACACCAGCCATTCATCATCAGGATTGTCATCCGTGCGTGAATCCACAAGGCTCAAGAATCGCTGCTGCAAACGCTCCTCACGATTATTGACCATCTCATCGACGATGCCTTGCATCTCATCAATGAGATTTTGGGTATGTGCCTCCCTCTCCAACTCACGCAACTTTGCCTTCTTGCGAGCCACTACTTTATCATAACGCACTCCCATCTGTTCATAAAGGGCATTGTAAGTTTCCAAGCAAGGATTCTTTTTATACTCCCCCAACAACTCCTTCGTCTTATTATCCAACTCAGGTCGCTCCTCCTCTACAAGTGGAGCATCCGGCTCATCAAACTCCAATTCGCTCTCATCCAAATCAAGGGGAGAGATAAAGTCACCAGCCTCTATAGTCTGATGCACACCAAAGTATGGTGCCACCAAGCCATCTTTATAGATAGAGAGACGATAGCCACTACTTACGTCACAAGGAAAAGTGGTGACAAGATAATCCTTACCCGGCTCAAACGTTCCTCCATTTGGTGCATAGAAAGTAAGAATGCTTTGGTCGTGATTGCCCGCCAAAGGAAAACCATCCACGCTTTCTATCTCTACATGGTCAATGCCAGCCATCTGAAAGTTAAGACGGATGCCACCGATGGAGGTTTGCAGCAATGATTGGTTGGATTCCTTTTCATACCCCAAGTCATCGGAAGCAATTTGAGTTGTTTGGATATACACATTTTCTGTAGGTTCCCCATCATAAGAAACCTTGACCACCGATTCATCGCCGTCTTTTGAATTGACTGTCATGTTCTTGAGGTCAGTTAAAGTAAAGACCTTGTCCATGACTGTAAGCTTGTTTCCATTTTCGTAAGTCATCACCCCTGTCTTGGATGCAGGAAACTGATAGTTCACACCACCCACCTTCACGTTTAATGTCTGAGCCCCTACAGACATCGACAAAACAGAAGCAAAAAGTGCCAAAGATATCTTTTTCATTTTGATGCAATTTTATAAGTTCCACCTTTAGTTTTTATAATATACACTCCTTTCCCTATTGTGCCTTTCTCCACTTGATGTCCCTGCAAATCATAAATAGCAAGTATGTCTTGAGAGGCAACGTTTTCTAATTGGGAGATTCCCGTTGTTGTCGTCTCATCAGAAACTGAGAAATACATCTTGCTCAAATTTTCCAACACAAAAGTTTGGTCACCAGCCATTAAGGTTGCACCATTGATGGTTATCGTGAGAGCAGAAATTTCCACAGAAGCCTTGGCACCATCCTTGGTTTCAAAGGTCAGGTAACTATATTCCTCAGCCAAAGCAGAACTGCTTGTCAAGAAGGCTAAAGCCGTCATAGCCAACATTTTTCTAAATAAATTCTTTTTCATGACGATTCACAATTTATACATATTAATTAAAAATAAGATCGTTATATTATCCACACAAGAATACTTGATGACTAATTGCACTTATGAGAGAACACCCAGTCCAAACGTGAAGTTGTATAGCTCTCTATACAAGTTACCTCATGGGTCCATCCTTCACCGATTTCAAAACGAGTCTCGACACCTTGCGTCTTCAAATTCTCCACGAAAGTTTGAGCTGTCTCAAGGCTCATAATTACGTCAGCCGTTCCCATCACCGAAAACACAGGGGTCTTACTAGTATAGTCACCCACTTTCGTAGGGTCGGCAGCCACAGGCATGGCAGCTGCAAACAAGTCGGGATAAGCAGCCAACATCCCCCAAGTACCAGTTCCTCCCATGGAACCGCCAAATACATAAATCTGTTTGCCATCCACCTTTCCCTCATCCACATATTGGGCTATCAATGTGCCAAGAACACCCTGAGCCGGTCCAAGCCAAGCACCTTTCAAAGGACACTGAGGAACCAAGAAGATGGCATTCTTATGATGCGCCTTCAAGTAATTGGAGATAGAGTCGATGCCAGCCTCTTTCATCTGAGTTTCATTGTCATCACCTCGGCTCGATCCTCCATGAAGATAGAGAACCAAACAAGGTTTCTCTACATCATTTTTAGACGCAAATGTCAGTTCATGATAAGGGAGCGACATGACATCTGTACTTATCGACTTCTTGGCATCTGTAACAGTTACCATCTCCTGCTGAGGTGTGTCCTGAGGCGTTTCTACTGGTGGCTCATTTTCATTACCCAACGCTTCGTCATCACTACTACAAGATGACAGTCCCAAAGACATGGCTGCCAATAAAGTAAATAAATAATTGATAGTTCTTTTCATAACTAATATTTTTATACCTTATTTGAATTATAATATTTTCAAACTACATGTGATTATACGACCTTTTGAACTACGGAAAGTAAAAAACAGACACACTTTTTTTTTGTACATTTTTTTAGTACAATTTCTAATTCATTCATTTTTTTCAAAAAAAAGCCTTCCAATTTTACTTTTCCAGTTTCAATAGGTCATATAGTCGTAACGTCACTGAAAACTGAGCTCAGGAGAAATGACGGAACAAGTTATTATGCAACAATGCAACATATAACAAGAAAGAACGTATAATATAATAAATAGGAGAAAAAGTTATGAAGACAATAAAAATTATGAAGAAAGGAATGCTCATCGCCATGATGGCTTTGGTTAGCACAACCGCTACCGCACAATATAGACATTATGGTCATTTCCATCATTATGGACTTTACCACAGACCTTTCATCGCCACAGTAGTGACTCGTCCTGCCGTAACAACTCACATCAGCAATCGCCTGAGCAAGAAGGACCGCTTGGAGATGGCATTGGCTTACTTACACAACAACAAGACACTCACCATCTCGAAGTATAGCAAGATGACGGGATTGAACAGTAACATGGCGGAAGCAGAACTCGATGCTTTCGTGGCAAGCAAGAAGAATCCTATCAAAGTCGTTTTCAACGGAAAGAAAAAACTATATGTCCTTGCATAAGCCATCAAGAAATACTCTTGATGTATCGTGAGGACTGATTAAACATTGTAAACTACAAACAAGGTTACGTCAGATGACAATAGATGACAAGACAATCATTCAAGCGATTCGGGAGAAATCCGAAGCGGGCTTTCGGCTCTTGATGCAGAAATACAAGCAACCGATATACTGGCACATCCGCCGATTGGTAGTTGCTCACGATGACGCACAGGATGCCACGCAGGAAGCCTTCATACGCATATTCAAGTCCTTCGACAAGTTCCGGGACGAGAATTCCTTCCGTGGTTGGATTTTCCGAATAGCGACCAACGAGGCACTTCGACTGATAGATTCTCGTCGGCAAGAGAATGTTTCGCTGGAGGCTGACAACAATGGAGCCAATCGCATCATGGCAGAAAACTACGTGGATTACACCGATGTGGAAGCCGTAAAACTGCAAAAGGCCATCCAATCCCTGCCGCCCAAGCAGCAAGCAGCATTCAACCTCCGTTATTACGATGAACTCAGTTATGAAGAGATAGCGGAAGCCACCGGTTCCACAGCATCTTCCATTAAGATGAGTTACCACATTGCCAAGGAGAAGATTATCAAATACATGAACTCGAATGACTAAGAAGACAGCCATTACGATTTCAGATTTCAAACGATTTAAAAGATTAAAAACATGAACAACGAATTTGATTTCGATAAAATCGGCAAACGAATGCCTTACGATACCCCTGATGGATTCTTCGACAAGCTCGAAGATGACATTTGGAACAAGGTCAAGGACGATTACCTAGAAAAAGAAAACAACGAGAAGCCTCGTAAGCCTGCCAAGTTACGCCTCCTCATCCGAAGCGTCATCGCCGTTGCCGCAGCAGTAGCCATTGGATTCATCATCAACTTGAGCTTCTTCAAGCCAAGTCCTACAACCCTCAACGACGTAGATCAAGCCTTCAGCCAGCTCACCACTGCCGACCAGGCTTACTTGATGAGCGTCTATCAAGATGATGTCTTTATCAATGAATAAGAGATTATAAACAAAAAGTTGAATTTCAAAAACTTACAGTTATGAAACATATCATTAGAACTTTCGTTATCGCAATCATGATGATTGCATCTTGTGCCACCGCATTCGCACAACAGTATTCCAACTTCCAGCGTCCCAACCAGAAGCAGCGCATCTCTCGTGAGCAACTTGCCGAGGTTCAGGCCAAGCACATCGCCCAAGAATTGGCTTTCAGCGATGCCGTCACCGAGAAGTTTATCAAGACCTACTGCAACTATCAGAAGGAAATCTGGGCATTGGGACCTCGCATCAAGCCTAACAAGCAAGGCATGAGCGAGCAGGAGAACGAGGAGCAAATCAAGCAACGCTTTGCCAGAAGCGAGAAGATTCTCAATATCCGTCAGAAATACTACAAGGAATATTCCAAGTTCCTCACCCAAGCCCAGATAGAGAAAGTTTATGAGCAAGAAAGAAAGATGATGAAGCGCCTTGCCCAAAGAGGTCAAGGACAACGTGGAAAAGGTCAGCGCAGACCAGCGCCTCGCAACGCAAACTAACAATTAGCCATGCAGTATGACTTTTTTCATATAGTAAAACTAACTCTTTTCATACATCAAAAAGACTCGTTCTTGAATCAGCATCACTTCGATGTAGATTCAAGGACGAGTCGCTTTATTTCCACAACAAAGCAAAAAAATCCCTATTATTTTTCGAAGCCAACTTAATTTTTCTCCACATTTTTCTTATAATATATATAAGGTGGAGAAAAAGTAGGCGGCAACAAGCCCTTTTCTCACAGAAAAAGTTTATATTTGCAGAAGAAAAGCTGCACTCGGCAATTTGAAAACAAGCTTTCATTGCACTCATTTGCAGTTTCTTTGCAGAAGAATTTATCAATATCGTAATATTGAAAGATATGAAGAAAGAAAAGGAATCATCAGAGGAGATGAAGACATCGAAGAAAGCAAACACCAAGAAGAAGCAGGAACTATCAGCCTTATCAGACGATGAGATTCTGCAAGGTTTCAAGGATTGCGACTCAAAAATCGTGAGGGAGTATTTCTATGGATACTGCCGTGTGGCTTATTGTATCTACGATAAGCGATACGACCTGCGATACAAGCCTGGCATGGACTTCTTCTCTTTGGTCCATGAATACTTCCTTTACCTCAGCACCCATCGCTTCAAGCCATTGGAGGACAGGAAGCCCAATATGTCTTTGAAGACTTGGATGGTGAATGGTTTCCGCTTTCTGCTCTTGGATAAGTTGAAGGAAGTGGTGAAGGAGCATCGCTTCGAGAGTTTCGAGGCGAAACAGGAAAACAAGAAGATGCTGTTCGACGTGACCGACAGCCAGTTTGAGCAAGAGCTTTATCACACGATAGAGGACATCGGCAATCTCTACTATGGCAGGGACAGCAAGAATGCCATCATCCTCAAGATGCTCTACATCGAGGGGTTCAAGGGCAAGGATGTCGCCGAGCAGTTGGGCATGACAGCCTCAGCCGTCACTCAGCGATGCCAGAAGATGATGCATGATGTGGTGATTCCGTATTTCAAGAGATACTTCAACTTTTCAGATTACATGAGCTATGTGTCTGTTTGCAAAGAACAGGGTCCGCAGTTTGCTTTAAACAAAGAAATGAAGCCTGGAAGGATTACTCCTCAATGGATAGAGCATCTGAAGGAGAACGAGACATTTGTATTTGGCAGCAACTTGGCTGGCATGCATGGCGGAGGTGCCGCTCGCACTGCCCGATTGCACTTCGGTGCCATTATGGGAAAGGGCGTTGGCTTGCAAGGTCAGAGCTACGCCATCCCTACGATGCAGGGCGGAGTCGATACCATTCGTCCATACGTGGATGACTTCATCTTCTATGCCAAGTCTCATCCTAATCAGCATTTCCTCGTCACCCCAATCGGTTGTGGCATCGCCGGCTTCGACCCAGAGGACATCGCCCCATTGTTTGAGGAGGCAAAGGAAGTCAAGAACATCAGCCTGCCAGAGAGTTTCTGGGAGGTGATAGAATAAGTATTTCAAGTTTCTGAAGTTGAATAATTATCAAGTTTTAATTGTGGCGTAGTTTAGAAATAAAAAGAAATTATGTTAGGAGCAATTATAGGTGACATTGTTGGCTCGAAGTATGAGTTCAACAATACATTCGATTACAACTTTGAGATGTTCGGCGAGGGATGCGACTTCACCGACGATACGATTTGCACAGTAGCGATAGCCGATGCGGTATTGAACAAGCGAAGTTATCAGGAAAGCTTACAGGATTGGTGTCGCCGCTATCCCAATCCCAAGGGAGCATACGGCGGAAGATTCGCCGCATGGGTTCACTCCGACAATCCCCAGCCATACAACAGTTTTGGCAATGGTTCGGCGATGCGAGTTTCTCCTGTCGCTTGGCTCTTCAATTACTTATCCCAAGTCTTGAAAGAGGCAGAGAAGACAGCCCTCCCAACCCACAACCATCCCGAAGGAATCAAGGGGGCGAAAGCCGTAGCTCATGCCATCTGGCACTTCCGCAAAGCAAAGGACGAAAAATTACCAAAAGACGAGGCTATGGAAGGATTCAAGAAGATAGCACAAAGCTACTACGAAGATTTCGACACCAGAGATTATCCCAAAGGAGTATTCGACGAGACCTGCATGGATGCCGTTCCCCTATCCCTCAGCCTCATCTCCAAGTCGAAGAGTTTCGAGGATGCCATCCGCTTGGCGGTATCCCATGGTGGTGATAGCGACACCATCGGAGCCATCGTCGGAAGTATCGCCGAGGCACGCTTCGGGATACCACAAGATATAAAGGACAAGGCGATGGATTACCTTTCGAAAGACATGACACAACTATATACACAATTCGAAGAGAAAAGAAAAATAAAATCGAAATAATTTGGTGTTATCAAAGAAAAGTTATAATTTTGCCAACATAATTAAAATTTGATAAGATTATGCAAGAATATCAATTAGACTTCATAACATATTGCGTGGGGAACTTAGCCGATCGTTTAAATATGAGCGCTAGTCAAGTATACAAGATGCTTCGCTCATCAAATATTTTAAATGGCTATATCATACCATGCTATGATGTACTCCACACATTCAACAAGGAATATATTATGGAAGATTTGATAACTATGTTAAAGAAAAAAGGAGCATTGGCATGAAGGTATTTCACGCTTCAAAATATATCATCGAATCACCAGATGTCAAGCATTCTCGTGACTTATTGGATTTCGGCAAGGGATTTTATCTAACTTCACTTATCGAACAAGCGAAGAAATACGCTCAACGCTTTTTATTCCAAGGGGACAAAGCATATCTTAATCAATATATTTTAGACGAAGAAATAAGACAGGAATATAAAATAAAAGAGTTTGCCAGTTACAACGAAGAATGGCTGGATTTTGTTTCTTTATGCCGTCTTGGCAAACAAACAGAAAAATATGATTTGGTTGCAGGAGGCATCGCCGATGACAAAGTCTTCAATACCGTTGATCTATATTTCTCAGGAAATATCAGCAAGGAAGAAGCATTGAAACGTTTGAAATTCATTCACCCCAATCACCAAATTTGTATTCTCAATCAAGAGATACTAGACAAGCATTTACATTTTTTGAAAGTGGATGAAATAAAATAAAAAGGTTACAATTATGGAAGCAAACAAGACTATACTCCAAATGAAATATGCTCGCATCGTACCGATTTTTGCCAAACAAGTTCACATTTCTTTAGAAGATGCTTTAGATTTTTTCTACAATTCCTCCATCTATCGCATGATGAGCAAAGGCATCGCTGATATGCATTGCCGAAGCGATGGATATTTAGCTGCGCTAGTAAAAGAAGAATGGGAAAAGAATCACAAAGTAGCATAATTCAATTTACAAAACATGGTAGGAACGAACAAACATATATTTAACACCACACAATTAGCAAAGGCTGAGGATATTTTGTCTAACCCTCTGTCCAAGTTGTCGAGCCTTTCCTCTTCCGAGTTAAGAAACCTTGCTGTGGTGTGGTGTTACTATTCCGGAAAGATAGAAGGAAACACTTATACTTACGTGGAAACAGAGACACTCTTAAAGGATGGAATCACCCCAGAAAAGCGATATGAAGATGCTAAGATGCTCAAAAATCTTCACAACACTTTTGTTGGAGAAATGGAGTATATCAACAAAGGCAAGAACCAAGAAATCATAGACGAGCGCACGCTTTTCCGCATTCACTCCACCATCAGCGACGGCTTAGTATCAACCGAGGAACGAGGGCAATTAAGAAATCGTCCGGTTCGCATTAGTGGTACAGAGTACATTCCACCAAAGAGCAAGGAAGACATTATGCAACAATTAGGAATTATCCTTTTTGAGCAAGAGCAATATGCCAATCCATTGGAGCGAGCCGTCTTCTTGCATTGCAACATTGCCCGAATTCAACCATTCATCGATGGTAACAAGCGAACCTCTCGAATGGTGGAAAGTATTGTGATGATGAACAACGACCTCATCCCCATCTACTCCGCCAAAGACGCAGACATCTTACACTATCGTAGAGGCTTGATAGCTTTCTATGAGACTGGAGATTACACTCAATATGCCGATTACTTCTTGGACAGACAGTTGGAAAGATTGAAGGAAGTGGAAATATAAATTAAAAGCAATATGGCAAGAACCATATTGCTTTTTCTATTCATTCTATTTCTCCCTAAAATAAGCACCTTCTTCCATAACTTCCCCAGCAGCCCTGCACTTATTATATCTCTCCCTTGCTCTGTTCTCGCAAGCGAACATTGCCTGGGTGCCCGCCTCATCCTCGGCAAACTGGAGGTGGTTGTCGATGCCCATGTCCATCGCAATGCTCTTCACATCGAGGTCATCAGTGCCGATGAAAGTAAAGGTCCAGTTCTGCTTCTTGAGTTTCTCGATGAGATTCTTGATCATCTGCAAGCTATATTCCTCGCTACAGTTCTCCTCACCGTCCGTGATAATCGTAACCAACACACAGTCGTCCTCCCCAGCCTGAGCATTAATCTTGGCGATACCCATGCCGATGGCATCATAGAGCGGAGTGGCACCACAAGGGTTGTAATCCTTAGGCTTCAAAGGCTTGGCACGATAGGCACTCACATTGTCATAAAACAGATTCTTGTGGGTACTGTCGAAGGTGATGAGCGTAACACGCTGCTCCAAATTCTTGTGAGCTTTCTGCATCTTCTGGATGGTGGTCAAAGTCTCGTTGATGCCCACCAAGGCATGACGTTCGATGATGCTCATACTGCCACTTTCATCCACCACCAAAAGATTGAACACTCGCTTTGCACTTGGCTCAATGATATGTTCCACACCCGTCTTCCCATTTGGCTTTGCAGCCTGATTTTTGTTTTGTCTCATAACTTGTTTCTCCTATAATTTTAATTTGTTCAACTTATATTTTCTATAATCTTATCATGAAGAGGCACGCTTGGCATTCCTTGCCCAGTTTCCTTGCCCCCTTATATCCCTTAAAAGAAAACCCAGAGCCAAAAATTAAGCAGAGTAACAAAAAAACTTGCGGATAAACAGT
>DKCU01000070.1:13292-16373 GCA_002451555.1 Candidatus Segatella albertsiae
GGATTAGAGATATTTTTGGTATTTATGGTTCCTATCCTGACATCATCAATCATACGCTACGTGACAAGCCATTGTTACTCCCGACAATTGGATGCAATGGCTCTAAATAAGGTCAGAGAGAGCAATTAGGTTAATTTTAGAGAATAATCGAATATTGATGCTCGAATACCAAGAAATTTCATTATCTTTGCGTGGTACTTCATATATGTCCCATAAATTTATAAAAGAACGAACTGGTACACTTCGACCTATTGAATCATGCCGCCATCAGATTGCTGATATTCAACAACCGCATAGAAATCATCAACCCAGGATGCCTATACGGTAGATTAACCGTAGATGACACCAAGCTTGGTGTGTCCCGCCAGCGTAACCCACTGATGGCAGACTTTGCTGCAAAGACCATGATTTATCGTGGTTTAGGTTCTGGAATTGTTCGTGCCATGCGAGAGGACAATCATATTGACTTCGATAACGAAGTTTCTGCCAACCAATTCAAGGTTACCATTTGGAGAACTACCCAAAAGAGTAATCCTACTATCCAAAAGAAAGGTTTAAAGGATAGCAATACTATCCCTAAGAGTGAAAATACTACCCCAAAGGAAACTTTAAAGGATAGTAATACTGTCCCTAAGAGCGAATGCGCTACCCAAAAGGAGACTCTTAAGAATAGTAATACTGTCCTTAAGGCATTAGAGCCATCTCAATCAGAAGTACTGAAATATATAATGAAACATCCAAAAGCTACTAGAGAAGAAATTGCAGATTCCATAGATGGCGTTTCCTTTGGCAGTGTAAAATTCATCATTGGCAAGCTTCAACAAAAAGGCTTGCTCAAACGTGTGGGTGGCAGAAAGTATGGAGAATGGCAGGTACTAACAGAGAAATAAAATACGAACGATAATGGGATGCCGAGTTTAACATCCCATTATCATAATTTCTGTAAAAACAGAAACATTGTATAAGTATCTTACCTCTAAAATAAAAGAAAGCCAGTCCTATTAGTTGGCTGGCTTTTATTTGTTTAATAAACTCCTTCTTTTTCTCTTACTATACCTATCCAATCTCCAGAAGTAGAGGATTTGCTAATAACCATCTGGTCAAAGTTCTTTTTACCTATCTGAATCTGACCGCTAGAAAAGACATACAAGAAGGCATTTTTAAAGGTCTTATTCCAGACTTTATTACCAGAAGCATCTGTAACAGTAACCTTAACTTTATACTTATCAGTCCAGAAATAATCTGGCTGATTAGACTTGATTGTTACTGTAACATCTTCATAATATTTACCCTCAACATCAAGAATAGCACATTTACGGACAATTTCTGTATCTGTCATTGGTTTAGCCGTTTCTGGCTCGCTACTTTGCGCAAAGCCTACTATACTGATAGTAAGCATTACAAGAAATAATAGTACCTTTTTCATGCTGGTATAGTTTTACCGTTTATACCTCAATTTAATGAATCTAACTACAAAAATACGACTTAAAACGCAAAAATCCAGCTTTTTAGGCTGGATTTTATGGTTATTTATGATTATAGGACTTAATATCGGCTTCATTAGAAGGTGGCTCTGGTAATTTAGCGTATCTAATAGCTGCTTCACCTAGTTCTTTAGTTGTAAGTTCTGGTAGCCCTATCTTCTGATACAGCATCTTTCTTACAGTCTGATTAAATCCTATAAATTTTCCGTTTACCTCATACACTGGCTTATCAGCATAGAATATGTTACATTCTCCCTTTCTATGTGAGTTTAGCCAAGAATCATAGAGGAATACAAAGGATAGTCCAGATTTAGAAGTGATATTTATCTCTACACATTTATGATTACCTTTCATCAGCTTCTTTACAGTAACCTTATCAATGTGCATAAACATCATTTCTTTAATCTTCTTTCTATCCTCTAGCTCGTTTTCATCTAATTCGGATAGTAAAAGAGATTGAAAGTATCTATCATTAGTAGGTAGTTCTATCTGCCTAATTATCTTTTCTATATCAGCTATTTCTACCTTATAGTTCCTTATAAGAGATTCTGTCTGTAGTTCCTTAGAATGTAGGCTAGCCAGTCTTTTCTTAAACTGGGCTTCTGTCATATCTCCTTCTACATAATAGGCATCTTCCAGCTTTTCTTTTCTCCCTTTAATGTCAGATAGTTCTTTCTGGGCAGTAGATACCTTAACAGTAAGCACATTTATCTTATCCTTCTGTTCTTCTATGCTTACAGTGTCCTTTTCCATTAAGAACTTTTACTGTAGAGGTCTGGTAACTAGCCATAGCACATCATCTAGAATATCCCTTCTAATAGTAGGGGAATCACATTCTATCACTTTTTTCTTTCTGTAGTTGTTCATCTTAGAATAGCATCTATAGAAGTCCCCACAAGCCACAAAGTTATTACCACAGCTACACTTTAGAAGA
The DNA here is from genome assembly GCA_002451555.1 of Candidatus Segatella albertsiae. Lineage (GTDB taxonomy): Bacteria > Bacteroidota > Bacteroidia > Bacteroidales > Bacteroidaceae > Prevotella > Prevotella albertsiae. The sequence goes on from DKCU01000070.1 coordinate 15,711, forward strand.
CCTACAGCAAAGTTTACATTTCTACTTTCCTTAGTCTTCTTAACTGCTACAGTATTAGCTTTGATAGCAGCACTATTATCAAACAGTTCCTTGTCTATTAGAGGTATCTTCCCATTTATCCCCTTATAATAGGCTTCATCTGCTAGAGCGTTCTGTATCATTTCATAGGTTATCTTCTGACCGTCTTTAGTGATACCTCTGGCTCTTAGTTCCTCTACTAAAGTATAGAAGCTGTACTTACCACTAGCATAGAGTTCAAATATAAGTCTGACAGTTTTTGCTTCATCTTCCTTTATAATGAAGCGTCTATTATCATCCAAAGTATATCCGAATTTGATTCTACCACCAGCAAAGAAACCGTTTTCCTTATTACGCTCTTTTCCTCGCTTCATCTTGGCAAACATTTCATCAGTTTCATATTTCACCATAGAAGCGTAAACAGAAAAGGCTATACCACCAGTAGCACTTTCATTACCTTCATCATCTAGTAAGGTAAAGTCTGGATTCTTGCAATATACTTGTATTTTATTGGTTACAAAAAACTCTTTCATTTCGTGTAACTTACTTTCTACTCGTCCTAGTCTATTTAAGTGCCATAGAGCAACAGCATTAATAGTAGGACTGGATAGTAAAGTATCCTTTACTCGTTGGCGGAATTAAATT
>DKCU01000071.1 GCA_002451555.1 Candidatus Segatella albertsiae
TCACCGATTTAGATACTAAACTGTTCAGTTAAGTGAAGAGTGAAGAACGAAGAGTGAAGAATCCAACACCCTTTCTTTCACCCAGCACTCTTTTAATCCTTTTACGATAACAAAGAACGTCAAGCCGAAGAATTCTTCATTCTTCACTCTTCGTTCTTCACTTCCAAAGATTAACGCTTGCTGAACTGGAAGCGACGACGAGCCTTTGGCTGACCTGGCTTCTTACGCTCTACAGCACGTGAGTCACGTGTCATGAAGCCTGCATCCTTCAATGCCTTCTTATCCTCAGCGTCGATCTTAACGAGTGCGCGAGCGATAGCGAGGCGAAGAGCCTGGCTCTGACCGGTGAAACCACCACCGTCGAGGTTTGCCTTAATATCATACTTACCCTCAGCTTCGAGCAACTGCAATGGCTGCTTTACTACATAGCGAAGGATTGCTGATGGGAAATATGTCTCAATATCTTTCTTGTTGATTGTGATCTTACCTGTACCCTCTGAGAGGTAAACACGAGCTACAGCGCTCTTGCGGCGACCAATTGCATTAATTACTTCCATTCTACCTTATATTATTTATACTGGTTAATATCAATTGCCTTTGGCTTCTGAGCCTCATGCTTGTGCTCTGTGCCATCGTAAATGAAGAGGTTGTCCATCAAAGAGCGACCGAGAGGACCCTTTGGCAACATACCCTTGATAGCGTGACGGAGGATCTTGTCCATTCCATCAGGACGCTTGCGCAACTCAGCTGGAGTATTGAAGCGCTGACCACCAGGATAACCAGTGTAACGTGTGTAAACCTTATCTGTCTCCTTCTTGCCAGAGAATACAACCTTAGCGGCGTTGATAATGATTACGTTGTCACCACAATCTACGTGTGGAGTGAAAGTTGGCTTGTACTTACCGCGGAGCAACTTAGCCACCTTTGAGCAAAGGCGACCAACTACCTGGTCTGTTGCGTCGATTACAACCCACTCTTTCTTAGCTGTCTCCTTGTTTACGGAGATAGTCTTGAAACTTAATGTGTCCATTTTAAAATTTAAATTACTACTAAAAAACGTTTTTAATCTTTTTATTCACTTTTGGATAGGTGATTCACTAACCGCAAATCCCGGCCACAGGATGTTGCTATTAACACACGCTACCCTGGGGACTCTAAGTGTATCCCCGAAATAATCGGACTGCAAAATTACTCATTTTTATTTGATTATGTGTAAGTTGCAGTGCAGAGAGGCTGATTTTTATTGATTATTAACTAATTTACATATTATTAATAAGTCGATACCCACCCATTCAGCATCCTTGGCACCTATTTTCCTCACGACTTTTAAGTACAAAGCAAAAAAATGGCATAAACCAGATGATATATCAAATATTTATTTTATCTTTGCACCTAAAATCAGAAAGAAAGGGAGCATTTATCATGGAACAATCTAAAAGAGTACCATACGGAGCTTCTAATTTCGTCGATATTATCGAGCGAAATCAGTATTATGTCGATAAGACCATGTATCTGCCTTTGTTGGAAAAGGAGGCAGACGCACTTTTCTTTATCCGTCCTAGAAGATTCGGCAAGAGCTTGCTGATAAGCATGATGCGTGCTTATTATGACATCAGCATGGCGGGAAGATTCCAAGAACTCTTTGGCAAGCTCTGGGTTGGCTCCCATCCTACCCCTCAACAAGGAAAGTATCAAGTGCTATACCTTGACTTCTCTAAGATTGGTGGCGGCATCAAACTCTTGGAAGACCGATTCAACGACTATTGCGGTCAGTGTGTTGACTTCTTCGTTGATACCCTTTACAAGGAGTATTACACCCCCGAAGCCATCGCCAAGATAAAAGGCATCCACTATGCATCGGGCAAACTGAACGCTCTCGCCATGGAGGCGCAGAAGAATGGCTATCAGCTATTCCTCATCGTGGATGAATATGACAACTTCACCAACGTGGTGCTCAATGAGCATGGCGAGGATGTATATTGGGCTTTGACTCATGCCAGCAGCTTCTACCGTGAAATCTTCAAGGTATTCAAGGGTATGTTTGCCCGCATCTTCATGACGGGTGTGAGTCCTGTAACGCTCGATGACCTGACAAGCGGCTTCAATATTGGCTGGCATATCTCCACCAAAGCAGCTTTCAATCAAATGCTAGGCTTCTCTACCGAAGATGTGAGAGACTTGTTCACCTACTATAAGAATACTGGTGACTTGCCTGCCGATGCAGATGTCGAAGCTATCATAAAAGACATGAAACCTTGGTATGACAACTATTGCTTTGCAAAGAGTGCTTTGAGAACCCAAAGCAAGGTTTTCAACTGCGACATGGTGCTTTACTATCTCCGAAATTACATGGAGACAGGTGAGCCTCCAAGACAGATGATAGACCCAAACACCAAGACCGACTACAACAAGATGAAGAAGTTGCTCCAGCTCGACAAGTTGGACGGCGACCGCAAGAGCGTCATCTTGACAATCGCCGAAAAAGGTGAAATCGTGGGCAACATTGAGGAGTCATTCCCAGCCAAAGCATTGACCAATCCGGAGATATTCATCAGTTTGCTATTCTACTATGGTATGCTGACTGAACAAGAACTCATACAAGAGTACTATGATTTGTTCCGACCATCGAAACACAATGTTTCGATGATAGATACAAAATGTTCCGATAATCGAAACAAGGAGTTTCGACTATCGGAACGAATTCCATCATACGGTATATGGTCTTTTATCGAATGAACAGAAGCTCACGATACTTTGGCAAAGTCCAAAGTTCGTCAGCAACCAAGAGTTCGAGCTTGTCTATCTGATAACGGATTTCCTCCATCTTAGGAGCCACCGTATCATGATAAGCCACAGCCTTCTCTCGCTCACTCTCTATCTTATTCGCTACTTTGCGGGCATTGACCAATGCCTCCACACCACGCTCGATGGTCTCGGTACGCTCGGCAATCTCCTTGATAATCTTCACGTTGCGAGCAGTCAACTTCTTGCCTTCCTCGCCACCGAAGATGTTGATCATGCCTTCCACATTCTTCGCCAATCGACTCTGATAATGAGTTGCCACAGGGATGATGTGATTCATGCTCAGGTCGCCCATCACACGAGCCTCTATCTGAATCTTCTTAGTGTAAGTCTCCCATTTCACCTCGTTGCGGGCCTTCAATTCACTCTCGCTCATCACGTTGGTCTTGGCAAACATCTCGATGCTTTCCTTGTCGAGGTAACGGTCGAAGACCACAGGGCAAGATGCCTCGCAGTCCAAGCCACGCTTGGCTGCCTCAGCCTTCCATTCCTCACTATAACCATTGCCATCAAAACGGATTGGCTTACAGGTCTTGATGTCCTCGCGTACAATATCTATAATAGCGGAAGTCTTGTCCTCACCTTTCTCTATCAAAGCATCCACACGAGCCTTGAAGTTTTCGAGAGCCTCTGCCACAGCGGCATTCAGTACGATAAGCGAAGAAGCACAGTTTGCCTCAGAACCTACGGCACGGAACTCGAAGCGGTTGCCAGTAAAGGCGAATGGAGAGGTACGGTTGCGGTCGGTGTTATCAATCATCAACTCAGGAATCTCCGGGATGTCCAATTCCATGCCCTTTTTGCCAGCAAGAGCGAAGAGTTCGTCCTTGTCTGCTTTCTCAATATGGTCGAGCAAGTCGGTGAGCTGCTTGCCCAAGAAAGAAGAGATGATGGCTGGAGGAGCCTCATTGGCACCCAATCGATGCGCATTGGTTGCACTCATAATAGATGCCTTCAACAAACCATTATGCTTATAGACACCCATCAAGGTCTCGACGATGAAGACTACGAAACGGAGATTATCCTCTGGAGTCTTGCCTGCCGCATGAAGCAAGATACCTGTATCGGTGCAAAGGCTCCAGTTGTTGTGCTTACCTGAGCCATTCACACCTGCGAATGGCTTCTCATGCAGCAAGACACGGAAACTATGCTTGTGAGCCACACGCTTCATCAAGCTCATCAAGAGCATATTATGGTCAACTGCCAAGTTGCACTCCTCATAGATAGGTGCCAACTCAAACTGGTTAGGAGCCACCTCGTTATGACGGGTCTTGCAAGGAATACCGAGTTCGAGGGCCTGGATTTCCAAGTCCTTCATGAAAGCCTGCACACGCTCAGGAATAGTACCGAAGTAGTGGTCGTCCATCTGCTGATTCTTCGCAGAGTCATGTCCCATGAGGGTACGACCTGTCAACATCAAGTCAGGACGGGCAGAATAAAGACTTTCATCCACAAGGAAGTACTCCTGCTCCCACCCGAGATTGGTCTGTACTTTCTTCACACTAGGATAGAAATAATGGCACACTTCGGTAGCCGCCTCGCTCAAGGTATGGAGCGAACGGAGAAGCGGAGCCTTGTAGTCCAAAGCCTCACCGGTGTAAGAAATAAAGATAGTAGGGATACAAAGAGTATCGTCGATGATGAACACAGGCGATGTTGGATCCCAGGCAGAATAGCCACGAGCCTCGAAGGTGTTGCGGATACCGCCATTAGGGAAGGAGCTGGCATCAGGTTCCTGCTGAACGAGCAACTTGCCAGAGAATTCCTCTATCATACCACCCTTTCCGTCATGCTCCACGAAAGCATCGTGCTTCTCGGCTGTGCCCTCGGTCAATGGTTGGAACCAGTGTGTATAGTGAGTCACTCCGTTTTCCTCAGCCCAAAGCTTCATGCCCGCAGCCACGGCATCGGCGATGGAACGATCCAGACGAGTACCATTGTCTATCACATCGACGAGTTTCTCATACACGTCGGAAGGAAGATACTTGTACATCTTCTGGCGGTTGAATACATACTTGGCGAAGTACTCGGAAGGGCGAACCTTAGGAGCATCCACCTCAACAGGTCTTTTCTTAAAGGCCTCGGCTACAACCTCAAATCTCAAATTAGCCATTCTTTTATCGTATTTATATAAGTTTGCGAGTGCAAAAGTACAAAATAAATAGGAAAAGCCTATCATTTTGCTGCAAAAAAGTGCAAAATGACAGGCTTTTGGTCTATAATCGCCTTGAATCTATCGTTTGTAATAGTCGTAGAGGAAAGAGTCCAGGTCTGCGCCTCGCATATTGGTCTTGTAGAAGTTGCCTTCCTTGTCAAGGATGATGCAAGCTGGAATGGCTGTAATGCCATACTTGTCTGCAACCACACCACCGAAACTTTCCGGATTGCGAAGTTGTGTCCAAGTCATTCCTTCCTTGTTCATCGCCTTCTTCCAGTCTGCCTCTCTCTCATCAATGGAAATACTGATGATGTTGAAGTCCTTGTATCGCTCATGCACCTTCTTGAGGTGTGGAATCTCCTGGCGACAAGGATGACACCAAGAAGCCCAGAACTCCAACATGGTGTACTCACCTTTCTTAATCAAAGAGGAGAGTCTTACCTTCTTGCCCATTTTGTCCACGAACACACCGTCTATGAAAGGTTTTCCGACAGCTGTCTGCTTGGCAAAATCGGCTTGCTTCTGCAAGTTGGTGTATGATGTTTTGCCGTTCCAGTCTGCCGTCAACCAGCCCAGCATCTCGTCCACTTGAGCTTCTGTATAAGGACAAGGCAGATCCATCAGTGCCTCTGTCACCAAATCAACAGCCACCAACGAGCCCTTGTTATCTTGGATAAACTGGTTCACTTTCTGTCGTAACTCAGCTTTCAACTTTTGGGACTGTTTAGCTATAGCCACTCGCTGCTGCAAGTCTACAGCCTCATCAGCCGCCCCTTCTAGGCTATCAATCTGAAAGGACAAAGCATCAGTCAAATCCAAATACTTCTGAAAGATATCCTGTGTGGCAGAACCTGTAATGGTAGCCTTGATGCGGTCAGGCTCTATGCCTTTCTGCATATCCGTCAAGTCGATGGCAAATGTCATCGGCGTGTTTTCCAAATAGATACGTGTCGCCCACATCTTCTGAAAATCGGGCATCTCCGTCCCAGGCTTGTTGGTATCGATGACAAGCTGATAGTTACCTGGTTCCCTGACATCACTTCGGAAAGTAAACTCACCATTCTTGACGACCGTACTATCAAAAGTGCTCACATCATTAGATTCATACTTCTGCAACACGACCGAAGCACCTTCCACATTACCTTTCACTTTACCTTCGAGTACGAAGTTTTGCGCACTCACAGCCATTGCCCCAACAAATAGGGCAATGGCAAATGTCATTTTTCTCGCAAAGTTCATCTTTTCTTATTTTTAATATCTATCATTCTATATATTCAGGATTCTGCTCCAAGAGGTTGTTGGCTCCTTGTGAGGTCTTAGGGATTGGAAGAAGATATCTTCTGAAGGCAGGAAGTTCAGCCTTCTCGTCCTCGGTCCAACCCTCAAAGCCACCCTTGCGGTTGTAACGGCACAAGTCAAACCATTCCTCGAAGTTCTCGTTGCTGATATCCACCAACTTATGCTTGAGGATGACACCCAGCAAATCCTCGTCGGCAATACCATCCACATACTCCTCATCATATCCAGCACGAGCGATGACCGTAGCCAAGTAAGTGCGAGCCTTGTCATATTCGCCTTGGCGAGCCTCAGCTTCTGCCGCTATATAATAGACCTCAGCCAAACGCATGAAATAATATGTATCCAGACTCAAATAGTCGGCAGTCAGCTTAGCGTACTTACCAATACCCGTTGTCATGGCATACTCACTCTTGTAAGCCCAGTCGTATCGAGCATCATAAGTTGTAGTTGATCCATCTGGTCCTTCAGGATAATCGGGATTATCAGGGTCACCTGGTTCTACAGGATATTCCTCGTCATCAGACTTTTCCTCAGCACGTGTCGTTAAGTTCTTCTTAGAAGAATATTCTTCATTATCTCCGTCAGAATTACCCCCATCTCCTGTTTCTTCGTCAGAAGCAAGATTATCGGCAATCTCGGTCAAGAGAGAGCCAGGAGCGAAGCCAATCCATACGTCATCATAAAGTTCCGAAGGATTGGCAACATAAGGGGCGAAAAGCATCTCGTCTGACTCGAATTGCTTGGAATAAATAGTCGCATAGTCTTCCTCCAAGTTGTAGCCATCATTGCCTGCCTCGCCAATAACTTCCTCGGCAATTTTCGCAGCATTCTGGTAATCATCCTGTGCAAGATACATTTTGGCTTTCAAAGCCTTAGCAAACAATGCACTCACATGATAATGGTCTGTTGGTTGCTGAGCGCAATGGGCGATGGCGAAGTCAAGATCCTCTCCTATCAACTGATAGGTTTCTGCCACCGAAGAACGTTTTCTTGGCTCATTGTCTCTCACCAACTCATCCTTGAAGAGGCAAACACCATACGGTGAGTCTTGCTTCCAGTATTCCCCAAAGCATTTCAGAAGAGTCAAGTATGCAAGGGCACGCTGACAACGAGCCTCAGCTATCATCTCCGTGCGTTTGTTATCGCTCAAACCAGGGATGTTCTTATTGATGTGAACCAAGAACGTATTGGCAGTATTGATGACATTATAATAAGCGGTATAAGCAGCCTCAACATTGGAGTTATTGGTCTCGATGTTCTCCTGGGCAAACTCGTCTGCCCCCATGACCATGGCTTGCGTCTCGGTATGAGCCATGGAGAACATACCATATCTCAGGTAAGATACGCCCGTACTACGCCATGAAGCATAGACACCATTGAGAGCAGTCTGGGCAGATGCCGCATCGGTAATATAGTTGTCGTCTGTCACTACATGGTCAGGGTTTATATCATCGACGCTTCCTATCAAATCGCAAGATGACAACATCAGTGCAGAAGCCGACAGGACAGCCATGAATTGAAATCTTATATGTTTCATAATCTACTTGTCTTTTTGTGTTAGAATTGTAATTTCAAGCCAAAGGAGAACGAACGGCTCATTGGATATACGTCCTTGTTCTCTGACACCTTGGTATAAGCATCCGTCGCCGTCATGTCAGGGTCAAGTCCTGGCCAATTGGTTATGGTAAACAGGTTAGTGGCAGTGAAGAACACTGATGCACCACTGATGTGAAGACGCTCCAACCAACTTGGCTCGAAATTGTAGGATAGCGTGATGTTTCTCAATCTGAAATAAGAGTTGGAGAACACATAACGATCATTGACAGCAATGTTGTCATTGTTGGATGACATGAACATGAGCTGGGCATACTTGGCATCCGTGCGCTCAGGTGTCCAGGTGTTGCCATACAATTCCCTCAAGACACTCATACCCAAGGTTCCACTTGCCGACTCTTGCAAGGTACTGTAATAAGCATGGCCACCAAATTGGTACTGGAATAGTGCCGACAAGGTAATGTTCTTGTAAGACAAAGTGTTGCTCCATCCTCCAAAGACCTTTGGCTCTGGGTTGGCGATGGCAGTACGGTCGTTTTCCGAAATGTAGCCATTACCATCGGTATCGACAAACATATAGTCACCGACATGGGCATTAGACTGATAGAAGTCATGTCCCTTAGCCTGTGCCTGTGCATCCAACTGGTCGATTTGTTCCTGACTCTGATAAATGCCAGCTACCTTGTAACCCTTGACGGTTCCCATGGCATAACCTTCCATGTAGAGATCCTGGTGAATCATATCAAGAGAGGAACCGTTCAGTTTTGTGATTTTATTTTTGTTGGATGAGATGCTGAGTGTTGTGTTGTACGTAAAGTCCTGGGTACGAACTACATCTCCCCCAATGGAGAACTCAAAGCCATTGTTGGTCAAGTCAAGAATGTTGCTATAATAGGTGGCAATACCAAACTCCAAGGCGATTGGAGCTGGTGCCAAGGCACCCTTGGTCTTACGATGATAGACATCAAAGCTACCATTCAAGCGACCATTGAAGAAACTGAAATCAACACCAGCATTATACTCCGTTGTCATCTCCCAATGGATATCCTTGTTTGGGAACAGTGGATTCAAGGCAATAGCCGTCTGACCTCCATAACTTGTACCTGTGAAATATTGCATATAAGAGAAGTCTGATACATTAGTAGAACCTGTTTTACCCCAACTCAAACGCAACTTCAAGTCGTCCACGGCTCTTGCATCCTCCATGAATGGCTCTTGGTTGATGCGCCATGCCAAAGAAGCAGCAGGGAACGTACCACGCTTCTTGCCAGGTCCAAACTTGGAAGATTCATCCGAACGAAGGCTGAAGTCCAAGAGATAACGAGAGAGATAGTCATAGCTCAGACGACCATAGATAGAGTTGAGACCGCTCTTGGAATAAGTCTCCGAAGGCTTGCTCACGGTCGTGGCATTGCTGGCATTGTTGAGCACATCGTCATTCGGGAAGCCGCTGTAAGCTTGGCTCTGCTCCTTGCTCCAATATCTGTCGGCACTATATCCCGCCATCACATTGAAATGATGATCCTTCACGACATTAAATTTATAGTCGGCACGGAAGTTGATGGAAGTATTAGTATTACGATAGTTGGATTCCGACAAAGCAGAAGTAGGCTCCATACCATATTGATAAGCCTGGGCTACCTTTGGAGAGAAATAGCTATTGCTGAAGATGAAACGAGACACATTGGCATCTGCATGAAGAGTCAAACCTGCAATAGGTTTGATGTCAATATATACATTGCCAGAGAACTGGTCATTCTCATACTTGGTCTGCTTCTGCAACTTAGCGAGAGGGTTAGCCTCCAAATACTCATCCATATAGAGTGGCGTCTCATCCACACGCTGATAGTTTCCATCGGCATCCTTGGCAGCCATGTCTGGTCTTATCTTCCAAGAATCATTCTCATAGCCCGTCACTTCAGTGGCGCTCTTACGAGAGGAATAGGTATAGTCGAGCACACCACCTGCCGAAATATACTTATTGACTTCTGTATCAACGGCAAGACGCGCACCATATCTCTCCATTTTGTCATGGAGTTGTAAGCCTTCCTGATTCATACCATTGAAAGAGAAGGAGTAGTTGGTCTTGTTGCTTCCTCCTCGAACGGCAAGATTGTATTGATGGGTAGGGGCATTCTTGTTGATGACCGCCTTCGACCAGTTGGTATAGTCGGTACCATAGAGACTATCGTCCAATCCCTCGTAAGTCCACAAACCTGTCTCAGGGTCTTGACTCACCTGACCATAATTGTTGAGGAGACTGGTCATTTCATACATAGCCAGCAAAGAACTGCCGTCATTGAGACCACGCACCGTATTCTGGAGTATTTCATCCTGCAAGTTCATGTACTCTGCTGTATTCAGAGGCTTATAGTTCTTGATAGGATTGCTGAACGAGAAAGTATATCCAAAGTCAATCTTGGTCTTCTCATTGCGCTTACCATTCTTAGTCTTGACGATTACAACGCCATTGGCACCACGAGAGCCATAGATAGCCGTAGCTGCGGCATCTTTCAAGACATCAATACTCTCGATGTCATTAGGAGCGATGTTGATGAGCGGATTGATACCTGTTTCTTCCATGAAAGTAGGAACGCCATCAATCACAAAAAGAGGTTGGTTGTTATTTCCCTTGCCTGTCTTCGGGTATGGGGAAGTAATACCACGAATATTCAACTTGAGGGTAGAGCCTGGCTCACCATTCACGGTAGTGGCAAGTACACCTTTCACAGTACCTTGCAAAAGTCCATCAAGCGTAGGAGTAGTAGCAGCCAACTTGCTGATTTGGTCTTGACTCACCGTAGAGATGGCACTTGTCACATCCTTGCGGTTCTTGCTTCCATAACCAATGACCACCAAGTCGTCGAGAGCGATATGGTCAAGCTCCAACATCATGTTCTGTTCTTTCATCCCCGTAAACTCAACAGTTTTCGGTTTGTAGCCAATGCTGGAATACACAATCTTGGCATTTGGCATGGAAGGGAACTCCAATACGTAATTGCCATCGGCATCCGTAATGACACCATAACCTGTGCCTTCAATCTTGACAGTGACACCCACGATTGGATTGCCGTCAGAATCAATCACTCGACCTTTTACAAAAGTCTGTCCTTTCTCTACTACTTCTTCATTACTGGTTTCTGCGCCAATATGAACTGGTGGAGTAGCTTGCGCCATGCCCACCGATGTTGCCGCCAAAAGGAGCAACAGTTCTTTTCTCTTTTGCATAACAACCGTATGTTAGTTAAACTTCATGTTGATGGTGCAAAAGTATAAAAAAAGATGGAGATAATTGACAAATAGAAAGAAAAAATGTGAATTTTCCCCAATTTTACTATTCTTATTAGGAATCACTCTATCAAAAACCATGTCACCAACGGCAAATGGTCACTATATCCTCCCAAATACTTAGGACCAAGATAAGTACGGAAAGGCTTCTTGCCACCATATTTTTCATCATCTGCCAAGAGAAATGGCAAGTCGCCAATCTCGCACATCATCCGATGTTCCAACAAAGCAGGACTGCACAGCATGTGGTCCAAACTTCTCCATTCCCCGTGATAGCGATAAGTGCCTTTGGCTCCATTCCTCCCCTTGGCATCCTTGCTTATATTAATAAGGTGGTGATTTTGCAAATATCGCAAGGCAGGCGAATCATCATAATCATTGAAATCGCCCGTAATGATAATCTTTGCACGATCATGAAGGGCATAAAGGGAATCTACCGAACTTGCCAACTGACTTGCCACTTGCATACGATAAGGACGAGAAACCTGTTCTCCTCCCCTACGACTTGGTGCATGGACGACAAAGACATGGAGCGTGTCACCGTTCACCAACATACCTTTGGCATAAAGAATGTCACGTGTGGGACGAGTATCCGGCAAACGCTTGATACGGATAGAATGGTACCCCAACAACCGAAAAGAAAACGGTTGGTACATCAATGCTACATCTATTCCTCGCTCATCGGGCGAGGAAGTCATCACATACTCATACCCTGCCTTTCGCAAAAGCGAACGCTTGGTGAGCGCAATCATCGCAGAGTCATTCTCTACCTCACAAAGTGCCACCAAGTCTGGCAAATGCCAATCATGATTTATAGGATTGACAATAGCAGAATCAGCAACCCCCTCGCTAGAAGAAGGGAACAACTCGCCCAAGGCGATTATCTCCTGAGACAGATGATTGAGTTTGCGCCAATATCTCGTTCGAGTCCAATGATAATCACTTTCGGGCAAGAACTCCACGTCATTCTTGAGAGAATCATGCACCGTATCGAAAAGATTCTCGCAATTCAACTCCACGAAAGTGAAGAACGAGGATAAAATGAGAGATAAAAACATACCTTATTATATATAGTGAGGGTTATTGAATCCTATACAGAGAGGATTATTGCCTATTTTTCTCTGACATTACAGACAAAATCGACGTTTTTTCTTCAATTCTCTTTGTCAAATCAGATTTTTACATTATCTTTGCAAACAGATTGCGGAATCATGCCATCTTTTCTGCAACATACATCACCAAAGGGTTCCATAGTTTAATGGATAGAACGGAGGTTTCCTAAACCTTTGATCCGAGTTCGATTCTCGGTGGAATCACTTTCTGATGAAAGTCAGAGCATATAGGCACGAGAGTGTCTTATGTTACAAACAATAAAAGGTCGCTCCTATTTGGGATGCGACCTTTTATTATTTTATTACCAATCCAAGCAATTACTTGGCAGCGACAACCTCAGCCTCTGCTACAGCAGGCTCTTCCTTGATCTTACGACCGAGAACGATGTAAGCGATAGGAGAAGCGATGAAGATAGAAGACAAGGTACCGAATACGACACCGAGAATCATTGCGAATGAGAAGCTGCGGATGCTGTCACCACCGAGGATGAAGATACAGAGCAACACGAGCAATGTGGTGGTAGAAGTATTGATGGTACGAGCCAAAGTCTCGTTGATAGACTGGTTGAAAATCTTCTGTACATCACCTTTTGGATGCAAGTGCATGTTCTCACGGATACGGTCGAACACCACCACCTTATCGTTGATAGAGTAACCTACCACGGTCAGGATAGCACCGATGAAGGTCTGGTCAATCTCCAAAGAGAATGGTACCAAGCCCCACAAGAGTGAGTAGAAGCCAATCACTGTCAAGGCATCGAATGCCAAGGCAACGGTAGAACCTACAGAGAAGGCTACGTTGCGGAAGCGAATCAAGATGTACAAGAAGATGGCTATCAAAGCGAAGATGACGCTATAGATAGCACCCATTGTGATATCCTTAGCTACCGAAGGACCCACCTTGGTACTACTGATGATAGAACCACCCTGACGGATGTCTGGGTTCTTGAATGACTCGACATTCTTCTGAGATACCAAACCTGCCTTCTTCAATGAGTTGTAGAGGATAGTCTCTGCCTCGTCATCGACTGTTGGGCTGTTGCTCTCAATCATATAGTTGGTAGATACACGGATGGTCTTGCCGTCTGTACCGATGGCGATGGCACTTGTATTGGCCTTTGTACCGTCGGCATTGACGAAAGCATCACCGAGGACCGCACGAATCTGCTCTGGCTCCACTGGATTCTCGAATGCCACAACATAGTTGCGACCACCTGTGAAGTCGATGCTCTTGCTCAAGCCACGTACCAAGAAGCTACCTACGAATACTACTGCTGCGATGATGGCTACGGTGAAGGTGGTCTTGTACATAGACATGAACTTGTACTTCTTGCCCTGCATCAAGTTGCGAGAGAAACCAGTAACAAACTTGGTGTTCATCCAACGGTCCTTGTTCAACTGATGGTCGAATACCAAACGAGTCAAGAACACGGCTGTGAAGAATGAAACGATGATACCAATAATCCAAGTGGTAGCGAAACCACGGATAGGACCCGTACCTGTTACCAACAAGATAACACCTGTAATCAAAGATGTCAAGTTGGAGTCGAAGATGGCAGAGAATGCGTTACCATAACCAGCGGTTACAGCTTGCTTCATACCCTTGCCCGAACGAAGTTCCTCCTTGATGCGCTCAAAGATAAGCACGTTGGCATCGACGGCAGTACCCAGAGACAAGACGATACCGGCAAGACCTGGCAATGTCAAGGCTGCCTGGAACGACGTCAGAATGCCCAAGGTGAAGAACACATTGACAATCAAAGCCAAGTTGGCCATCATACCTGCTGTCACATTATACATGATCACCATATAAATCATCAAGAGGATGAAAGCGACAACGAATGAGATGATACCCATCTGGATAGACTGAGCACCGAGTGTAGGACCTACGACTTCCTCCTGGACGATACGAGCAGGAGCTGGCATACGACCAGACTTCAAGGTATTAGCCAAGTCCTTGGTATCCTCGATAGTGAAGTTACCAG
>DKCU01000122.1 GCA_002451555.1 Candidatus Segatella albertsiae
ATAGAATGATGAGCATATCATATATAAGTTGAATATATAACAAACTGAAAATTCGCAAATAGTTATGGATTCGGGCCGAAGGTCCAAAAGCACCAAGCCCAGGGCAACGCCCTGGGTAGCTTACGCAAATAGAATGCGCCCTGAAAGGGCAAAAGCATTATATCTGCAAGCTTTAGGGGGGTAAAGCTTTTGCCCTTACAGGGCGCACTTATCCCATCCAACTACCCAGGGCGTTGCCCTGGGCTTGGTGCTCTTTGCCCTTACAGGGCGATTTGATTACTTGCGAAACTTGAATAACAAATCGTTTTATTTATTAATCATGGAAATACTATTGAAAAGAATTGCAAAGAAAGCCGATTACACCATCGGAAAACTTTACATCATCAAGAAACAAAAAGCAAGCAAGCTGCAAGTTGCAAACAGCAAGCTGCAAGTTGCAAACCAAGAAGAGAAGTCTTCCCTAAAGGAATACCAAGCCTCAAGCAAGGAACTCAACCAAGGCGGTTTACACCGCACAAAAAACTCTGGCGAGGGCTTTGATGCCCCGCCAACCTTAGAGCGAAGCGGTACAGAGCGACAGGTAGGAGCGGTTACACCCCTTCCTCCTGAGGAGGAAAGGGGCTTGGGGATAGGAGGTGGAGCCCTCCTTACGAAGGAGGGACGGGGTGGTTGGACCCCCACCTCCCTCGATGGAATCGAGAAAGAATATTTCTGCGACACCCTCGAACCCACTTGGCGCAATCTCCTCGGCATCCCCCTCTACCCCAGCCAGGAGGACCCTCGGCTAGGTCGCACATCCTGCGAGAAAGCTCGCAAGGCAAAGGGCAAGACCGCCATTCCCGAAGGACGATACCCCGTCGTGGTGACCTACTCGCCCAAGTTTAAGAAATGGCTCCCCCTGCTGGTAAACGTGCCCCAGTTCGAGGGCATCCGCATCCACGCTGGCAACACCGCCGCAGACACGGAGGGCTGCATCCTCTTGGGCGAGAACCTGAAAAAAGGCATGGTGCTGAACTCGCGCATCTGGCTCAAGCGGTTCATCGACCGCTTCGTCGAGGCGAGAGACCGCGACGAGCCTGTCTTTATTACAATCGAATGACATTCTCCTATTCTAAAATGTCATTCTCCTATTCTAAAATATCATTCTCCTATTCTAAAAACAAAAAAACTGAAAAGAAAGGAAAATTCTTACGATATTCTTGCTACTTTGGTTTATTTTAGTTACCTTTGCACCCGAAATCGCAAGGAGACCGCCCTTGTGCTCCCCAAAAGACGGGGAGCACAAGCCAACGGGACCCTAGCATAAGTTTAATCAAACAACAACAGAAATGGACGATTATCACGCGGACAATAACAACAACTTGTAGGCGTGGAGATTCAGCAGCAGCTAGTCTCCATACCCACACAATTATGACTGGAGATTAGCGCAATGAGAACATACTGGAACATTGAAAACAACCTGAAGGCTATCAACGAATGGCAGCCTAACTGCTGGATACAAGTAACTTGTCCAACCGACGAAGACCAGCGCTTGCTGGAAGACGAATTCAAAATCCCTGATTATTTCCTCTCGGACATCAGCGATACCGACGAGCGTGCCCGCTACGAGTACGACGACGGCTGGATGCTCATCATCCTCCGCATCCCCTACGTCAAGGAGATACGAAGCCGCACGCCTTACACCACCGTGCCGCTCGGCATCATACACAAGCGCGACGTCACCATCACCGTGTGCTACTACGAGACCAACATGATGATAGACTTCGTGAGCTTCCAGCAGAAGCGTGGCGAAGGGTTCACCGACTACGTCGATATGATCTTCCGCCTCTTCCTCTCGTCAGCCGTATGGTATCTGAAACGACTGAAACAAATCAACTCGCTCATAGAGAAGGCCAAGAGAAACCTCGACCACGGCGTGAACAACGAGAGCCTGATAGGTCTCTCGCGCCTGCAAGACTCGCTCACCTACTTCATCACCTCCATCCGAGGCAACGAGAACCTGCTGTCGAAGTTGAAGTTCAAGCTGCAAGTGGATGAGTTGGACGCCGACCTGATCGAGGACGTCAACATCGAGATGACGCAGGCGAGGGAAACCACCAGCATCTACTCCGACATCCTCGAATCGACGATGGACACCTACTCCAGCATCATCAACAACAACATGAACACCACGATGCGTACGTTGACCTCCATCAGTATCGTCATGATGTTGCCTACGCTGATATCATCCTTCTTCGGCATGAACCTCATCAACGGGATGGAAAACAACTCCTGGGGATTCGGCATCGCCATCCTCATCTCCGTTGTGGTTTCCGGCTTGTCATGGGGATTCCTACGCTACAAGCGATTGCTGTAAGTAGGAAGCCAGTAAGCTACGAGCATCTACTGAAAAAAAAGACAAAAAAGATTAAAAACACGACACGAAAAGTAAAAATGAGTTTTTAAATTAGGTTTATTCACTTTTTTTACTTAAGTTTGCAAAATTATTGTGTGTATGGGTCGCCATCCATGAAGGCGGCCTGGAAATCGAATCATAAACTAAATACAGTGAAATGATGGACTCTCAAGAAAATGCCCTGATACAGGGAACTACAGAAGAACCTG
The DNA here is from genome assembly GCA_002451555.1 of Candidatus Segatella albertsiae. Lineage (GTDB taxonomy): Bacteria > Bacteroidota > Bacteroidia > Bacteroidales > Bacteroidaceae > Prevotella > Prevotella albertsiae. The sequence goes on from DKCU01000122.1 coordinate 2,605, forward strand.
CCAAGAAGGTATATGCCACCAAGCAGGAAGTGCTCGAAAGAGTGAAGGAAATCGCTCATAGTGACGAAACTCCCAACAAGGAAGAGCTCGACCACTTGAAGACGACGTTCTACAAACTGCATCTCGCAGAACGTGACGCACAGACCAAGAAGTACCTGGAGAGCGGTGGTGACCCTGACAAATTCGTCCTTCTACCTGACGAAACCGAAGAAGCCTTTAAGGCGGAAATGCAAATCATCAAGGAAAAACGTGCCAAGATTTTCTTGGCGCAAGAGGAGGAGAAGCAGGAAAACCTCAAAAAGAAACTTGAGATTATTGAGAAAATCAAGGCTATGGCTACTTCGCCCGAAGAAGCCAACAACTCATATAATGAATTCAAGAACCTTCAACAGGAGTGGAAGGACATCAAGCCTGTGCCTGCCGAAAAGGCCAACGAGCTCTGGAGAAACTACCAGCTCTACGTAGAGCAGTTCTACGACCTCCTCAAGCTCAACAGCGAGGCGCGAGAGTATGACTTCAAGAAGAACCTCGAGGCCAAGACCGCCATCTGCGAGGCTGCCGAGAAACTCGGCGAGGAAGAGGACGTCATCTCCGCCTTCCACCAGTTGCAAGACCTGCACCAGCAATACCGTGAGATTGGTCCTGTGGCCAAGGAACTCCGCGAGGCGATATGGAGCCGATTCAAGGCTGCCAGCACGGTGGTCAACAAGAGACACCAGCAGTACTTCGAGGACATCCGCGCCAAGGAGGAGGAAAACCTCGCCAAGAAGACCGCTCTCTGCGAGAAGTTGGAAGCCATCGACACCAACGCGCTGAAGAATGCGACACAGTGGGAAGAGGCTTCCAAGAATGCCATCGCCATCCAACAGGAGTGGAGAACCATCGGTTTTGCTCCGCAGAAGATGAATGTCAAGATATTCGAGAGATTCCGTTCCGCCAACGACGTGTTCTTCTCCAAGAAGGCTGAGTTCTTCAAGAAACTCAAGGAGACCTACGCCGAGAACCTGGCTAAGAAACAGGCGCTCGTGAAGAAGGCGCAGGAACTCGCCGACAGCACCGAATGGAAGAAGACGGGCGACAAAATCATCAACTTGCAGAAGGAATGGAAGAGCATCGGCGTCGTGCCTCGCAAGCAGGGCGAACTGCTCTGGAACGACTTCCTGGAGGCTTGCAACAAGTTCTTCAACGCTCGCAACAAGGTGAACGCCGGAACGAGAAACAGCGAGCAAGCCAACCTGGAGAAGAAGCGCGAGGTCATCGCCAAACTGAAAGACCTCATGGAAAATCCTGCCGACAACATCCAGCAAGCCGTGCAAAAGTTGACCGAGGAATACAACGCCATCGGCCACGTGCCTTTCAAGGAGAAGGACAATGTATATAAAGAATACCACAACATCCTGGACAAGGTGTATAAGGAGTTGCACATCAGCAATGCCAAGCGTCATCTCGACAACTTCAAGAGCAACCTGAAGAACGTAGCTGAGAAGGGTGCCGACGCCCTTGGCAACGAGCGCAACCGCTTGCTTCGCCGCTACGACCAGTTGCGCAGCGAGATTACGACCTACGAGAACAACCTCGGCTTCCTCAACGCTGCCAGCAAGAAGGGCAACAGCCTCGTAGAGGAAATGAACCGCAAGGTGCAGAAGCTCAAGGATGACTTGGAACTCGTGAAGCAAAAGATCAAGGCTATCGATGCCGAGAAATAAAAAGGCTAATAGTTCTTTAAAAGGCTTTAGCCTCTAAAAAAAACAGAACTATAGACAAACTAACATGAAGAGGGGGTGTCATAATCCGTGCCTTATCTATGCATAGGCAAGATACTTATGACACACCCGCCCCTTCGGGGCGCATAAATTATTTCAACCATACAGCTCAAAAAAAATCTCCTACCTAGCAGAACTAGATAGGAGACACTAATTTTCTCTCTCGTCTTATGCATAAAAAAAGCACCTTTCGAAAGAAAGATGCTCTTCTAAGTTGGGATACCCGGATTCGAACCAGGAATGACAGGACCAGAATCTGTAGTGTTACCATTACACCATATCCCAATTTAAAATCAAGCCGCTCAACAATCGCTAAAAGAAGTTGGGATACCCGGATTCGAACCAGGAATGACAGGACCAGAATCTGTAGTGTTACCATTACACCATATCCCAATATCATAGCAATCTTGGAGCTTAATTCGCAATTGCGAGTGCAAAGGTACTACATTTTTCTGAATTACCAAAAAAAAACGGCATATTTTTTCTAAAAAAACTCAATTTTTAGCGTTTTTCAGTGATTTTCCATGTATTTAGCGTATCTTTGCATCATATATAAGATATGATATTAAGTTAATACATCAGACAATACATAAGATAATAAGAATAATATAAATAAAATGAATACAACAAAACAATTAGTTGAAACCATCAAGGAAGGAATACAAGAAAAAAAAGGTAGCAACATCGTGATCGCCGACTTGACCCACATCGACGGAACCATCGCCAAGTACTTCGTCATCTGCCAAGGCAACTCGCCTTCTCAGGTAGAAGCCATCGCTGAATCCGTGGGCGACTTCTGTAGAAAGAAATTGGGCGAGAAACCTGCCAACGTCGCTGGACTCGGCAACGACCAATGGGTCGCCATCGACTTCGTGGACGTGCTCGTGCATATCTTCCAGCCAGAAGTGAGACAGTTTTACGACCTGGAGCACCTCTGGGAAGATGCTGACCTGACTGAGATTCCAAATCTGGACTAAGTCTTAGGAACACATCTTATTATAGGTTATAGGAATGCACCTTATTATATAAGGAGAATCAAACATACACCTTATCATATAAGGAGAATCAAACATACATCTAAAAAGTTCAATCATTAAGTTACATAAAAAGATGGAACAAGGCAAAAATTTCAACAACATGGGCAACCAACCGCCAAAGATGCCTAAGTTCAACATGAATTGGCTCTACATCACGATTCTTATCGGACTGATGGTGCTCTTCTTCACGGGCGGCGGAGATGCCCTGGGCGGCAGTGCGACCAAGGAAGCCACTTACACCGAATTCAAGCAATATGTAGATAAAGGCTATGTTCTCAGCGTCGTGACCAACACGTCGGAGGGGAAGTTGAAACTCTACATCAACCCTAAATACATACGTGATGTATATCACGCCGACGCCAAGCAACTGGGTCCCGCACCCTACGTGGAAGTGCAATATGGCTCTATCGACGAGGTTTCAAGGTACCTGGACAGCAAGTTGGCTGCCAAGAAAATCAACTCCTACACTTTCGAGGCCAAGAAGGGGAACGACTTCCTCGGACTGCTCATCAACCTCGCCCCTGTGCTCTTCTTCATCCTCTTCATCATGTGGATGTCGGGCAGAATGGGAAGCGGCCTGGGCGGTGCCGGTGGTGGCATCTTCAGCGTAGGCAAGAGCAAGGCTCGCATGTATGAGAAGGGCAACTCGCTGGGCATCACCTTCAAGGACGTAGCCGGTCAGGAAGGCGCCAAGCAGGAGGTAGAGGAAATCGTGGAGTTCCTCAAGAACCCACAGAAATACACCGACCTCGGTGGCAAGATTCCTAAGGGAGCCTTGTTGGTGGGTCCTCCGGGAACAGGTAAGACCCTCTTGGCGAAAGCGGTCGCTGGCGAGGCTGGCGTGCCGTTCTTCTCGATGAGCGGTTCCGACTTCGTGGAGATGTTTGTCGGCGTGGGTGCGTCTCGTGTGCGCGACCTCTTCCGACAGGCCAAGGAGAAAGCACCTTGCATCATCTTCATCGACGAGATCGATGCCGTGGGTAGGGCGAGAAGCAAGAACCCTGCCATGGGTGGTAACGACGAGCGTGAGAACACACTGAACGCCCTCTTGACCGAGATGGACGGATTCGGCACCAACAGCGGTGTCATCATCCTGGCCGCCACCAACCGTGTGGATATGCTCGACAGCGCCTTGCTTCGCGCAGGACGTTTCGACCGAGAGATACACGTAGATTTGCCTGGACTCAACGAGCGAAAGGCCATCTTCCTCGTTCATCTCAAGCCTATCAAGATAGACGATACCGTGGATGTCGATTTGCTCGCTCGCCAAACCCCGGGCTTCTCGGGTGCCGACATCGCCAACGTGTGCAACGAGGCGGCATTGATAGCCGCTCGCCACGACAAGAAGGCGGTTTGCAAGCAAGACTTCCTCGACGCCGTGGATAGAATCGTGGGCGGTCTGGAGAAGAAGACCAAGGTGATGACTGCCGACGAGAAGCGCAGCATCGCCCTCCACGAGGCTGGACACGCCACCATCTCTTGGTTCTGCCAATACGCCAACCCTCTCATCAAGGTGACCATCGTGCCACGTGGACAAGCGCTGGGAGCCGCATGGTATCTACCTGAGGAGCGTCAGATTACGACCAAGGAACAGATGCTCGACGAGATGTGCTCGCTCATGGGCGGTCGCGCAGCGGAGGAGTTGTTTACAGGACATATCTCCTCGGGTGCCATGAACGACCTGGAGCGCGCCACCAAGAGCGCATACGGCATGGTGGCTTACCTCGGTATGAGCAAGACCTTGCCTAACATCTGCTATTACAACAACAATGAGTACTCCTTCCAGCGTCCATACTCGGAGTCAACTGCCAAGATGATAGACGAGGAGGTGCTCAAGATTGTAAACGAGCAATACACTCGCGCCAAGAATATCCTGATGGAGCACAAGGAAGGCCACAACGCCCTCGCCGAACTGCTGATACAGAAAGAGGTTATCATGGCGGAGGACGTGGAGAGAATCTTCGGAAAGCGCCAATGGCTCAGCCGCTCGCAGGAAATCATGGAGGACGAGCAGCCTAAGATAGACGATACCGTCAAGGAACTGCCTGAGGTGCAAGCCGCCATCAAGGAGCACGAGGAAAAGCAGAACGCTGACAACGCAAAGTCATCTGCTGAAGGCAGCAATGCTTCTGCGGAAGACAGCAATGCTTCTTCGGAAGACAGCAATGCTTCTGCTGAAGGCAACAATGCTTCTTCGGAAGATGGGAATAGTAACAACCAATAAACGTAGTGCGCTATGACTGACAAACAAAGGAATCTCGTAGTAAGAGCCATCACTGGCATCTTATTCGTGGGCTGCATGGTGTCATGCTTCTTACAGCCCAGGGCAATGGTATTTCTCTTTGCCCTGATTACAGGACTGAGCATCTGGGAATACTGCGGACTCGTCAACAACGAGTTGGAGGATGTCACCGTCAACCGATTCATTTGCACGGTGGCGGGAGTCTATTTCTTCCTCGCCGTGGCAGGTTTCCGCACGGGCATCACGGGCTACAACTTCATCGTGTTCGTGCCTTACATCCTCACCCTCCTGTATCTCTTCATCTACGAGCTATATACAGGCAACAAGAACGCCATCAACGACTGGGCTTACACGATGCTCTCCCAGATGTACATCGCCCTCCCCTTCTCGATGATCAACATCCTGGCGTTCGAGGTGTCGGCTACAGACGGACAGATACACTACGATATGTTGTTGCCACTGAGCATCTTCATCTTCCTGTGGACCAATGACACAGGTGCTTATTGCAGCGGTTCGCTCTTCGGCAAGCACAAGCTCTTTCCTCGCATCAGCCCAGCCAAGAGTTGGGAAGGAAGCATCGGTGGAGGCATCTTCGTGCTCATTGCCGCAGGCATCATCGGTTATCTCGCCAACAACGGCGACAGTCCTCACACCCTCAGCATCCCTGGATGGTTAGGACTAGGACTGGTCGTGGTGTTCTTCGGGACTTGGGGCGACTTGGTGGAGAGCCTGTTCAAGCGCACACTCGGTGTGAAAGACAGCGGCAACATCCTGCCTGGACACGGTGGCATGCTCGACCGCTTCGACTCCTCGCTGATGGCGATACCGGCTGCCGTGGTTTATCTCTACACCATCCAGCTGTTCTAAGACTGAACTTTCTTATGTGGGAAGTTAAAGAAGTTAAGGGAAGTTAGAGGGAAGCGATAACTTCTCTTAACTCCCCCTAAATTCCTTACTTTCGGAACTTGAAAATAGTATTTATTTGATAACAGAAAAGGCGTGCTTTATGAAAAAGTACGTCTTTTTTGTTGCCTGGAACTAAAATAATCGAAAGAAACCTTGCTAGATTCATGAAAATATCGTAGATTTGCAAAAGCAAATTAATCACAATTTACTCTGAATGTTTATATATTAGAAATAAACCATAATTGATAAATATGAAGAAAAAACTATTAACCCTACTCGTGGCTTTGCTTTGCATCGCACAAGCGAATGCCATCAACCCTGTCAAGCAATGGGGACAGTTACAAGTGAAAGGCTCGCAACTCTGCGACCAGAATGGAAATCCAGTTGTATTGAGAGGCATCAGCTTGGGTTGGCACAACATCTGGCCTCGGTTCTACAACAAAGATGCCGTGAAATGGCTCGCCACCGACTGGCACGCCAACATCATCCGTGCCGCCATGGGCATCCAAATAGAAGACAACTACCTGGAGAACCCTGAGTTTGCATTGAAGTGCATCACCACCGTGGTGGATGCCGCCATCAAGAACGACACCTACGTCATCATCGACTGGCACGCCCACAAGATGCACACCGAGGAAGCCAAGGCGTTCTTCTCATCCATGGCGCAGAAATACGGCAAATATCCTAACGTCATCTACGAACTTTACAACGAGCCTGTGGAAGACAAGTGGGAGGACTTGAAAGTCTATGCCAAGACCATCATCGACGAGATACGCAAGTACGACCCAGACAACATCATCCTCATGGGATGCCCACACTGGGACCAGGACATCGACCTCGTAGCCAAGAGTCCTATCGAGGGTGTGAGCAACGTGATGTACACGCTCCACTTCTACGCAGCCACCCACAAGGATTACCTCAGAGGCAAGTTGGAGGCAGCTGTCAAGGGCGGTCTGCCTGTCTTCGTCTCCGAATGTGCGGGCATGGAGGCATCGGGCAATGGTCCGCTAGCTCCCGACGAGTACCAGAAATGGCTCGACGTGATGGAAAAGAACAAGGTGAGCTGGGTCAACTGGTCGGTATCAGACAAGGACGAGACTTGCTCCATGATATTGCCAAGAGCCGAAGCCAAGGGCAACTGGACTCCCGACCTCATCAAGCCTTGGGGCAAGATGGTGAGAGAGGCTTTGAGGAAGTATAACAAGTAAAAGAATTAAGCATGAGTGAAGTTATTTATGAATGCGCATATATAACTTCACTTATGGTTCCCCCATAATAACATGAAAAAAAATCATATCATAAATATATCAGTTTATGTCTTTTGCCTTTTAAACGCATTAAATGTTAATGCTCAAAATTGATACTATGTCGGTTTTCCATATTCTTCTATTGAAGATGGAGAAGCTCATCCTAACTCTATTTTTTTTGTGCCAACGATAGTTAAACATATAGAAAATAATATTTCTTACCTCTTCTTCAATCCAACCAAGATTTGGAATAAAGAGGCACCAACAAATGATTGGAAATTGGAGATAGTTATCCCCCAAAAATTTCATTTCAAACAATCACATGTTACCTCTTCACATATCGAATACGTTTTTAGTTGCAAAAAACAACATATCATTGTTTTTGCAAACAAAGAACATTATTACCAAAAGAATACATTCACAGAAGTCCATTCGTCTAACAGTGAGATTCTGACAGAAATGAACAATGAAAGTTGGGGTAGCATCAAATACAAAATGAGACATGGAACATATGATTATGAGATTCTGAAAAAACACAGACTCATCTGTGTGTTCACTAATCAAAACTACAAAATTATATTTGTAAATATAAGAAAGAAAGGAAAAATAAATATAAGAGATACACAGAACTTTTCAAATTCTATTAGACTTTAATCAGGTAGGGCTAAGTATCATTTTTAGTTAAATAAATATGAGAAAGTAATACCTACACATTACGTCCTCCTTTAAGTACAAGAAAAGAACAACAAACTAGAATGGATACATTTATCACAGCAAGACAGATATTAAAACTTATGATAACAACAGTAAGTTTTACATCATGCACATTCAACACACCTGGCGTTTACGTAGCTAAAGACAACAAAAATAGAAATGACACGTTGTTTATATATAATAACCAATTCTACATACAAAAAATCACAAACAAAAAGGGTGTTGTTTTGTACAAAAACAAAGGTACATGGGAAAAAGGACATAATGGAGACATTCATATATATTCCTTTTTTTGCGATGGTGACAGCTTATATCAAATCTTCAAAGGAAAACTTGCAGAAGGACATTTAAGCAACCTTCCTTTTGAAAAGGGATACTACAAAAAGTCACATGTCATATACTGGATGGAATACATTGACCTTCCTGAGACATATCACTATTACTATAAAATTAAAGATTATGAATAGAAACATCATATTACTTATGCTCATGAACATCAGCATATTTCTGAATGCACAGAACCAATATAGAATTGGAGACAAACTACAAGTACAGCAAATACATAACTAGCGTATGTGGCATAGGCAAGCTTATAACTCTTGACTCTGATACGTTAGACAACACACTTCTTGTCAAAAAATGCAAAATTGATAGCTTATGAGAAAATCAACAAATATAAGATACGGAAGAAATATGGCAAGTTTGAATATATGCCCACACCTAGCCATCCCCTAATAGAAAATAAGATCAATAACGACTCACAAGCTACCCCATCATGAGATTCTTGTCACAGTCTTCATTAATGGTAAACCATTTACGAAGAAATATATTTACGAAGCGCACTAATATCAAAAATACATCGCCCCCAAAAACAACTCTCTAGCGAGGGAAAATGAAAACTACCCGAGGATTGTTTTTATCTCGAAAGGAAAAATCAATCCTCGGATAAGGAGCGACTTTCAAGCCGTTTTCTTACTCTGCTTTGATTTTTAACATCAAATTGACAAACAAGAGATTTTCTTTAATCATCTTCCGAGAGCCCAGACTCTTCCCTAGCCTTTTTCTCCATTTCTTCTGCAATACGCATTTGCTCTTCTGCCTTAAGACGAGCGCGATTCGCTTCTTCCTGAGCTTTTTGACGAGCCAAAGCCGCCTCACGTTCCGCTTGTTCAGCCTCACGCTCTGCTTTCTCACGAGCACGTTGCGCCTCCTGTTCGGCCTTCACTCTCGCTCGTTCGGCAGCCTCAGCAGCCGCCCGAGCCTCTGCCTCGGCACGTTCCCTAGCCAAACGAATCAACTCCTCACGATGTTTCTTGATCAAATCATACATGATGCTCGCAGCATTGTCTGGAGCGACAAGAGTACCCAACTTCGCCCTTACCTCTTGATAACCCGCCAGCATCTTGTCACGTCCAGGCATACCCGGAAGAATCTGATAGAGTTCGTTGGCGATGCCATCCACCGTAAATCGGTCGGCAAACATCTCCTTCACTACCTCTCGATCCGCCACCAAGTTGACCAAAGAGATATACTTCACCTTCAAGATATGATTGAAAGCCCAGCGAATCAACTTAGGCACTGGCGTCTCGTAGCAAACCACCTGTGGCACATCGAATAGCGCAGTCTCCAAAGTGGCAGTTCCACTCGTCACAAGAGCCACCTTGCTGTTCGCCAAGAGCGGATAAGTCTTGTTCTTGACTACCTTGACAGGAGTGCCATCTATAAACTTCTGATAATATTCGTCCTCGATGGAAGGAGCTCCAGCCAATACCATCTGGTAATCCTCGAACCGCTCCGCCACCTCGATCATAGCTGGCAGATTGTCCTTGATTTCCTGCAAACGGCTACCTGCCAGCAAGGCGATAATCGGCTTACGAATGTCAAGATTATTCTCAGTACAGAAATTCTCAAAGGTTTGGTGATAACAAGCCCTAAACTCGTTGACTTCCTGTGCCGTAGGATTGCCCACATAATGTATCGGATACTGATGCTTCTGCTCGAAGAAATCGACCTCGAAAGGCAAGATGGAAAAGAGCTCGGCTATGTCTCGCTTGATGCTTCGGATGCGCCACTCCTTCCATGCCCAAATCTTAGGTGATATATAATAATAGGCAGGAATCATCGTATTCTTTTTCAAGAACTTAGCGATATTCAAGTTGAATCCAGGATAATCTACTAAGATGACCACATCTGGCTTCCACTTGACGATGTCCTGCTTACACAGTTTCATGTTGGAGAAGATAGTACCGAGATGCATCAGCACCGGTACGAATCCCATATAGGCCAGTTCCTTGTAATGCTTGACACGAGTGCCTCCTTCGGCAGTCATCAAGTCACCGCCGAAGAAACGAAACTCAGCCAATTCGTCCACTTTTTTCAACGAGCGCATCAATCTGCTGGCATGCAAATCACCACTCGCCTCGCCTACTATCAAATAATACTTCATTTCTGTTAGGAGTTAGAAAGTTTGAGTTGCTTTTTACTTCAAATTTTAAATCTCTCCAGGAAATCGTAATCCGTGACATCAATCTTGGTCGGTGTGATGGAGATATATCCGTGGTTCAACGCCCACTGGTCTGTATCAGCAGCCTCAGGCTCGTCATTGCGATACTCGCCGACCATCCAATAGTAGTCGTAACCTCTCGGGTGCTGTCGCTTGTCAACCTCGTTGACCCAAGAGCCATGCGTCATGCGACACATCTTGAAGCCCTTGAAAGGAGGAGCCACAGGGAAGTTGACATTCAAGCAAGTGCCCATGGGAAGTCCCTCCGCCAAGACTTTCTTGACGATGGTCACCACTCCATCACGCAAGGGTGTCAAATCGGCATTCTCATCATAGTTGCAACTGCTGAAAGCCACCGAAGGGATGTACTTCATGCACCCCTCCTTGGCAACTCCCATCGTACCCGAATAGTGATTGTTGACACTCGAATTGTCGCCATGATTGATGCCACTCAGTATCATGTCAGGCTTACGTCCAGGAAGCAACTGGTCGAGAGCCAGTTTCACGCAATCGACCGGTGTGCCGCTGCAAGACCACACCTCCACATCGTCGCCCATGTTATGGCGGCGCTTCAAGCGCAAAGGCTCGGTCGCCGAGAAAGCGCAAGCATATCCAGAGCGAGCACTCTCAGGAGCCACGACCAGCACGTCGCACCAGTCTTTGAGGAAGCTCACCAAGGTCTTGATACCATTGGCATGATAGCCGTCATCATTCGAAATTAACACTAAAGGTCTCTTATTTTCCATAAAAATATCTTTCTTTTTGGTGCAAAAGTAATAAAAAAACTATAAACTCACGTATTTCTCGCATAAAATATGTATCTTTGCATCGTTTTTTACTATTATATGTTGAAAGAAATGGGAAAAATAATCGCATTAGCTAATCAAAAAGGTGGTGTGGGAAAGACTACAACCACGATAAACCTGGCTGCATCGCTGGCCACATTGGAGAAGACCGTACTCGTTGTCGATGCCGACCCGCAAGCCAACGCATCCAGCGGCTTGGGCGTTGACATCAAAGAGGTGGACTGCTCTCTCTACGAGTGTATCATCGACCACGCCGACATTCGTGATGCGATATATACCACCGACATCGACGGACTCGACATCGTGCCTAGCCACATCGACCTGGTGGGTGCAGAGATCGAGATGCTCAACCTGAAGGATCGAGAGAAAGTCATCAAGACGCTCCTGGAGCCTATCCGCGAGGACTACGACTACATCCTCATCGACTGCTCCCCTTCCCTTGGGCTCATCACCGTCAATTCCTTGACGGCTGCCGACAGCGTCATCATCCCTGTGCAATGCGAGTATTTCGCCCTGGAAGGAATCAGCAAGTTGCTCAACACCATCAAGATCATCAAGAGCAAACTGAATCCGAAACTAGAAATCGAAGGTTTCCTGCTCACCATGTACGACAGCCGTCTCCGACTCGCCAACCAAATCTACGACGAAGTGAAAAGACACTTCCAGGAACTGGTCTTCAAGACAGTCATACAGCGCAACGTCAAGTTGAGCGAAAGTCCGAGCCACGGTCTTCCGGTCATCCTCTACGACGCAGAGAGCAATGGTGCCAAGAACCACCTGGCACTCGCCAAGGAAATCATCAACAAGAATTCTTAAAAAAGTGAAGAACTCTTCGCTTAAAACAAAATAAAAATGGCAGTACACAAGAAATATAACAACGGAACCAAAAGCAACGCCCTAGGACGAGGACTTGACGCACTCATCTCGACAGAGGGTGTCAGGACACAAGGCAGTAGCACCATCAACGAGATAGCACTCGACCAGATAGAAGCCAACCCCAACCAACCTCGCCGAGAGTTCGACGAAGAAGCTCTTCGTGAGTTGGCTGAGAGCATCAAGGCCATCGGCATCATCCAGCCTATCACGCTGAGACAGGTTGCCGAGAACCGATTCCAGATTATCGCAGGTGAGCGTCGCTGGCGAGCATCCCAGTTGGCTGGTCTCCTAGCCATCCCTGCCTACATCCGTACCATCAGCGACGAGAACGTAATGGAAATGGCACTCGTGGAGAACATCCAGCGCCAAGACCTCAACGCCATCGAAATCGCACTGGCATACGAGCACCTCATGGAAAACGAGGGGATGACACAAGAGAAAATCTCGGAGAGAGTCGGCAAGAGCCGTGCAGCCATCGCCAACTACCTCAGATTGCTCAAGCTCCCTGCCCAAGTACAGATGGCTCTGCAAAAGAAGGAAATCGACATGGGTCACTGCCGTGCCCTCCTGGCCCTGGACAGTCCGTCGCTGCAAATCAAGCTCTTCAAGGAGATACAGAAAAACGGATACTCCGTGAGAAAAGTCGAAGAGATGGTGCAGCAACTGAAAAATGGAGAGGACATAGAGAGCGGCAAGAAGACGATTGCCTCCAAGACGCAAGTGCCAGAGGAATTCACTATCCTCAAAGACCGCCTGTCCAAGTTCCTCAACACCAAGGTTCAATTCACCTGCTCTCCAAAAGGCAAAGGAAAGATTAGTATTCCATTCGCCAACGAGGAGGAGCTGGAGCGCATCATGAGTGTCTTCGACAAATTAAACCAAGATTAAAAAAGAGAAATCAACATAAGAAAGTGAACTCGATATTATCACATATTTGCATCTCGGCGTTGCTATGGCTGGTCACGACACCAGTGATGGCTCAGAAAACAGTCTCCATGCCGACAGACTCCCTTGAGAGTTTCAAGATGGAAGACTCCATCACCATCGACAGTGCCTCACTCAGCAAGGCATTGGCACCGAAGGCCCTACGCAAGAAAAGAGACTGGTCCACTTGGCGTCCTGACACCAAGAGAGCTCTTTGGTTGGCTCTCGTGCTACCGGGAGCTGGACAAATCTACAACCGCAAATATTGGAAATTGCCGATTATCTACGGCGGTTTCGTAGGATGCGCTTACGCCATGAGCTGGAACAACCAGATGTATCATGATTATTCGCAAGCCTACCTGGACATCATGGACGATGACCCAAACACACAGAGCTATAACCAGTTCTTGCACTTGGGCGCCACGATAGACAATAGCAACATCGAACGATACAAGGAGATTTTTCGCAAGAGAAAAGATAGGTATCGCCGTTGGAGAGACATGAGCATGTTTGTCATGATCGGCGTATATGCCTTCTCGGTCATAGACGCTTACGTAGATGCCTCACTTTCGGAGTTTGACATCTCTGACGACTTGTCGCTTCGAGTGGAACCGACTGTGCTCAACAACTCCAGAGACCGCAACCCATTCCGCTCTTCGGCGGTTGGACTGCAATGCGCTCTGACTTTCTAGACACATTATTTAATATATACATTATTTAATATATAGAGTGACATCTTGATTATATTATAAAGAAATTATAAAGAAATACAGATAAATAATCTTACAAAATAGAAATAGCTGATTATATCATAATGAAGAAAATTATATTATTCGCAGCAATATTGCTAAGTTGCTCAGCAGGAATGCAAGCACAAACGGAAAATGATGAAGACGATGTCATTACGGTGACAGACAAAGATGGAAAAGCAGAAGAGATTGAAGTACCTATCGGTTTGGAAGACAATCTCGACAGTTTGCTGCACCTCTATAACGCAAAGACTTACATGATGCCAGACACATCATGCAACTACCGCGACGAGAATCGCACCTATGAAAAAGAGGTTTATATCGACCGACTCAAGCGTCTGCCTACCATCATCGAAATGCCCTACAACGATGTCGTACAGAAATTCATCGACCGTTATAGTGGCAAACTACGACGTTCGGTCAGCTTCATGCTGGGCGCCAGCAACTTCTATATGCCTATCTTCGAAGAAGCCTTGGAGGCATACAACTTGCCACTGGAGCTGAAGTACCTGCCAGTCATCGAGTCTGCGCTCAACCCAAAAGCCGTATCACGAGTGGGAGCCACAGGTCTTTGGCAGTTCATGCTCAGTACAGGAAAGCGCTATGGCCTGGAAGTCAACACACTCACCGACGAACGCCGCGACCCGGTGAAGGCATCGTGGGCTGCCGCCCACTACCTGAGCGACCTCTATAAGATATTCGATGACTGGAGCCTTGTCATCGCCGCATACAACTGCGGTCCTAGCAAGGTGAACCAGGCCATCCACCGTGCCAAGGGATCAGCCGATTACTGGAACATCTATCCATATCTCCCAAAGGAGACACGTGGATATGTGCCAGCATTCATCGCCGCCAACTACATCATGAACTACTATTGCGAGCACAATATCTGTCCGATGGTAACAGAATTGCCAACCAAGACAGATACCATAATGGTCAACAAGGATGTACACTTGGAACAAATCGCACAGGTGCTCAACATCAATATCGAGCATCTTCGCAACCTCAACCCTCAGTATCGACACGACATCATCAACGGTCTCAACAAACCGATGCCGGTGCGCTTGCCAGCATCGCTCGTAGGTGCCTTCATCGACAACGAAGACTCCATATACAACTACAAGACAGACGAACTCCTGCTGAAACGTTCGGTCGTGGATGTCAACGACGATGCACCTTCCACCAGTCGAAGTCGCAGCTATAGCCGCCACTCATCCTCTTATAGCAAGAGCAAGGGTACATCTCGCAACAGCAGCCGTGGCAAGAAAGGCAAGAAGGGGAAGAAGAGAAACAGCAGCAAGAGCGTCACCGTCAAGAATGGCGACACCTTGTCAGAAATCGCAGCTCGCAACCACACTACCGTGAAGAAACTGCGTAAGCTCAACGGTATCTCCGGCAACACAATCCGTGCCGGCAAGAAAATCAAGGTGAAGTAATCACCTTGATTTCTCACACCCCTATCACTACAATTATCAACAATAAAATCTGGGAGGATATAACCATGGACGATCAGAATTTGAAAGACTTAGAGAGAGAACAGGCCGATAACAAGCTTATCAATGACGCGTTCCAGCACCTACTGGACACTTACGTAGCATCGCGCCATCGCAAGAAAGTAGATATAGTGACAAAGGCCTTCAATTTTGCTCGCCAAGCTCACAAGGGAGTTCGCCGTCTTTCTGGCGAACCATACATCATGCACCCTATCGCCGTGGCTCAAATCGCCTGCGAGGAAATGGGGCTCGGCTCCACCAGCATCTGCGCAGCCCTCTTGCATGACGTGGTAGAGGACACCGACTATACTGTAGAAGACATCACCAATATCTTTGGGGCAAAGATTGCGCAAATCGTCGATGGACTGACCAAAATCAGCGGCGGCATCTTCGGCGACAAGGCTTCTGCGCAAGCAGAAAACTTCAAGAAGTTGCTCCTGACGATGAGCGACGACATCCGGGTCATCCTCATCAAGATTTGCGACCGCTTGCACAATATGAGAACGCTTGCTTCGCAACCTGCCAACAAGCAGTACAAGATTGCAGGCGAGACTCTTTACATCTACGCTCCTCTTGCCAACCGCCTTGGCCTTAACAAGATCAAGACTGAGTTGGAAAACCTCAGCTTCAAGTACGACCATCCACAAGAATATGCCAACATCGAGCATAAGCTTGCCGACACGGAGGCGCAGCGCGATACCCTCTTCGCCCAATTCACAGCCCCCATCAGGGAAGAACTAGACAAACTCGGCGTAGAATACAAAATCAAGGCACGTGTCAAGAGTCCTTATTCCATTTGGAACAAGATGCAAAACAAGCACGTCTCCTTCGATGAAATCTACGATATATTGGCAGTTAGAATCATCTTCACCCCTAAGGTGAGAGCCAACGAGGTAAACGAATGCTTCAATATCTACGTGGCCATCAGCAAGATTTACAAAAGCCACCCAGACCGTCTGCGCGACTGGCTCAACCACCCGAAAGCCAATGGTTACCAGGCACTTCACGTTACCTTGATGAGCAAGCAAGGTAGATGGATTGAGGTGCAAATCCGCTCCGACCGCATGGACGAGGTGGCAGAGAAAGGATTTGCCGCCCACTGGAAATACAAGGAAGGTGGAGACGCTGAATATACAGAGGATGAAAACGAACTGAACGACTGGTTGAGCACCATCAAGGAAATCCTAGACGACCCTCAGCCTGACGCCATGGACTTCCTCGATGCCATCAAACTGAACCTCTTCGCTTCGGAAATCTTTGTATTCACTCCCAAGGGCGAGATCAAGACCATGCCTGCAGATTGCACCGCTCTCGACTTTGCTTTCCAGATACACACATTCCTAGGAAGCCATTGCATCGGTGCCAAGGTCAATCACAAACTTGTGCCATTGAGCCACAAGCTCCAAAGCGGCGACCAAGTGGAAATCTTGACCAGCAAAAGTCAGCATGTACAACCTAATTGGATTAACTTTGTCAGCACGGCAAAAGCCAAGAGCAAGATTCAGGCCATTCTGAGACGAGACAATCGAGAGATTCAGAAGAAAGGCGAGGAAGTACTCAACGCATGGCTTCAAAAGAACAGCATGGAAGCTACGACCTCCATCGTCGATAAACTGTGCGACTTCCATAATATCCAGAAGCACGAAAACCTATTCCTCGCCCTCGGAAACCATACCATCATCTTGGGCGAGAAAGACTTGGACGAGCTACATGGCAAAAACAAGAAAGAGAAGCAAACCAGCAGCTGGCGCAACTACATCCCATTCCTTGGCAACAAGAACAAGGAAAAGAAGGATGAAGGCATCGTCAAGCCGCAAGAACTCTTTGTCGTAGGCAAGGACTTCAACAAGAAGAAGCCACTCATCATCACGGAAGAGAACATCAACCAGTTCATTTTCCCAAGTTGTTGCCATGCCATCCCTGGCGACGACATCATGGGATATATAGACAACAAGAATCGCATCGAAATCCACAAACGTGCCTGTTCTGTCGCTGCCAAGCTCAAATCAAGCTACGGCAATCGCATCGTTGACGCGAAATGGGACATGCACAAGCAGATGCTTTTCGATGCAACCATCGAAATACAAGGCATCGATAGAAAAGGTATGCTGCTCGATGTGAGCAAGGTGATCAGCGACCAATTGGGAGTCAATATCCACAAACTCACCATCAGCAGCGACAATGGCATCTTTGATGGAACCATCGAACTCAGAATCCACGACAGAGACGAAGTCAAGAACATCATGGATCAACTGAAGAAAATCGAAGATTTGCAAGATGTACAGAGAATTTTGTAAACAAACCAAACAAAGCAAATGAAAAAAGTATTTTTAGCCTTCATGTTGCTAGTTGCAGCAATACCAATTTCTGCCGCCAACAAGTATGACAACCCCGACACCCTGGTGGTATCACGTGACGGAACAGGTGAGTTCAGAACCATCGACGAAGCCATAGAGGTATGCCGTGCCTTCATGGATTACCAAAAGGTGATTTATGTAAAAAAAGGTGTGTATAAGGAAAAACTCATCATCCCTTCTTGGCTTACCAACATCACGATTTGTGGCGAGGACCGAGACAACACAATCATCACTTACGATGACCACGCTAACATCAAGATGCCAGTGGGAGGGCTCGACTCCGAGGCTGCCGTCAAGGGCAAGAACATGGGTACCTTCCGTACTTATACGCTGAAAGTACAGGGAAGCTACATCACATTGAAAGACATTACCATCGAGAACAACGCTGCCAAGCTGGGACAAGCGGTGGCTCTCCATACAGAAGGCGACCACATCTTGGTACAAAACTGTCGCTTGCTTGGCAATCAAGACACTGTCTATACTGGAGTCGGCGGAACTCGCATCGCTTTCTATGATTGTTACATCGAGGGCACAACAGATTTCATCTTCGGTCCAAGCACAGTCTGGTTTGAGAATTGCGAAATCCACAGCAAGGCGAACAGCTACATCACAGCAGCCTCTACCCCTGCCAATCAAAGATATGGATATATTTTCTACAAGTGCAAGCTGACTGCCGACGAGGGAATCGACAAAGTATATCTCGGTCGCCCATGGCGTCCATTCGCAGCTACAATATTTATGGATTGCGAGATGGGAAAGCACATCCGTCCAGAAGGATGGCACAATTGGAACAATCCTAAGAACGAGGAAACCGCTCGCTATGCAGAGTATGGCAATCATGGCGAAGGCGCATCACTGAAAGGTCGTGTAGCCTGGAGCAAGAAACTCACCAAGAAAGAAGCTACCAAGGTTACACTTCTTGATGCATTCGGCGAAGATTGCTGGTAAAATCCATAGAAAAAACGAAGTACTACTTCATCAAGTCTCGAAGTAGTACTTCATAGGCTATAGAAGCTATACTTCACCCGAACATGAAGTATAGCTTCTTATTTTACTATACCAATGTGTCCAACTGCTTTTTCAATTCTTTCAGTTGGTCTCTCACACTAATCAAAGTATCCAAAACCTCGGAAGACTTTTCGGCTCCAGCCCGATTTTGCTGAAGATACTTACGAGCTGCCGCTATCTTGAATCCCTTTACTTTTATCAAGCTATACACCACCTTGATTTGCTCAATATCCTTCTCGGTATATTGTCGCACCTTGTTGGCAGTGACCTTCGGTTTGATAAAAGAAAACTCCTTCTCCCAATAGCGCAAAGTCGATTCATTCACCCCCACCATTTCAGCCACTTCCTTGATGGAGTAGTATAATTTCACGTTTTTATCTGTATTTAATGCCATAATTTGCCACTTTAATTTCAAAAATAATTAATTTAGTTGCAAAATTAAGCAATTCTTCTTATCTTTGCAAAGATTTTCGGAAGAAAATGCCCTAAAGGGCAAAAATAATCAGAAACAGAGGAACGTCTCTTCCTCGAATAAATGGAATTTGGAAATTAAAGATAAAATAAAGAATCATATGATGACAGCTAATGAAGT
>DKCU01000015.1 GCA_002451555.1 Candidatus Segatella albertsiae
ATTGGTTTACTTCGGGAACGCCTACCTACTTAATCAATATGATGCGTAAGTTCAAGGTCGTGCCTACCAACCTTGGCAAGATGTACGCTAAGTCTTCCGCCTTTGATGCACCGACTGAGGATATGACAGCTATCACTCCTTTGCTGTACCAGAGCGGATACCTTACCATCAAGGAATATGATAAGTTTAGTAAGCTTTATACTCTCGACCTTCCTAACAAAGAAATCAAGGTGGGATTGTTCGAGAGTCTCTTGCCAAACTATCTGGAGGGCATGTTTGCCCAGAATGGTGATGTGGCTATCGCCCAGATGTCAGTGCTGATACGTCAGGATGATATGGATGGAGCCTTGCAATTGCTCCAAACCTTCCTTGGAACAGTGCCTTATTGTAATGTCACTAACTACGAGGGACATTACCAGCAGATGCTCTTCATCATCTTCTCGCTCCTTACGGGATATGTGGTGGATGTGGAGGTTCATACGCCAAATGGAAGGGTGGATATCGTGATGCTGACACATACTCGCCTCTATATCATCGAACTGAAGTTGAACAAGAACGCTCAAACAGCCTTGCAGCAAATCAATCTCAAAAACTATGCCCAACGCTTCGCCCTATGCGGCAAGCCAATCACAAAGGTTGGCATTAATTTTGACTCGTCCAAGGGTAATATCGTGAATTGGGAGATAGAGGAATAGAAATATCGGTCAAGCAAGTATAGGCTATAAAGATTAGCCCTTGCTTGACCGATTCTCATATATTCGTTTTATCAAAGAGCGAGTGTCTTGTTTCTACTCTCCTATACAAACTATTGGAGATTCAATTACCCCCAAAACGAAGAAATCTTCAATTTTTCTTTTGCAAACTTACATAAAATCATTGAGAAGACCAAAAAGAAAGAGATTTTTCTCTCCAAAAAGCGATTATTACAAATATAATGCTTATCTTTGCAAACGAGATAGCGCCCTTCGCTCTTTATGAGAGCATCCGCATCTCCACCGAATTAAAAGACAAGAAGATTATGGCATTGAAGTTATATCCTATAGGCATACAGACATTTGAGGAGATTATCAACAGAAATCTCCTCTATATAGATAAGACGGAATATATCTACCGTATGGCTCACAGCGGTGGAAAACATTTCTTCTTGGGACGACCACGCCGTTTCGGTAAATCCTTGTTGGTATCTACGATGCAAAGTTACTTCGAGGCTAAGAAGGAACTCTTCAAGGGGCTTGCCATCGAAAAATTGGAGAAGGAATGGACGGAATATCCTGTGCTTCACTTTGATATGAGCGGTGGAAAGCACATGGAGAAGGAGCAATTGGAAAGATACCTTTCGTTTATATTACAGGATGAAGAGAAGAAATGGGGTATCGAACAGCCTCAAGTGGATGCTAACAACCGATTGACAGAACTGATAGATATTGCTTATAGGAAAACAGGCAAGCAGGTGGTGGTGCTTATCGACGAATACGATGCGCCTATGCTTGATGTCGTGCATGAGAAGGAGCAGTTGGATATGCTTCGCAATACGATGCGCAATTTCTTTAGCCCGCTGAAGTATAGCGAGGCTAAGCTTCGTTTTGTCTTTCTTACGGGTATTACCAAGTTTTCGCAGGTAAGCATCTTTAGCGAACTCAACAATATTACTAACATTTCAATGGATGACGAGTATGCGGGAATCTGTGGAGTTACCAAAGATGAGCTATTGACGCAGATGTCGGAAGATATAGATATGCTCGCTGAGGCACAGGGATTGAGTAGAGAGCAAACGATAGCTAAGTTGAAAGAAAACTATGATGGCTATCATTTCTCAAAAAAATCTCCAGATGTGTTTAATCCGTATAGCTTGTTGAATAGTTTCGCGAAAAAAGAGTTCGGTAAATATTGGTTCAGTTCGGGCACGCCAACTTATCTCATCAATATGCTCAATAAGTTTGATGTCTTGCCAACCAATATCGCTCCAATCGAGGCCCTTGCATCGGCATTCGATGCGCCAACGGAGAAGATGAAGACAATCACGCCTCTCTTGTATCAGAGCGGTTATGTCACTATCAAGGATTACGACAGCGACATCGAGCTCTATACCCTTGACATCCCGAACAAGGAAATTAGAGTGGGGCTCTTCGAGAATCTCTTGCCCAACTATGTGGATGGTATCTATGCCGAGCGTGGTGGGGTGGCGATAGCTCGTATGTCCGGTCTCATCCGTCGCAAGGATATGGATGGTGCCTTGCATCTGTTGCAAGATTACTTGGGTACCGTGCCTTATTGTAATGTAACCAATTACGAGGGACATTACCAGCAGATGCTCTACATCATCTTCACCCTGCTCACTGCGTTCGTGGTGGATGTGGAGGTGCATACGCCGAAGGGGAGGGTGGATATGGTGCTGCAAACCAAGACCGACCTCTATCTCATCGAGTTAAAACTCAACAAGAACGCCCAGGTAGCTTTGGGGCAAATCAATCTCAAAAACTATCATAAGCGTTTTGCCCTCAGTGACTTGCCAATAACCAAGGTGGGCATCAATTTCGACTCTACCAAGGGAAATATAGAGGATTGGGAGATAGAGGAATAGGAAAAAAAGGTATGGCTTATTTTAGCCTCTTCATTTCATAAATAGAAACGCAAAGCGAGCAGAGGGTAAAGAACATACCCACGCATCCTACGCCCAACCATCCATAAGTGTCCCAGCCAAGACCTGCGCAGAATGTTCCGATACTTCCTCCAGCGAAGAGAGAGGTCATAAAGATGGTATTGGCACGGTTGGTGGCATCGGGAACTTCCTTGAGACAGCCGCTTTGGTTACTCAACTGTTGGCATTGCGCCCCGACATCCACCAAGATGATGGCGAACACCAATCCCAAATATTCATCGCCCAAGAGCAAGGCGATCGTCCATGCCGCAATCTGTAGAAGGTTACCCAAGGCAGATATTTTCAATATTCCGAACTTGGGGATATACTTTCCGATGCCACTTGCTGCAACGGCACCGCCTATGCCACAGAGGCCCAGCAATCCTACCATATCGCTTCCTGCATGGAAGGGGCTTCCTGCCAAATGAAAGGCCATGCACGACCAGATGGACATCATGCTTCCAAAGCTGAATGCGGCTCGCAGAGAGTAGAGGCGCATCTTAGGATGCGAGATGAATATCTTGCCTACCGTTTTCATCAGCGACGGGTAATTGCCGTGGAAGGAAGGTGGCATCATAGGCATCATCCTGAGAGTTACGAGTAGGCTCAGAAACATGATTGCTGCGGCTATGCCAAACATCATTCTCCATCCCAGCCAACCGCCCAGATAGCCGCTGATGACTCGTGCGCCCAACACTCCCGTAAGCAATCCTGATAGCACAAATCCCATATTGCGTGACTTGTTCTCTGGCCGAGAGAAGAGTCCTGCCATCGGTATGAATATCTGTGGTACTACCGAGCATGTGCCCAAAATAATGGAAGCCCCCCACACCATCCAGATATTGTTGGCGATGGAAATGATGAATGCCATGATTGCCGCTATGCTCATATTGGTGACGACTAACTTGCGTCTCGATACCATGTCTGCCATGGGCACGACAAACAAAAGCCCTGCTGCATATCCTATTTGGGTGATGACGGTAATCAGATTGGCTTCTACCTCTGTGGCACGGAGCGAGGTTTTCATCTCTTCCAACAAGGGTTGGTTGTAATACAGGTTGGCGACAGTGAGACCTCCTATCACTGACATCATCAGCAACACGCTGCGTGGTATCCCTTGGTTGGGTTCTAATTTAATCTTTTCCAATGTCTTTCCTTTCCTTTTTATTGTTATTGTCTTGACAATTTATTTGATAGTACTGTAAATGTATAAGCTTTTTATTACTTCTTCCCCCATATCTTATGGCTATTTATACAATTATCGGCACTTTATTTCAGCCAACTGCAACGCTTGCCCCAGTCTTCCATTACTTGGTCTCGCCATTTGGCTGTTGTTGCTGCTCCTTGGCATTCCTCTCGTGGCGAATAAAGGCCTGAATCCGTGCGGTCGCTCCACCATGTTTTTCCTACTTGGTAGTCAGTGGTACGATGCTTGCCAGGGAATACATTCTCTACATAAAATTCTCCACTTTGCTGTGGAAATCCCTTGATGTCGGCTTCTATCGTATATTTGATAACACCGGTCTTATAGGTGGCGTAACGGCACATGAAGCGCCCCTTGCCCAAGTAATAGACAGGCCATTTCTGTTTATCTACGGTAAGGAAGCCGATTTCGTTGTCGGCTCCCGATGCCCATTTGGCTTTTACAGGCTTGTATTCGCCATTCTTCAGCTTGGGTCCTTTGAAGCGCCATTCGATGATGCCGTCTCTTTGAATGGTGTCACGAGCTGTGGTAGGGCGGGTGAATAGGGCTCGTGAGCTATGGTCTATCTTGATAAACGAACCTCCCCATGACTCTCTTTCTGGTATGGCAGGGTCGCCGTCCAACATATATAATAAGGTAGGAGTGTCGCCCAACTTGGGAAGTCCTTCCTTGTAGTTGTAGAAATCAGCCCCCAAATGTCCTGCTCCTTTTATAAAATACTCATAGAAGCCCGCATTGTATTTGTCGGGGTTCTTATAGTTGGCAATGAAACCTCGGTACGACTCGTTGTTCTCGATGAACCAGAGATTGGGAAAATTTTCCACGATGTAGCAGTAGCTGGGCAAGCTCCATTTCTTGTTGGGACCTCCAATCCAGTGAATGCGTATTTTCTTGGCGATATCGGGAGCATCATGCAAAGCCTGTGCTACATCATCCAATCCGCCCCATACCAATATGTAGAGCGGGCGCTTGTCTTCTTTTCTTGCGCATTTCACAATCCAGTTGGAACCTTCTGTGGCAGTGGAGTAACCACAAAGTGGTGCAGCGCCATGTCGCCCTTGCTTTGTGATGGAACGCAGGTAATCTGCCGAGGGCCAACCTTGTGCATGTTGTCGCAATGCAGGTAGGTCTTGTTCGTAGAGCCCTATCATTCGAACAATCTCACGGTCGTTGCCATTGCCGTAGGATGGAGAGGAAATCAGTCCCTCGGTATCGAGCTTGTTGCTATAGAGCAGGAAGTGCATCATCGATTGATTGTCATCGGGGTCGGTTCCACCGATGTCTGTGGAGATGAGGATTCTATGACGTTCTGGCGTGGGTTGTTGTGACATTGCCATTTGTGGCATAAGAATGCCAATGCCGATGAAAAGGCTATCTAAGATTTGTTTCATTTTGATTTAGTTTGTTTGTGTTGAAATATATTGATTTATTTTTTCACCCATATCTTATGGCTTCCGCTTCCTTTGTAGTCGAAGGGGGCGTCCTCGCCGTGGGTCAGCTTCTTCAGTTCCAGCGATGCGGTGGTGCGGCTCAGATTGTTGAGGTCGGCATATTCCTGCAGGGTGATGAAGCCATGCTTCTCCATCCATTCCAATGTTCGGATGATGCGCTCTTCCTGGGTGTATTTCTTCTTATAGAGACGGCTCACGCCACCCATGTCTCGCTCCAAGTCTGTTTTTTGCTTGAGGGCTTTTATGATTTCTGGAGCCGCTTTGAAGTTCATGTCCTTCACCGTCACCTTACGGTAAATCATCTTATCGTTCTCACTCTCCATGTTCACTGGCTTCTCATCGTCGAAGTCGAGTGAGAGGGAGAAGGTGCCGAGACCATCCAGCTTCACGGTGTAACCCATGGACAGCATATCGACAAGGCTATCGGCGAGGTCGGTGAGCACAGTCGTGACGAGGCTCTCCGGGATTGCTCGGTCGCGATAATGGGTCATTGCGATAAATTCCTTGGTGTCCAACTGTCTGTTGGTCACCATCTTGGGATAAACTCTTTTCTCGCCTACGCCATTGAGACTAGGCATCTCTTGCAACTTGTACTTGGCCATAACTCTTCTGATTATTAGTTGTTGTGCCATATAGAACTGGATATAGTCTTGTCTGCTCTTAGGTAAAATTGTATAGAGTCCTATATGCGATTGTTATTACTCCTATATGTAATTGTTATTACTTTTAGATATATTCTTCGTTCCGAGACTCGGAATGTCCGTTCCGTGTCACGGAATGTGTGTTCCAAGACACAGAATGGCGGTTCCGTGACACGGAACGGAGATTTCTACTAGGCAAAGATACAATTATTCCTAGATAAAAGCAAGACTTTTCCTAAGTTTCTTCACTTTTCCATCAATATTTAACGATTGTTGCATCTGTAAAGGGATTTGGCTGCATTAGTAAATGGATTTTTCTTCATCGGCAATCGTATAATCTTTCTACTTTTTCGGGTTCATACATTGTCCGTTCTGTTCTGAAGGGAGAAAAGCGAAGAAAAAGTTAAACTTTTTAAGATTTTATGTGCAAAAATACTAAATTATTTGGAACTTTCAACAAAAAATACTATTTTTGCATTGTAATTAAATTAGTAGTGATTATGGGTTATAGCATAAGTGACAAACTTGAATGGATTTTAATATTCATCAATGAGTTCGGACGTAAAAACGGACTTACGATGAAACAAGCATTCAATTACCTCAACCGTTACCAAGGAATGGCATTCTTGGATAATCATTATGACTATGTTCATACCCAATCATTCCGTTCTATGATAGACGACATCACCGATTATTGCCAAAGAAAGGGAGGAGGAATACGATGAAATTACACCACGGAACAAATATGGATTTTTCGAAGATAGACATCACAAAATCCAAACCCAATAAAGACTTCGGACAGGGATTCTATCTTTCTGCTGATTATGAGCAAGCTAAGAATATGGCAAACATCAAGTTTGAACAAATGGAATTGGGTAAGCCATTGGTACAAGAATATCTTGTAGATGAAAGTGAGATGAAACAGCTCAAGTGTCTGAACTTTGAGGATTACTCTGAAGAGTGGGCAAAATTCATTTTGTTGAACAGAAACAATGCCTCGCCTACTCCAGCCCATGACTATGACATTGTTGTTGGACCAATAGCTGATGACCGGGTAGGTGTTCAACTTTGGAAAACGAAAGCCAACTTATTGACTTGCCTACGTTAGTTAAGAGATTAAAATATATGAAAGGAATTACTTTCCAATATTTTTTCGGAACAGAACGCGCCATTAAACTATTGAAAAGATTATGAATGAAATAGAAGAAATGAAAGCAGATATGGTCAAGAATTTAACCATCCTGCTTATGGAAGAGAATAAAGACTTTAGCACACCAGATGCACTTGCCGTTATTTTCAATTCTGACACTTATCAGAAAATAATGGATGACAAGGCTGGTTTATATTACCAAAGTCCAAGATACGTATATTCTTTCCTACACAATGAATTAAAAACAGGAAGAATCAGTTAGGTAAAAGAGGGCTTGCAGAGCGAATTCTGGAGACATAGCTAACCTCACCTAGCGCCAATTAGCTGTTGGTATGGGATAAAAGGATGAAACCTCTATAAAAACTCTGCTCCAAAATGGATTAACAAAACATTCGGTCAAGCAAAGTGTTGAATCTCAGTGATTCACCCTTGCTTGACCGATTTTCATATATTCATTTTATCCAGAGAGAGTTCTGATAGAGAGCTGTCATTACAATCTACTCTTCTCTGCATTACCTGCACCCGTACCCTTGTACTTGCTCTTGGTGGCATTGAAGTTATAGGTGATGTTGATACCGAAGCTTCGGGTGTTGTCGATGCCTGTTCGCTTGAAGTGACAATAGGCGCCCTTGTGTTGCCAACTCTCATTCTGTCCCAAAAGCAAATCGTTTGCTTCCAACCTCACTACCAAACGTTTCTGCAAGAATGACTTGGCAAGGGATAAATCCAAAGAGCTCCACGCATTCTGCACGCCAAGTTCGCTATAGTTGCGAGACTGATAGGAATACTCCAAACGAATCGTCCAGTTCTGAGGAAGGATTAGCGTGTTGTCAAAATCCAAGTAGAGCAAAGGCCGGTTGGCATTGTAATCGCAACCATATTTCTTCGCATCGAAGAACTGGTTGAGCAGACCTACCGTATAATCCATGTGCCATGGACCTATCACGGGCGTTGCCCCCAAATAGAACTTCAGGTTCTGAATCTTATCCACATCCTCGTAATATGACAAGGCGATGTCCGCATCATCTTGGAAAGGCTTCACCATGTATGCCGACGCATTCTTGTTATAGAGATATTCCGCAGAAAAGCTTAACCAAGAATATTGGGCATCCCACTCCAAATGATAACTATCCGTAGGACGTAAGTTTGGGTTTCCGCTCTCGTA
>DKCU01000110.1 GCA_002451555.1 Candidatus Segatella albertsiae
TGGTACAGCTGATGGCAGCGGCGCCTGCGCCGTTGACTACTATCTTGACATTCTTGATGTCTTTGCCTGCTACCTCCAAAGCATTCTTCAGTCCAGCAGCCGAAATGATAGCTGTGCCGTGCTGGTCGTCGTGCATCACAGGGATGTCGAGAGTCTTCTTCAAACGTTCCTCGATGTAGAAACACTGAGGTGCCTTGATGTCCTCTAGATTGATACCGCCGAAGGTTGGGGCGATCTTCTCTACAGTTTCACAGAATTTCTCTGGATCTTTCTCAGCGATTTCGATGTCGAATACATCCACTCCACCGTAGATTTTGAAGAGCAATCCCTTGCCTTCCATCACAGGCTTTCCGCTCATGGCGCCTATGTCGCCAAGTCCGAGCACGGCAGTGCCGTTGCTGATAACGGCAACCAGATTGCCTTTGTCTGTGTACTTGTAAACGTCGTCTGGGTTTTGCTGAATCTCCAAGCATGGGAATGCCACGCCAGGTGAGTAAGCAAGGCTCAGGTCTGTCTGTGTGTGATAAGGTTTTGTTGGCTTAACCTCAATCTTACCAGGACGGCCAGATTCGTGATATTCGAGCGCCGCCTCTTTTGTGATTTTTACCATAACAATATATTGGTTTAAAGTTTCTATTTCTTACAGATTGCCGCAAAAACGGATGAAATCCTAAAAGTTTATGCAAAGGTAATAAAAAACTTATTAAAATAAGATGGTTTTTTAATTTTTTTTGTAACTTTGCACAAAAAACAAGAACATTCGAGAAAAATGAGTGAAATTAATGATTATCGCAAAGAGTTGAAGAGCAAAATAGTGGATTATGCTATGCCTGAGTTTTATAAGCGAGGAATCAAGTCTGTGAAGATGGATGAGATTTCTCAGGGACTTCATGTCTCCAAGCGTACGGTATATGAAATCTTTGGTGACAAGGAGGAGTTGCTCTTGGAAGGTTTGAAGCTGAAAGACCAGGCTTTGCGTGTTCAGTTGGAAGAGTATGCTTGCAATCATGCGCACAATGTGATCGACATATTGGCTTATTTCTATAGGCTGCAGATGGAGTCGAATGGCTTGGTCGGTTCTGCTTTCTACGAGGAGATTCATCGTATGCCACGAGTGATTGCTTATTTTCAGAAAGAGCATGAGCAAGAGCATGATGCGAGAATCAAATTTCTCGAGCAGGGCGTGAAGGAGGGCTTGTTTCGTGAAGACATCGACTATCGACTGACGATGGAGCTCATTCATGTGTCCATGAAGGAGATTATGCATCTGCAACTTTACAAGACTTATACCATGCAGACCATATTTGACAATTTCTTCTTGGTCGTCATTCGTGGCTTTTGCACGGAACGTGGCTTGGAAATGCTGAACAAGGCGATCGGTGAGTGATATCATGTGTATATAAAGCTGAATGATTAGGCTTTTGTATGATCATGCGCTTTTGTATATAATAACTTGATGACATATATGTATAATAAGATGCCCTATATATAATAAGGTGTAAGTATCTCATTAAGAAACCAGAGAAATAGGGAATCAATGTAATGTTACCAATAAAGGATAAATTAAATGAAGATAGTCATAATAGGTGCTGGCAATTTGGCGACCAATCTCGCAAAGGCTTTGGTAAAAGTGGGACATCATATCGTTCAAGTCTATAGCCGAACCATGAAGTCTGCTGAGACTTTGGCGCATATCGTCGATGCTGAGGCTGTGACGGACATTGCCAGTGTTTGTGCCGATGCTGATTTGTATGTCTTGTCAGTCAAGGACTCTGCTTTGGAAGGTTTGCTGGCTTCGCTTTGTCGGGGTAAGGAAGACAAGGTATTCTTGCATACGGCTGGTTCCATGCCGATGGATGTCTTTGCTGGTAAGGCGAAGCATTTTGGAGTCCTGTATCCTATGCAGACTTTTTCGAAGAGCAAGGAAGTCGATTTCTCTGTCATTCCTTGTTTCGTAGAGTATAATGATCCTCAATCGCAAGCTATGATAGGGGACTTGGCTAATCAACTGAGCACCAAGGTTTTCAAACTCAGTAGCGAAGCCAGGAAATACCTGCATCTTTCTGCTGTCTTTGCGTGCAACTTCGCCAACCATTGTTATGCGATCAGTCAGCAACTCTTGTCCAGTCATGGCATACCGTTTGAGGTGATGCTTCCGCTTATCGACGAGACGGCTCGCAAGGTGCATCAGCTTTCGCCATTGGAGGCTCAGACGGGACCCGCAGTCAGGTATGATGAGAATATTATTCGAAACCAGTCTGCCCTGTTGGAAGACTCTCCTCTCATGAAGGAAATCTACGAGTTGATGAGCAAGGAGATTCATCTTTTCGCTGAAACGGGAAAAACTCCGCTTTCGGAAAAGCATGAGGGGTGACGAGATTATTGTACAAAGCGCAAGATTCGACATGCAAGATTTGACAAGTTAAATTTGACATACAAGATTTGAATATATGATTTCTTATGATTTGAAAAAGATTAAAGCCATCGTCTTTGATGTGGATGGAGTCCTGTCACGGCAAACCATCACTTTGTCGCATGATGGTGAACCACTTCGAACGGTAAACATCAAGGATGGTTATGCCATTCAGTTGGCGCAAAAGCTTGGCTTGAGAATTGCCATCCTGACGGGTGGTAAGACCGAGGCCATTCGAGTACGCTACGCTGGTCTTGGCGTGGAAGATATTTTCATGGGATGCGCCGTCAAGGTGCGTACATATCAAGATTTTTTGGAAAAGTACCAACTTGGGAATGAAGAGGTGTTGTACATGGGCGATGACATCCCCGACTATGAGGTGATGCGTCTCTGCGGATGTCCTTGCTGTCCTGCCGATGCCTGTCCTGACATCAAGGACATTTCTTCCTACGTCTCCTCTTGCAATGGCGGCGAGGGCTGTGGACGCGATGTCATCGAACAGGTCTTGCGTGCCCAGGGAAAATGGCTTGCCGATTCCAAGGCGTTTGGGTGGTAATAGGACAATAAACAGAAATGGACAATACAGGAGACATGAATAATAAAATGAACGATCAAAAATATAAAGTCTTTTTAGCCAGTAATTCCCCACGTCGTAGGGAACTTTTGGCGGGGTTGGACATACCTTTCGAAGTGAAGGTGATCCCCGACATCGACGAAAGCTATCCAGCCACTTTGGATGCTTATGAGGTGGCGGGATTTATCTCTCGGAAGAAAGCCGCAGCATACCATGGCCTTTTGGCGCAATACGCTGGTCAGAACGGTTTCTTGAAAAATGAGAATGAAGCGCGAGTCGTACCTCTCGTCATTACAGCCGATACCGTTGTCATAGCTCCTGCGGATAGTCGTGCGGAAGAAGAACAAGCGAATCTTGTGTCAGAAAAGCCAGTCATCCTGGGCAAACCAAAAGATGCCGATGAGGCGAGGGCTATGTTGAGACTGCTGAGCGGCAAGACCCATCATGTGGTCACTGGCGTATGCTTGACCACCTTGGAGAAACAAAGAAACTTTTCCGTTACCACGGAAGTTACTTTCAAGAACTTGACCGACCAGGAGATAGATTACTATATCGAGCATTACAAGCCGTTCGACAAGGCTGGAGCCTATGGCATACAGGAATGGATAGGCTATATCGGTTGTACGGGCTTGAAGGGGAGTTACTACAATGTCATGGGACTTCCGGTGCAACGCATCTATGAAGAAATGAAGAATTTGTAGTATAAATATGCAATTTAGATTTTTTTAATTTAATACTTTGCCCTATCTCGCAAATTATAAGTATCTTTGTGCGTTTTATGTAACTAACGAAGTATATGAAAGATAATGTGAAGGCCAAAGTGAGGGGCATTTTGGATACCTATCTGGAGACGAACCAACACCGTAAGACTCCTGAACGATATGCCATCCTCGATGCGGTTTATAGTATGAAAGGGCATTTCTCGCTCGAAGAATTGGGCGAGTTGTTGGAGAGGGAACATTTCCGTGTGAGTCGAGCGACTCTCTACAACACGATGCACTTGTTTATAGAGCTTCGGCTTGTCGTGCGCCATAGTTTGGTGGATGGTACTAAGTATGAGGCCAGTCTCAACAATGACAATCATGTGCATCAAGTATGTACTGTATGTGGCAAGGTGACGGAGATACAAGCTCCCTTGGTGACAGAAGCCATCAATGAAACCAAGTTGCAGCGCTTTAGGCGGGATGCCTTCGCACTCTATATATATGGAGTCTGTAGCACATGCCAGGCAAAGCTCACTAGGAAGCGTAATATGGTCAAGTAGAAACATAAATTTGAACAAATAGATAAGTCTAAATAACTATTTATAAAATGAACACAGGTAAAGTAGATGTCCTGCTGGGTCTGCAGTGGGGCGATGAAGGTAAAGGTAAGGTGGTTGACGTGTTGACCCCTAAGTATGATGTAGTGGCTCGTTTTCAGGGTGGTCCAAATGCTGGCCATACTTTGGAGTTTGAAGGTCAGAAGTACGTTCTTCGCTCTATCCCTTCTGGTATCTTCCAGGGTGGTAAGGTGAATATCATTGGTAATGGTGTCGTTTTGGCTCCAGATCTCTTCATGCAAGAGGCCAAGGACTTGGAGAAGAGTGGCCACGACTTGAAGAGTCGTCTCCATATCTCAAAGAAGGCTCATCTTATCATGCCTACCCATCGTGTGCTCGATGCAGCAATTGAGGCTTCCAAAGGCAAGAACAAGGTGGGTACTACCGGCAAGGGCATAGGTCCTACTTATACTGACAAGGTGAGCCGCACGGGTCTTCGTGTGGGTGACATCCTCGATAATTTCCAGGAGAAGTATGAGGCTCATAAGGCATTGCACCTGAAGCAAATAGCTTCACTTGGCTATACTGATTTTGACATCACTGAGGTGGAGAAGACTTGGATGGAAGGCATCGAGTACTTGAAGCAGTTCCAGATTGTCGATAGCGAAGTGGAAATCAACAAGGTGCTTCGTTCTGGCAAGGACATTCTTTGCGAGGGTGCCCAGGGTACGATGCTTGATGTCGATTTCGGCTCTTATCCTTTTGTTACTTCTTCCAATACTATCTGTGCGGGTGCTTGCATCGGCTTGGGTATCGGTCCTAATAAGATTGGCAATGTGTATGGTATCATGAAGGCTTATTGTACTCGTGTCGGCGCTGGTCCTTTCCCTACGGAGTTGTTTGATGAGACGGGTGCCAAGATTCGTGACCTCGGTCATGAGTATGGTGCAGTGACGGGCCGTGAGCGTCGCTGTGGCTGGTGCGACCTCGTGCAGTTGAAGTACTCTGTGATGGTGAATGGTGTTACCGAACTTATCATGATGAAGAGTGATGTGCTCGATGGCTTCGATACCATTAAGGCTTGTGTTGGTTATAAGTTGAAGGATGGTACTGTAACTACGGATTTCCCTTACGAGATTGACGACGTAGAGCCTGTTTATAAGGAATTCAAGGGTTGGAAGACAGACATGACCAAGTTTACCTCTGAGGATCAGTTCCCACAGGAGTTCAAGGACTATGTCGCTTTCGTCGAGGACTTCTTGGAGACCAAGATTGGTATCATCTCCATTGGTCCAGACCGTGAGCAGACCATCGTGAGAAAATAAGGTGTACATACCTAAATTATTAATTAGTTAATTGTTAAATTAAAAATGGCTCAGAAACCAAGTATTCCAAAGGGTACTCGTGACTTCGGTCCAGTCGAGATGGCCAAGCGCAATTACATCTTCAATACAATTAAGGATGTATATGCCCTTTATGGATTTCAACAGATAGAAACTCCAGCCATGGAGACTCTTCATACCTTGATGGGTAAGTATGGTGAGGAGGGCGACAAACTGCTCTTCAAGATTCTCAACTCGGGCGATTATATGAATAAGGTAACCGATGAGGACTTGCATTCCTTGGGCTCATTGAAGTTGGCTGCCAAGCTTTGCGAGAAGGGATTGCGCTATGACTTGACCGTACCTTTCGCTCGCTATGTGGTTCAGCATCGTGAGGAGTTGCAGATGCCGTTCAAGCGTTATCAGATTCAGCCTGTTTGGCGTGCCGACCGACCTCAGAAAGGTCGCTATCGTGAATTTTACCAGTGCGATGCCGATGTCGTAGGTTCTGACTCTCTACTCAACGAGGTGGAGTTGATGCAGATTGTGGATACCGTCTTTACAAAATTTGGCGTACGTGTTTGCATCAAGATCAACAACCGTAAGATATTGACAGGTATCGCCGAGGTCATTGGCGAAGCTGATAAAATCGTAGATATTACCGTTGCCATCGACAAACTCGATAAGATTGGCCTTGACAATGTAAACGATGAATTACGTGCCGATGGCATCAGCGAGGAAGCTATCGAGAAGTTGCAGCCAATTATCTCTCTGTCAGGCTCTAACGACGAGAAACTTGAAGTGATTTCTAAGGTGCTCGAAGGTTCGGAGACTGGCTTGAAGGGTGTAGAGGAAACTAAGTTTATCTTGGACACCTTGAAGTCTGTTGGCTTGAAGAATGAGATAGAGTTAGACTTGACCTTGGCTCGTGGTTTGAACTATTATACAGGAGCCATCTTCGAGGTGAAGGCACTGGATACACCGATGGGTAGTATTACGGGTGGTGGTCGTTATGACAACCTCACCGGTATCTTTGGTCTTCCAGGACTTAGTGGTGTGGGAATTTCATTTGGTGCCGACCGCATCTATGATGTACTCAATGCCCTTGACCTTTATCCAAAGGAGGCGGTCAATTCTACACAAGTTCTGTTTATTAATTTCGGTGAGAAGGAGACAGCCTATTGTTTGCCTATCGTTCGACAAACTCGTGAGGCAGGTATCCGTGCTGAGATCTTCCCTGATAAGGCAAAGATGAAGAAACAGATGAGCTATGCTAATGCCAAGAACATTCCATTTGTCGTTTTGGCAGGTGAGAATGAGATTGAGCAAGGCAAAGTGACATTAAAGAATATGGAAAGTGGTGAACAGTCTTTGGTTTCGGCTGAAGAACTGATTGCTACTATCAAGCATTAGTTTTTAGTTAGTGCATTTCCAGTTGTGAAACTCGAAATGTGTTTCGGATTGTGAAATTCGAATATGACTTTTTTCGAGGGCAGGCCGTTGGGCCTTGCCCCCTTTTTGTTGGAATGATTTTGTGTGTTAATAACTAAAACAAATTGAAACATGAAAAAGTTTATAACATGGTTTTGTTGTATGTGCTTGATGCTCATGATGACGTCAAGTAGTAAGGTTACAACCATTTTCGTGATTGGCGATTCCACTGCCGCCGAGAAGAGTAATCCGCAGAAGAATCCTGAACGGGGTTGGGGGATGGTGCTGCAAGGTTGTTTCGACGAAAAAATCATCGTTGATAATCACGCAGTCAATGGCCGCAGTTCTAAGAGCTTCATCGATGAGGGTAGATGGCAAAACGTGTTGGATAAAATCAAACCGGGTGACTATGTCTTCATTCAGTTCGGACATAATGACGAGAAACCGAAGCCTGATCGCCATACTGATCCCGAGACGACTTTTGCCGCCAATCTGCGTCGTTATGTGAATGAGACGAGGGCCAAGGGTGGAATCCCGGTACTGTTTAATGCCGTAGTTCGTCGTTGTTGGTATGTCGAGAAAGATACGAATGATGACGATGAGAAACTACGTAACACAGTATATGGCGATGAAGAGAAGGTGAACAGCGATACTTTGGTGGATACCCATGGTGCTTATGTTGTCGTACCTGGTAAGGTGGCCAAGGAGATGAATGTGCCTTTTGTGGATGCCACCAAGGTAACCCATGACATTGAGACGGGCTTGGGAGTTGTAGGAAGCCGCAAGCTCCACATGTGGTTCAAACCTGGTGAAAATCCTAACATCCCTAAGGGGAGACAGGACAATACGCACTATAATGTCTATGGTGCTCATGTGATAGCCAATGCCTTGGTGGATGCCATCGCCGAGAAAGTGCCTGCGCTTAAGAAGCATGTCCGTCATTATGATTATGTGGTGTCTAAGGCCGGGCGTGGAAATTATCTTTCATTGCAAGCTGCAGTTGATGCTGTGCCTGTAGGCGAAAAGGCAAAAGTGTTGGTCCTAGATGGAAAATGGAAGAAGCCTGCACGGATGGAAGGAAAGAAAATCAAATTCGTCAAGCCATTTGGTGCAACGATAGAATAGTAAAAATAGGCTTGTGCTATTTGACCAACCAAAATCGGGAAATGAAATTTTGTGCGGTTTTTGTGCGGTTTTTGTGCGGTGCTTTGCAAGCACCGCACTTTTTATTTAGTTTATATTCAGATAGTTACAACCACTTCGTGCGGTGTGCTGTCTATCTTTTGCATTTTACTTCATCATGAGGATGCTCCAACATGATTTCTAAGTCTAGTATTTGCGAAGTCTTGTCATCTACTTTACACACTTCCGAAGTTCTTTCTCCGACAAGCCAGATGATGAATCCTTTCGCATCTACCAAGACCAGTTGTCTTTCTTTCAAAAAAAGGTTGATTTTCTTGTCCGTCAAATAGTCGCTGACTAGTTTGATGCCTTTCATGCCGAAAGGATGAAATCTGTCTCCATCTTGTGCCAGACGTAGGGTAAGAGGAAAAGAGATCTTATCGGTGTCAAGTGTAATCTTATATTTCTCTTTGCTGGGTGAGAAGTCCTTGGGCTTGGGCCTCTGTGATATTTTGATTTTTTGCTCCGTCCGTAGATACAAGTCTTTCTCCTTGATCTTTATTTCGTCCTCTTTTACATCATCATAAGGGTCCCATCCCAGGTCAAAATACGCATCGTAGTCAAACTTGACGCTTTGGCTTGGCAACTGATAGATTCCTGGCTCAGGCAATCTCATCGGCTTGAATTTATTCTCGTCTTTTTTCTTGACGATCAATTCTTTTCTGTCAATGACTAACACATGACTTGCCGATTCCCATTTCTTGCCAACTTTTCCAAAAGATTCGAGGATTTCCTCGATGACTCCACCAGAGAATCCATAGGGGCTAAGAGCCGTGAAAAGAGCATATTCAGGACTATTTTCCTTTTCTATCCAATCCTTATCTACATGGATGAAGTTTGAAGTGTCGAATGTAATTCTTTCGGTTCCTTCTATTAGGTTTGGACTTTCCGCAATATCTTGAATGTCACCCAATGCCTTGTAGCTCTCTTCCAGATAGTGAGCCGTATTGTTGATATTGCGGCATACAGCAGGGTTGATTTCCTTCAACATCGGTATGACATTGAGGCGAATCTTGTTTCTTACGACATCATCTATGAGGTTGGTGCTGTCGGTGACGTAATCCTGACCTTTTGCAGATAGATATTGCAGGATGGCTTTTCGGTCAACGCAGAGGAGTGGGCGGATGATGTCGCCATTCTTGGCGGCGATGCCGGTGAGCCCCTTCAGACCTGCACCTCTTATCAGGTTGATGAGGATGGTCTCCACGTTGTCGTCTTGGTGGTGAGCCACACAGATGCCGTCCGCATGGATGTCTTTTTTCAGTTGCAGGAAATATTGATAGCGCAAATCACGTGCAGCCATCTCAATGCTCGCTTTGTGAACCTCGGCATAGGTCTTGGTGTCGAAGTGGATGCGATGGAGAGGGATGCCTCGTTGCTCGCAGAGGTTGACGCAAAATTCCTCGTCTCTGTTGGATTCCTCGCCACGTAACTGGAAATTGCAGTGGCATGCCTCCAGTTTGTATCCTAGCTCTTGCAGAATGCATAGTAATGCGACACTGTCAGCTCCACCCGATAGTGCTACAAGGTATTTGCCACGCTTTGTGAGCAATTTCTTCTTTCTGATGAATTTCTTGACTTGGTCAATCATTATTTTGACAATTATAGGTTCAGTTTGCTCTATTAAGCATTCTTATGCTCTTTCAAGAAGACTTCTGCTCTAGCCAAGTCCTCTGGAGTGTCGATGCCAACGGTTTCCACGTCGGTAGTTCCCACTTTGATCTTGTATCCGTTCTGAAGCCATCTCAACTGTTCCAGGCTCTCGGCGATTTCTAGCGAACTTTGTGGCAGTTGGGTTACCTCTTTCAGTACGTTCTTGCGATAGGCGTAGATGCCCAGGTGCTTAAGGAAAGGGTAGTGCTCAAGCCATTCCTCCTTTTCCTTGCCCCTGACGTATGGGATGATGCTTCTTGAGAAGTACATGGCGAAACCTTGGTTATCGACTACGATCTTTGGACTGTTGGGATTGGCGACAGCTTCCATGCTGGTGAAAGGCTTGCCCAATGTCGCTATTTGTGTGTCTGCGTCATCGAAGCAATGGCAGATGGTGTCGAGTTGGCTCTTGGCAACAAAAGGTTCGTCGCCTTGAACATTGACGATGACGTCCCAGTCTCCACCGATTTTCTCGATGGCTTCCTCGATTCTGTCTGTTCCGCTCTTGTGGTCGGTGCGGGTCATCACCGCCTTGCCGCCAAAACCGATGACGGTGTCGTAGATGCGCTGGTCGTCCGTGGCGACGTAAGCTTCCTCTAGTGACTGTGCCACCTTTTCATATACATGTTGAATAACTGGTTTTCCACCCAATATGGCAAGTGGCTTGCCTGGAAAACGAGTGGAAGCGTATCGCGCTGGTATGATTCCAATAAATTTCATATTCCGTATTTTTTATGTTATTTTTATTTTCAAGTTTATCTCTTTATGCTCCTTGTTGTTATCATGTGATATTTTAGGCATGATTCATAGCAATGAAGCCTATTCTTCGAAAATATTTCCTTGGCGATTGATTTCATTCAAGAAAATCTTTCCATATTTTTGTTTTTTGAATTCACCGATACCATGGATGAGGCCGAACTGCTCGATGTTCTTAGGCTTGATCGTCGCCAATTCTCGCAGGGAGTTGTCGGAGAGGATGATGTAAGGAGGGAAGCCTTGCTCGTCGGCTAACTTCTTGCGCAGTTTCTTGAGACGTTCGATGAGTTCTTGTGTGTCCGACCTGTGGTAGCTGTTGGTGAATGTAACTCGGCGTGCATGAACGACAGGCGAACTGTCTTTCTTGCGTGTTATCGCCAGTTGTACTTTTTGTTGTCCCCTCAGCACTTTCCACCCGAGTTCAGTCACCTTCATCACGTTGCGCTCGTTGTAAGCCACTTCGAAGAAGCCCATTTGCATCATCTGCAAGAGGTAGTCTTGCCAATCTTTCACGCTGACATCCTTGCCCACACCGAAAGTCTTAAGTTCCTGGTAGTTGTGCTTGATGACGAAGGGCGAGTTGATGCCTCGAATGATTTCGATGCATTGTCCCACGTGCACGCTCTCGTTGGTCCTGACGATGGCGCTCAGTGCCTTCTGCACCAGTATCGTGCCATCAAACGTCTGTGGAGGGTTGGCGCATACGTCGCAGTGCCCACAGTCCTTGGCGGCAGTCTCCCCGAAGTAATTGAGGAGGATTCTCCGACGGCAAACTCTTGATTCAGCGTATTCTTCCATCCGCTTGAGCTTCTGTAGGTTAATGTCTCTCTGCCCGCTTGCCTCGGCAAAGTTTCGGAGCTGGATGATGTCTGCCATCGAATAGAAAAGCACGGTGTCGGCGGGAGCACCATCACGTCCGGCACGTCCTATTTCCTGATAGAAACTCTCGATGCTCTTGGGCATATTGTAGTGGATGACCCACCTCACGTTGCCCTTGTCAATGCCCATGCCGAAAGCGATGGTGGCGCAGACCACCTGTATCTGATCCATCTTGAATCGTTCCTGTACCGACGCACGCTCAACTGTCGGAAGACCGGCGTGGTAGGCGGCTGCGTTGATACCTCGTTTCTTCAGTTCCTCGGCCACCATCTCTGTATTCTTACGTGAGAGGCAGTAGATGATTCCTGCCTCTTCGGGTCTGTCTTGTATGAAGCGATGGATGTATTTCAACTTTTCCACCTTTGTGCCCTCGCGCCTTACCGCAAGGCTCAGGTTGGGGCGGTCAAAACTGTTGACGAACGTCTTGCCCGATAGGTGGAGTTGCTGTATGATGTCTTGGCGAGTTATCTTGTCGGCGGTGGCAGTGAGAGCCATCACGGGAACGCCTTTGAAGTTTTCGTGCAACAAGCCTAGCTGCGAGTACTCTGGGCGGAAGTCGTGTCCCCATTGGCTGATGCAGTGAGCCTCATCGACTGCGAAGAACGAAATCTTGATGTTGCTGAATAGGAAGGGAATCTCCTTGATGAGTTTCTCGGGCGAGACGTAGATGATTTTCAAGTCGCCTGCCATGCACCTGCGCCTGATGATAGTCTCGTCGATGGAATCGCTTTCGCTGTTGAGAGCCTCGGCAGGTATTCCGTTGGCCTTCAAGGCTTCCACTTGGTCGTGCATCAAACTAATGAGGGGTGAGATGACGACGGCTGTCCCTGGTAAAGCCAAAGCAGGCACTTGGTAGCAAATACTCTTGCCACCGCCCGTCGGCATCAATACCAGACAGTCGTTGCCCGTTATGATTTCCTGGATGATCTCCTCTTGGTTTTGTCGGAAGGAGTCATAGCCAAAATAGTTTTTTAATATTTCTTTTATTTGCATTTCGCATGAATGATTAACTGCTATTCGCATGTTTTTCGTGCAAAGGTAATCATTTTTCATTAAAAAAGTATTGTTTTATTTGATTATTTAATGGAAAGTTGTTACTTTTGCAGTATTATTACGATAAGAATTTAATAAGACAAACGAAATATGAAGGAAAATCTAGACAAGCAGTTCTCGTGTGCTCAACAGCAACTCGCGAACTCTGATGGACAGTTCTCTTATTCAGACGAGCGCTTCGCCGATTTGCAGATGTTGCGTTATCGACTGAATGGCTTCGAGGACTTGTCGCTTTCGCAACAGCTCTACATCTATTATTTGTCGAAGGCTACCTTGATGGGGCGTGATATTACTTTCGACCAAAACGGAAAGTACAACCTTCGCATCCGCAAGACCTTGGAGGCAATCTATCAGCATTATGAGGGAGAGCGTGATTGCGATGACTTCAAGGCTTTGGAGGTTTATCTGAAAAGAGTGTGGTTCTCAAGTGGCATTTACCACCACTATGGTTGTGAGAAGTTCAAGCCAGGTTTCTCCGAGAACTTCTTCTATGCAGTCGTGGAGTCTCTCTCGGAACAATATCTTCCTCTCCGCAAGGGAGAGAACAAGGAGGACTTGCTCGATGAGCTGGTGCCTGTCATCTTTGATGAGAGCGTGCTACCAAAACGAGTGAATCAGACCGATGGCGATGATCTTGTGGCAACTTCCGCTTGTAATTTCTATGCCGGGGTAACCCAGGCTGAAGTGGAGGCTTTTTATAATAAGGTGAAGGAGGACTTTGTGAAGGAAAATGCTGGTCGCGAGCCAATCGACGCTCCTTCATTCGGTCTCAATTCCATGCTTTCCAAGAGAAACGGAGAGTTGGTCGAACTTGTTTGGAAAGAAGATGGTATGTATGGCAATGCCATCAAGGAAATAGTCTCTTGGCTGAGAAAGGCGCAGAGTTATGCGGAGAACGAACAGCAGAAGCATGTCATCGACTTGCTCGTCAAGTATTACCATACAGGTGACTTGGGTGATTTCGACAAGTATAGCATCGCCTGGGTCATGCAGCAAGAGGGCATGGTTGATTTCGTCAATGGCTTTATTGAGGTCTATGGTGATCCTCTCGGTCTCAAGGGTACTTGGGAGGGAATCGTGGAATACAAGGATGTGGAGGCTACTCGTCGTACCACTGCTATCTGTCAGAATGCTCAGTGGTTTGAGGACCATTCTCCTGTCAATCCGATGTTCCGTAAATCTGAGGTGAAGGGCGTGACTGCCCATGTCATCTGTGCCGCAATGCTCGGTGGAGATGAATATCCTGCATCCGCCATCGGCATCAATCTTCCTAACTCCAACTGGATTCGGGAGTCGTATGGTTCTAAAAGTGTGACGATAGGCAACTTGACCGAGGCTTACAATAAGGCTGCCCAGGGCAATGGATTCCGTGAGGAGTTTGTCATCGACAGCGAGACCGTGGGACTGATCAATCGTTATGGTGATTTGACGGATGATCTCCACACCGACCTTCATGAGTGCTTGGGGCATGGTAGCGGAAGACTGCTTCCGGGTACGGATCCAGATGCGCTCAAGGCCTATGGTAATACGATAGAGGAAGCGCGTGCCGATCTCTTCGGCTTGTACTACATTGCCGACTCCAAACTGATTGAGTTGGGCTTGTTGCCTGATGCCGAAGCTTACAAGGCTCAGTATTATTCCTACCTGATGAATGGCTTGCTCACACAGTGCATCCGCATCAAGGAGGGGGACAAGATAGAGGAGGCGCACATGAGAAACAGGGCTTTGATTGCCAATTGGACGCTGGCGCATTTCCCTCAAGCCGTGAGATTGGTGAAGAAGACCAAGGGCGATGTGGAGAAAACATACGTCGAAGTACTCGACTATCCTGCCCTTAGGGAGGCTTTCGCACAATTGCTAGCTGAAATTCAGCGCATCAAGAGCGAGGGTGACTTCATGGCGGCAAGGACTTTGGTTGAGAAGTATGCTGTCAATATCGACCCAGAGATTCATCATGAAATCTTGGATAGATATCAGAAACTGGACTTGGCTCCATACAAGGGCTTCATCAACCCATGGATGAAGTTGGAGTATGACGAGGACGGTCGTGTCGTGCGTGTCAACTTGGATTACACGGAGTCGTATGAGCATCAGATGCTTAGATATTCTGAAGAATATGCTACATTGTAATAGTATCTCATATTATCATATAACATATTATATTATCATATAAAAAATAAGCATCCCTGCTCAATGGGGATGCTTTTAAAATAATAAGACAAATGGTAGATAATAAGAACGAGCAATTCCCGATTGTCGATGAGCAGGGAAATATATTGGGAGCCATCAGTCGGGGAGAAGCACACGATGGGCGCAAGGTCTTGCATCCTGTCGTTCATCTACACCTATTTAATAGTAAGGGTGAACTCTTCCTTCAGCATCGTCCAGCATGGAAGGATATCCAACCTGACAAGTGGGATACTTCTTGTGGTGGGCATGTCGATTTGGGCGAGAGTGTGCATCAAGCCTTGCTTAGAGAAGTTGGGGAGGAATTAGGCGTCACGGATTTCGAACCGACATCCATGGGGCATTATGTTTTTGAAAGCCAAAGGGAGAAAGAGTTGGTTTATGTGCATCGGTGTGTATATGATGGCGAGGTGAAGCCTAGCCAGGAAGAACTTGATGGTGGTCGATTCTGGAGTAGGGAAGAAATCTTGGAAAACATAGGCAAGGGTGTCTTCACTCCTAACTTTGAGAATGAATATCAGAAATATTTCTAATTCACAAGACGCCGCACTGCGCCCTGAAAGGGCAATCAACTCCAAGCCTAGGGCAACGCCCTAGGCTTGGAGTCATTTATGAAAGTCGCCCTGAAAGGGCAAAAGCATTGATAACAATTTGCTTTTGCCCTTTCAGGGCGACTTTTTTGCCATAATCATTACCCAGGGCGTTGCCCTGGGCTGGGAGCTTTTGGGCTTTCAGCCCGTCTGATGCCCCCTTATTATAGTTTTTACAGTATTGCTTTTGTATTTTACAGTACTTTAACAAACAATTTAATGGAATTGCTTATTAATCTTTACTTAGCAATTTAATACTATTACTAAGTAATCTGTAAGTATTACATTTTATTCTGTCGGTATTATTTCGCTGACTCGAATTCACGCAAGAAACGAGTATCGTTCTCGGAGAAGAGACGAAGGTCACTCACACGATACTTCAAGTTGGTGATGCGCTCAACGCCCATACCAAAGGCATAACCTGTATAGACATTGCTGTCGATGCCACAGGCCTCCAAGTCGTGAGGGTCAACCATACCGCAACCCAAAATTTCTACCCAACCGGTATGCTTGCAGAAGTTGCAGCCCTTGCCGCCGCAGATGTTGCAGGAAATATCCATCTCTGCGCTAGGCTCCGTGAATGGGAAATAGCTAGGGCGAAGACGAATCTTGGTGTCAGCGCCAAACATCTCTCTTGCGAAGGTCAAGAGCACCTGCTTCAAGTCGGTGAAACTCACGTTCTTATCCACATACAATCCCTCAACTTGATGGAAGAAACAGTGGGCACGGGCACTGATGGCCTCGTTGCGATATACACGGCCAGGGCAGAGCACACGGATAGGAGGCTCATGAGTCTCCATATAGTGAGCCTCGTCGCCAGAAGTATGGCTGCGAAGCAGAATGTTCTTGGTTACGTCGCTAGGGTCGCTTTGCTCGATGAAGAAGGTATCTTGCATATCACGGGCAGGATGGTCGGCAGCGAAGTTGAGCATAGTAAACACATGCTTGTCATCATCTACCTCAGGACCATGGTACAAAGTGAATCCCATGCGAGAGAATATGTCGATAATTTGGTTCTTGACAACAGTTAATGGGTGACGGGTACCCAAAGCAACAGGGTAGGCAGTACGTGTCAAGTCGATGTCGTCGCTGGAAGCCTCGGCCTCCTCCATCTGCTCCTTGAGCGAGTTGATGCGCTCGGTGGCTGCCTGCTTGAGCTCGTTAATCTTGATGCCGATGGCTTTCTTCTGGTCTGCTGGCACCGTACGGAAATCTGCCATGAGGGCGTTGATTTCGCCCTTCTTGCTCAGATACTTCAGGCGAAGCTGCTCTACTTCCTCTGCATTTTGCGCAGAAAGAGTGCTCACTTCTTGCAATAGTTCTTCTATTTTCTCTAATAACATAATCTTAAATTATATATTTTGGGTGCAAAGATAACATTTTTTGCTCAAAATATGAAATATCTCAAAAGAAAGTTGTACTTTTGCATTGAAATTTTGAGAAAATTATAAGTTTATGAAGAAACTTTCTTTTTTATCCGTGTTGTTGGCGGCTCTTACCGTCATCTGTTTTTCTTCTGTGGGATGCACGGACAAGAAGCCTGCCAAGGTGGATGACTCGGCTTCCGTCGATACGGTGGTGGCTGATACGCAGGCGATGGATTCTACAGAGAAACTGATAGAGGAGACCCCGATGCCTAAGGCGGCTGACGAGCTCTTCGATGACTTCGTTTTCAATTTTGCGGCAAATCGCAAGTTGCAGTTGAAGCGTGTGCACTTCCCACTCCCTGTATATAATAATGAGAAGTTGGTCAAGAGTATCGAGAAGAAAAACTGGAAAATGGAGCATTTCTTTATGCGACAGGATTACTACACGTTGATTTTCGATAATCAGAAGCAGATGAACCTGGTCAAGGACACGAC
Organism: Candidatus Segatella albertsiae; assembly: GCA_002451555.1. Lineage (GTDB taxonomy): Bacteria > Bacteroidota > Bacteroidia > Bacteroidales > Bacteroidaceae > Prevotella > Prevotella albertsiae. The sequence continues at coordinate 17,164 of DKCU01000110.1, forward strand.
TATCGACCATGTGGTCATTGAGAAGGTGTTCTACGCCAAAAAGACGGTGCAGCAGTTCCTCTTCAATCGCATCAATGGGCAGTGGATGATGACTTCCATCAATTATAAGCCGATGTACACCAACAACAACGCTAGCTTCTTGAAGTTCTATGGTAAGTTTGCCACCGACTCTGCATTCCAGGCTGAACATCTCCACAACCCTGTGAAGTTCGTTGGTCCTGACCCTGACGATGACTTCAGCACCATGACGGGCGACATTGAACCTGAGACTTGGCCTGCCTTCGCTCCGAAATTGCCTAGCCATATGATCTACAATATCATCTATGGTCAGAAGTATTCGGAGAGTAACCAGAAAATCTTTGTCATCCGTGGCATTGCCAATGGCTTGGAGACCGAGTTGACTTTCCGACGCATCGGCGGCAAGTGGATGCTGACTAAACTCAATATGTAGTGTGTTTAGGTGACATTACCATAGTAAATAGTAATATGATCAAGGAATATAGAAATTATAGCCTGTTGGCTCACAATACTTTCGGCATTGATGCCAAGTGCAAGCGCTTCTTGGAGTATTCCTCCGTGGAGGATGCGCAGGAGATAGCTCGTATGCTGACTCCCGAGGACCAACCTATTCTGATAGTGGGTGGCGGTAGCAATCTTTTGCTGACGCAGGATTATCCCGGGACGGTCATCCATTCTGCCATCAAGGGCATTCTGATGACTTCAAATCCTGAAGAAATAATGGCTGTGGATTCAGGCATCTCAGATAGCATTGGCAAGCAGGATGTCTTTCTCAAGTGTGGCAGTGGCGAGGTCTTCGACGACGTGGTGGATTTTGCCGTGAAGCATGGTCTCCATGGAGCCGAGAATCTCTCCATTATTCCGGGAGACGTGGGAGCTTGTGCCGTGCAGAACATTGGGGCTTACGGTGTAGAGGCGAAGGACATCATCTTTCAGGTGGAAGCGGTGGAGATTGCTTCTGGCAAGGTGGTGACTTTCGACAACGCCGATTGTGAGTACAGTTACAGGCAGAGCAAGTTCAAGCATGAGTGGCGAGACAAGTACTTGATGACTCATGTCGTGTTCCGCTTGTCCAAGGTGTTTGCTCCTGACTTGGATTATGGCAACATACGTAAGTCTTTGGCAGAGCATGGCATCAACCAACCTACTGCTGAGCAGTTGCGTGATGTTATCATTGAGATTCGTAACTCCAAGTTGCCCGACCCTAAGGTCTTGGGCAATGCGGGCAGCTTCTTCATGAACCCTATCATCGACAGATTAAAATTTGAGGCGTTGCAGACTCGCTATCCTGACATTCCGCATTATGATGTGGATGAAGAACGTGTCAAGGTGCCTGCTGGATGGATGATAGACCAGTGTGGTTGGAAAGGCAAGAGCCTGGGTATGGCTGGTGTGCATGACAAACAGGCATTGGTGCTTGTCAACCGTGGCGGTGCGACAGGTAAGGAGGTTGTACAGCTTTGCGAGGCCATTCGCAAAGATGTATTCGAGAAGTTTGGCATTGACATCCACCCGGAAGTGAATATAAAATAAAAGATAAATGAAGATAACGTTACTAGGGACAGGAACATCGAGTGGTGTTCCTGTTTTAGGTTGTGATTGTGAGGTTTGCCGCAGCATGAATCCTAAGGACAAGCGTTTTCGCTGTGCGGTGCTGGTGGAGACCGAGAATACCCGGCTGTTGATAGATGCCGGTCCCGACATTCGTATGCAACTCTTGAAGGTGCCTTTTCGCAAACTAGATGGTGTTTTGGTAACTCATATCCATTACGATCATGTGGGTGGCATGGATGATTTGCGTGGGTTCTGTGTCTTCGGCGACATCAATGTCTATGGCGACGAGCTCGTCACTCGCAGCTTGCCACATACGATGCCTTATTGCTTTCCATCAGACCCTAAGTTGCTTTATCCTGGTGCTCCCAAGTTGGCACTTCACACGATAGAACCTCATCTGTCTTATCAGATTGGTGACATCTCCTTTGTTCCCATCCGAGTGATGCACGACAAGATGCCTATCCTTGGCTATCGATTCGATAGTTTCGCCTATATAACAGACATGAAGTGTATGGATGAGGCGGAGTATGCGTATTTGGAGGGCGTGGAGACTCTCGTCATCAATGCCTTGCGCTTCGACAAACCCCATCATAGTCATCAGTTGGTGGCCGATGCCATCAAGGTTGCTCGGCGCATCGGGGCAAAGAAGACTTACCTCACGCATGTCACCCATCAGATAGGCTTACATGAAGAAGCCAACAAGCGATTGCCTGTTGGCTTCGAGTTTGCGTATGATATGATGGAATTAATCTTATAATATGTGATTGGCGAATTATAACATTCCCTTGGAACTTGGCAGTTCGAAGTGGAAAATGTCTCTCTTCACCGCCATCTTGAGCGAGCGAGCCAATGCCTTGAAGATTCCTTCTATCTTGTGGTGCTCGTTCTCTCCCTCTGCCTTGATGTTGAGGTTCATCTTCGCAGCGTCGCTGAGGCTCTTGAAGAAATGCTTGAACATCTCCGTAGGCATTTCTCCCACCTTTTCGCGATGGAACTCAGCATCCCATATCAGCCATGGCCTTCCACCGAAATCCAAGGCTACTTGGCAAAGGCAGTCGTCCATAGGCAGGCAATAGCCGTAACGTTCGATTCCTCGTTTGTCACCCAAAGCTTGGAGAAGACATTCGCCCAGTGCGATACCCGTATCCTCGATGGTATGGTGCTCATCCACATAGAGGTCGCCCTTGGTGTGGATGGTGAGGTCCATCATTCCGTGTTTTCCGATTTGCTCCAGCATGTGGTCGAAGAACCCCAATCCTGTCGAGATGTCGCATTTACCCGAACCGTCCAGGTTGACACGGATGTAGATGTCCGTCTCCTTGGTCGTGCGCTTCACCTCTGCGATGCGATCTCCAGCGAAGAGTATCTCTGCGATCTTGTCCCAGTCCATGCCGTCCTTGCCGAGGATGAGGCTCTTGCAACCTAAGTTCTGTGCGAGTTGCGCATCCGTCTCTCTGTCACCTATCACATAGCTTTCTGCAAGGTCGTACTCAGGGTTGTCGATGTATTCCTTCAGCATGCCTATTCCTGGCTTGCGCATCGGTGAGTTGTCCTCTGGGAAATGGCGGTCGATGAATTGCTTCTCGAAGTGGATTCCCTCGCTTTCCAACGTCTGGATGATGAAGTTGTGAACGGGCCAGAATGTGTTCTCAGGAAATGAGTCTGTGCCCAGTCCGTCTTGATTGCTCACCATGACCAACTGGAAGTCGGTGTGTTGGGCAATGAAGGAGAGGTTGCGGAAGACACCCTTGGTAAAGGTGAGCTTCTCGAAGCTGTCTATTTGTTCATCGGCAGGCTCTTGGATGAGCGTTCCGTCTCGGTCGATGAAGAGCAGTTTAGTCTTTTTCATTGAGTTCTATATTTTTTATGTTGATATTTTCTTGCTTTTTGTTTTCCTTCGCTACGATGGATCCGTAGAGATACACGTAGGCAATCTGCATCCATGTTCCCATGTAGATGAAGATGAAAAACGTGATTGTCAGAACCAAGATGAAGAGTGCGCTGAAATAGCTTGGTACTCCCAGAGGGTCTCCTGACAAGGCTCCTAGTTGGGCATTGATCTGCGACCAACCCAGGATGGCGGTAGGTAAGAGTAGGAATGCTGAGACGACAGCTAGCATCAAACCGCAAAGAAAACTGATGGCAAAGCTGCTGCCCATGTTGCGGAAACCTATCTTGAATGATTTCCAAACTTCTATTTTCTCACCTTTTTCTCTCGTCATCACCTTTGGGACCAGATAAGTAAATGGGAGTGCCAACAACAGATAAAGGATAATGAATCCTAGGTAGATGCCCAATACGCCTAGGCTGGTGAGAAGGGTGGAGGTGCTTAGGTCGCCTGTTTGCAGCGATTTGCCGTGGGTAAGCATCTGCATGAGAAAGCTACTGATGGCGGAGAGGGCGAATGCCAAAATCTCGACCCATACGAAAGAGGCGAAGTAACTTGCGAGGTTTTTTTTGAATGACTTCTTGTTCAACCATGACCAAATGGATGCTCCTGCCACAAATACTCCAAGCATTGCTCCGAGATAGACCAAGGTTTGGATGATGTAGGATGACCAAGGGTTGGCTTCTCCCCAGTCGTGGAGAGCCTTGTTGGGCATCTGAAAGTAAGTGGTGAATGCCAATAACAACGCATAGGTCAATACTGCCCACCAAGTTTTCTTCAACAGCGATAGAAGATGCTCGCTAATCAAGTCGTAAGAAGCTTTCATGCAAGCTGTTACGCTCCTGTACTTAAACAAAATATTCTTGTTCATTTCTAACTTGCTTTAATTCGTTTTTTCTTCTAAAACTAACTTTTACACATGAGCCTGTCTTCTGAATTCCGAACAGGTAATTGCCGTAGCGATAGCCACGTTGAGGCTCTCGGCGGTCTCTCTTCCTTCAGGATAATTAGGGATGAGCAAGCGATGGTTCACCAACTCCTTGATTTGCGGCGTGATACCCTTTCCCTCGTTGCCCATGACGATGATGCCCCGGTTCTCCAGGGCGTCTTGGTAGATATTGTCGCCGTCGAGCAGGGTGCCGTAAATCGGTGTGCCATCGGGTAATGTCTTCAAGAGGTTGTATAGGTCTCCATATTCCACGCTCACTCTGGCGATGCTGCCCATGGTAGCTTGTATCACCTTGGGATTGTAGGCATCCACGGTGTCCTGGCTGCAATAGATGTGCTCGATGCCAAACCAGTCGGCTATTCTGATGATGGTGCCTAGGTTTCCTGGATCTTGCACCCCGTCCAGGGCGAGATTCAGCACGGACGTATCGACTTCAGAATATCCCGATGCATTGCGGAGACTGAAGACAGCCAACACTTGTTGCGGATGCTGCAAGAAACTTACTTTCTTGAGCTCTTCGTCCGTCACCTCAATGATTTCTGTGGCTGCGTCGATGTGCTTCCCCTGTAGCCATTCTTGTGTGGCTACAATCAGACTCGCAGGCTGTCGAAGGAGCAATTCTTCGACCACCTTGTGACCCTCGGCTACAAACTTGCCTTCCTTGATGCGGTTTTTCTTGAGTTCGAGCGACCGGATATATTTCAGCTTGTTTTTGCTTATCATCTTTTTGTAGTTTTTATTTCGGGCAAAGTTACATCAAAATTAGGACATGACAAAATAATATTGCGATTAAAGCGACTAAAGCATTGAAAATTTCTTAATTATTTCTCTTACTCGGATTTTTATCGTAACTTTGCAGAAATTTTGCGGACATGAAAGTCTGCAGATTCAAGTTCCTGTTGAATGAAAATCAGATGTAGAATCATTAAACCTATAAAGTTTTGGAAAATTTGAAAAAATATAGTTTCTTTTCGCTTTTCGCACTCCTTTTGCTGACTGCTTGCTCCGTAACCAAGCACATCCCTGATGGGGAATATATGTTGAATAAGGTCGAGGTGAAATCGGATCAGAATGATTTCGATACTTCTCCGCTTCTTCAGTATGTTCGTCAGAAGGAGAAACCTAAGTTGTTTTCTCTCTTCAAGAATCCGTTCAGCCGCAAGCCGGTCTTGTTTGATACACTTCAAGCTCGACTCTCTTGTCAGGATCTTTTGACCGCGATGCAAAACCAGGGGTACATGAATGCTGGTGTTTCTTTGCTCACTACGAAGAAGGGCAAGAAACTGGAGGCAACTTATCTGCTTCATCCTGGCCAACTGTTTACATTGGGTTCGGTGAAGTATGAAGTGATGGACGAAAACATCCAACGTCTCTTGCGGCTTGACTTGCCAGAGAACCAGATGCTGAAGCCTGGCATGAGATTTACGGTTGAGACACTTGATAATGAGAGAAAGAGAATATCCAACTTATTGATAGACAATGGTTACTATCGTTTCAATAAAGATTTTATTCAATTCTCGGCTGACACGATAGCTGGTAGGAAAGACATTGCGTTGACTTTGCAACTGAGGAAGTTTAAGGCCAACAGTAGTTCGCTTGAAACTTTGCATCCTTGCTATCAGGTACGTCATGTCATCTACCAGAGCAACGACAGCGATCGCATCCATCTTCGTAAACAGGTTTTGCTCAATGCCACTGCCATCAAGGAGGGACGACCTTATGATGGCTCGGCTTTGCAGCGTACTTACAATAACTTCGGAAGGATGCAAGCCGTCAAATATACCAACATCCGATTTGCCGAGGTCCCTGACTCCAACTTGTTGGACTGTTACATACAGGTGAGCACGAACAAGCCTTCTACTATCTCTTTCCAGCCTGAGGGTACCAATACGGCAGGTGACTTGGGCGCGGCTGCTTCCATCACCTATACCAACCGCAATCTTTTCAGAGGCAGTGAGCAGTTGAGCATCGAGTTGCGTGGAGCCTACGAGGCGATTACGGGCTTGGAGGGATACCAAGACCAAAATTACACGGAGTATTCTTTGGAGACCAAGTTGGTGTTTCCACGTTTCCTCGCTCCGTTCCTTTCCAAGAGTTTCCGCCGTCGTCAGACTGCCAGTTCGGAATGGGCGGTGAGTTGGGATTTCCAAAATCGCCCGGAATTCCATCGGCGAGTCTTTTCCACTGCTTGGCGTTATCGCTGGAGCGAGCCGAAGCATCATCTTACTTATCGTTTTGACTTGCTTGACCTCAATTATGTCTATATGCCTTGGATTTCTGCTACGTTCAAGAATGATTACTTGGATAACGCAGACAATCGCAATGCCATCTTGCGTTACAACTACGAGGATCTCTTCATCATGAAGATGGGCTTTGCCTTGGCGTATAATGATGGGGAGAATGCGCTGAGGGCCAACTTTGAGTCTGCAGGCAATCTCCTCAACGGATTGTCCAAGGGGCTCGGGTTCAAGACTAACTCGGAGGGGCAGCACACCTTATTTAATATAGCGTATGCCCAGTATGTCAAGTTGGATTTGGATTATACCCACCTGTTCCAGTTTGACAAGCGTAATGCCTTGGCTCTTCATGCTGGGTTGGGTGTGGCTTATCCTTATGGCAACAGCACGATATTACCTTTTGAGAAGAGGTATTTTTCAGGAGGTCCTAACTCCGTGAGGGGATGGAGCGTGCGTGAGTTGGGCCCGGGTAAGTTCAAGGGTACGGACGGACGTATCGATTTCATCAACCAGACGGGTGATGTCAAACTCGATCTCAATGCTGAGTATCGCACCTCTTTGTTCTGGAAGTTGCAAGGTGCTGTCTTTATAGATGCGGGTAACATCTGGACGCTCCGCAATTATGAAGACCAGCCTGGTGGACAATTCAAGTTATCGGAGTTCTACAAGCAGATAGCCGCCGCCTACGGATTGGGCTTGCGTCTGAACTTCGATTACTTCATCCTTCGTTTCGACCTGGGCATGAAGGCAATCAATCCTGCTTATGACTCCCAAAATGAGCATTGGGCTATTATCCATCCGAAGTTGAGTAGGGATTTCGCCTTCCATTTTGCAGTTGGTTTGCCGTTTTAAATGTCATGGTAATTGCTCTAGCTTTACTTTCCATTTTCCGTTGTGGATGGTCATAGGCAGTTGGAAGGTAGCTTGGCTCACGTGATGGGCTTCGGTGCCGATGGTGTCCATCTGCAGGAAGTTGCTGACCGTGATGTTGACGTTGGCAGAAACCTCGTCGTCGAGGAAGTCGATGTCTTGGATTTCTATGGTGGCATCTTCTTTCTTGGCGTGTAGTAGGTCGATGTCGGCAGGGTGTACATTGCTGGCAGCAAACCTTAGCCACTTCTCCGACTCAGGTGTGCAGTATTTCACTGCTTGTTCGAAATGCCAGTTATAATAATAGGTGGCAAAAGAATCGATGTCTTCCTTGAGTTGCTTCTCGCTTCCCTCGTGAGGTTGGCAGCTCATTGCTGCAAGGGCGAGGAATGCGCAGCTACATATCAGTTGATGGGCCTTGTTTGTCATGTCTTTTCTTATTAATTCTATTAATTTCCTTAAATTTGCGACAAAGGTACGAAAAAAACTTTGTAATTCGAGCTTTTTTTGCTAACTTTGCATGAAAATACGAAATTAAAATGTTAAGATTTATTTCCTTCGGCAGCGGGAGCAGCGGCAATTGCTACTATCTATACACCGAGACGGATTCTTTGTTGATAGATGTCGGGGTAGGGCTAAGAAGCTTGAAAAAACATTTTCATAATTATGGCCTGAGATTTGAAGACATTCATCATATCTTGGTAACACATGATCACGCCGACCATGTGAAATCTGTCGGTAGCATCAGCAATGACTACCATCTGCCTGTATATACGACACATAAGGTACATCAGGGCATCAACAAAAACTATTGTGTTCGCAAGAAAATTTCGCCCGAAAATGTACACATCATAGAGAAGGGTGTGCCTTTCACTCTCGGTGAGTTTAGAGTCACTCCATTTGGTGTTCCTCATGATAGCACTGATAACGTGGGCTATTCGGTGGAATGTGGCGATGTGTGCTTCTGCCTCATCACCGATGTCGGACACATTACAGAGGAAATGCACGACTTTATAGGACGAGCCAATTATCTTGTGATTGAGGCGAACCATAGTAAGGATATGCTCTTGCAAGGTAATTATCCTCATTACTTGAAGGAGCGTATCTTGAGTCCTAATGGTCACTTGAGTAATGACGAATGCGGTAAGGCCATCGCTGAATATGCTACTGATAAGCTTCGGTATGTCTGGCTTTGTCACTTGAGCGAGGAGAACAATCACCCGGAGTTGGCTCGCAAGACGATTGAGCAGATTCTGAGAAGCTATGGCTTGGTGGCTGGCAAAGACTTTGGACTTGAAGTCTTAAAGCGCAAGACTCCTAGTGAAATCTACAAATTGACATGACATCTATCAGCGATGGGCAACACGTTTTCTCAATTGATGTCATCTTTTTTCGATAACTTATTCAAGTTTCGCATATAATGGAATTTATTGAAGTTAAAGAAGTTATCGCTTCCTTCGGTCGATCGAGAAGTTAAGAGACAACAGCCTTTAAGGATAACCCTTTAGACATTTGTCTCTTAACTTCTCTCTAACTTCCCTTAACTTCTTTAAATTCCCACATGAGAAAGTTCAGTAACTTATAAAAAACTACTTCTGCTTATTGAGTCGTTTGATGACTGAATAAGCGTCGTATAGTCCGAGTTCTCCAGCTTTGGAAAGGTCTTGGATAGCCAATGCTTTATTGCCAGACTTAGAACGGGCGATACCCCTGTTGTAGTATGCCTCAGCCATTTTGTTGTCTATCTTGATGGCCATGGTGTAGTCATCGATGGCCTTCGACAATTCCTTGCGATTGGCATGCAGGTTGCCTCTGTTGTAATAAATGTAAGCATTGGAATTCTTGCTCAGTCGGATGGCATCGCTGAAGTCCGCCTCGGCAGAGTGGATGTTCAGGATAGGCTGTCCTTCCGATACATTGAACTCGTCCATCTCCGTCTGGCACACGGCTCTTTGCCAATATGCCAAGGCATTGGTGTCATCAAGCTTGATGTAGTCGCTGAAATCACTGATGGCAGCCTCGAAGTCCCTGAGTACCGAATGGGCGATAGCTCTGTGCATGAGCAGACGCTTCTTGGTCTCCTCGTCCTTGGCGACGCTGAGCTCAGCCGACAACTTGTCGATCAAGGAGAAGATAGACATTGAACCCTTCTCGTCCAATTGTTCCTTGTTGCAAACGATGTATAGTTTGCTTGCAGGATTCTGCTTGTCCTCTAGGTTGAGTTTCTCCACGTCCTTGTCAAAGGATTGCGCTCCGATGATACTCTGTGTGGTAGGGAAGTAAGAGACGCGATACATCGGCAAGTAAGCGGTCTCGACGGTGCGGTTCTGCACCTTGCCACGGTATTCGCTCTTGTATTCGTGCTCGTTCTTTGGCTCGTCATCGACCACGAGACTCGCAAATTTGTTGGGGTCGATTTCCGAACGCTTTCTGATTTCTTTCTTGGTCTTCGCACTCCATCTAGGTTGGATTCCCAAGTGCTTGTTCATCTGAGCCTTCATGATGCGGAACTCGTCCAACTCAGCTTTTCCGCTCATGCCCAACTTGCGGTAGCAATTGGCACGATAGGAGAGACCCACCCAGAAGTTGGGAAACTGGTTGATGACGGTCGTGTAGTCACGGATGGCTGCACGCAGGTTGCCTGTCTTCTCATGTAGAAGTGCACGGTTGAAAATCGCCATGAAGTTCTGCGGCTCCATCTTGATGACGAAGTCGAAGTCGGTGATGGCTCTGTTGTCGTCGCCCAGTTGAACGCGCATCAAGCCACGATTGTAGTGCGCTAGGAAATTGTTGGGCTCCAAGTCGATAGCATTGTCGTAGTCGCTCATCGCCCCCCTCAGGTTGTTGAGGTTGATGCGTGCCAAGGCGCGGTTGATGTAGGTGTTGACATTGTTGGGCTTGAAGTGTAGCGACTTGGTGAGTGCCTCGTCTGCCGTTTTCCATTCCTTTCTCGCCAGTGCCATATACGCCCTTGTCGTCCATGCGTCCCCGTCGTAAGGGTTGAGCTGCAGGCTCTTGTCGAGCCATGTCTCCGCCTTGAGTGTATCTTTCTTCTCGAGATATACTTCCGCTTTCAGGGAGTAGGCATTGGAGTAGTCGTGCCATTTCTTGATGATGGAATCCAGTTGCTCGATGGCATTGTCGTACTTCTTGTCTTGCATGTAGCACAAGGCACGGTTGAACCAATAGTTGCGGTTGCGCGGTTCGATTCTGATGGCGGCGTTATAGTCCTGGATGGCATCGTCGAACTTGTTTTGACGGATTCGGCAGATGGCCCTCAAGTCGTAGATGTCGTTGATGTAAGGGTTGAGCTGCAGTGCCTCGGTCGCATCCCCTTCAGCCCCCATGAAGTCATCGAGGTTAAACTTGGCGACACTCCGATAATACCAAGGCTCGTAGAGATACGGTTTCGCACCGATCGCCAGGTTGAAATACTTGATGGACAAGACATAGTCCTCGTAATAGAGTGCGCTGCGTCCTGCCGTGATAAGCCTATCTACCCTGTATTGTGCAGCCGCTGGGACCATGGACAATGCAAGGAGAGCAAAGGCGAATAACCTCTTTCTTTTCATGCTGATACTTTCTGCCTAAAACTTAACCTATTGAATAAACCAAGATTCGCTCTTAGTGGCGAATCTTGGTGCGATATGAGCAACGGAACTTGCCCTTGATGATGTTCTTGAGCTTGCCTGCTATCATGTTCTTGCGGAGTGGGGATATGCGGTCCACGAACATGGTTCCCTCCAAGTGGTCGAACTCATGCTGCATCACTCTAGCCAGATAACCTTCCACCCACTCGTCGTGCTCCTGGTATTCCTCGTCGAGGTATTTCACGTGGATGCGGGTAGGACGCTTCACCTTCTCGGAGATGCCAGGGATGGAGAGACATCCTTCCTCCAGCGACTCTGTAGGGCTATCTTCGTCACGCTCGATGATATGGGCATTGATGAAAGCCTTGCGGAATCCCTTGTACTCAGGGAAATCCTCGCTCAGTACGTCCAGGTCGATTACTACCACACGGATAGCTAGACCTATCTGTGGAGCGGCGAGACCGACACCATTGCTGGCGTCGAGGGTTTCGTACATGTTGGCGATGAGTTGCTTAAGTTCCGGGTATTCCGGTGTGATGTCCTCAGCCACCTTTCTCAAGACAGGCTGACCATAAATATAAATAGGTAAAATCATTTTCTTGATTGGAGATAATCTTGTAAAATAATGGTGGCGCTGATTTCGTCCACCAGTCCTTTGTTTTCTTTTCTCACTTTCTTCTTCACGCCACCTTCTATCATAGCGCGGTGGGCGAGGACGGAAGTGAATCTTTCGTCGTAATATTCTATCGGAACCTCGGGATGAGCCTTTCGCCATCGGTTGTAGAAATTTTCTACGCGTGATAGGTTCTCGCTGGGTTGTCCGTTGGGTTGCATAGGCTTGCCTATGACCATGCGCTCCACCTGCTCCTTCTTGATGTACTCCTCCAGGTACGCATATAAGTCGGTGGTAGCGACAGTGGCCAATCCTCCCGCGATGATTTGCAGAGGGTCGGTCACTGCCAGTCCGGTACGTTTCTTACCGTAATCTATGGATAAGATGCGCATTATTTCTTGAATAACAACCAAGCGTCTGGGTACTTGCCGGCGCGAAGCTCGTTGCGGCTCTTCACGGCACCTGCCTTGTCAACGAATGTAGAAGCTACGACACGATACATATTGCGCTCGCTGTTGAATACGATCTGTGCGTCGTAACCCGCAGACTTCAAGGTGTTGTAAAGACCCTCTGCGTTGGCCTTCAAAGAGAAGGAACCTACTACTACGCTGAAGTTTTGGAGACCAGAACCTGAAACGAGTGATACATTCTCCTGGCGTACTGTGGCGTTATCTACCTCTGTGTTGGTGCTCTGAGATGGAGTGGTGGTCTCAAGAGGAGTAACCACTGGCTCAGTTGTTGGGGTAGTCTGTTGTTCTTCCTGGGCCTGTGCCTTTTCGTAAGCTTTCTTATACATGCTTTCCTTAGACTTACAGCTTGCAAGTGCCAATACTACGCACAAGCCCAAGCTCAAAACTGATAATTTCTTCATAACTTAAATGTTTTATTGTTTAACTTATTTATTTGCTTTCAATCTTCTTGTTTGTCTGTTTTCAATCCTATTTCTAGAATTTGTTCTGCGAAAATACAAAAAATATCCCAAATACAGTCATAATGGTCGCATAAAGTATGTTAAAACAAGGTAATACAACACTTTTAACTAAAAATTAAGAAAAAAAACATGGCTTGTTGAAGAATAATTAGTATATTTGCAGAACAAAGAAGTCATGGGCTTTTCTAAAGACTGCCCTTCGATCTCTTGATAACATGTTTAACAATAAAAACTTAGTAATTATGAAAACATTAGGTTACATTGGTGCATTCCTCGGTGGTGCCATCGCTGGTACTGCACTGGGTTTGGTTTTCGCTCCAGAGAAGGGTGAGGATACTCGTAGTAAGATTGCTGACGCAGTGGATAACTTCTGCAACAAGCACAACATCAAGTTGAGCAAGAAAGATGTTGATGATTTGGTAGATGACATTAAGGACGCTACTCCTGAGGTATAAGGCATTAAGGATATTGTGTTCTTGAGGTATAAATGATCATGATGTTTTCTAACGACAAGAACGTTGAAACTATTGGGCAGCTCGTGGAGGTGCTCAAACACTACATCGGGCTTCAGACTGAGTATGTGAAGCTCGATGTAGTGGATAAGGTCGTAAGGCTGCTCACTGCCATCACCATCACGGTTGTTTTGGTGGGATTGCTGATGATAGCTCTCATCTATCTTTCTTTCGCCCTGGCTTATGGGCTTGGAGATGTCCTCGGCAATGTGGCTGGATTCTCTATTGTGGCAGGTATCTACCTATTATTATTAATAGTATTTGTCATTTTCCGTCACCAATGGATAGAGCGTCCCTTGGTCAAATTCTTGGCAAGTCTTTTCATGCAAAAATAATTGAAGATGATGGCTGATAATCCTGATTTGATACAGTATAGCTCTCTCAATGAGCTTCGTTTGCGCAAGGAATTGTTGCGCAAGGACATCGAGGCTGACGATGCTAAGATCAAGGCTCTCTGGAAGTCGCTCTTTGTGAAGCCTGAGGCCTTGTCCAAGAAGGCGACACCTAGCAAAAGGATGCAGAGCCTTTTCTCCATTGGAGCGGGTGCCTTCGATGGGGCTTTGCTTGCTTGGAAGTTGTATCGGAAGTTTAAGAGGAAATCTTAGTGCTTTTCGTTAGCTTTAGCGTAAGACAATAAAAAAAAGGGTCACCGCTGTGACCCCGACCTTGTTAACCTTAAATCTAATACTATGAAAAACACGATTGCAAAATTACACTTTTTATTTGATTCTCCAAGCTTTTTGGAGAGAATTTTATCCGCATATAACATCTTTTAGCATATAATGCTGTATATTAAAACAAATTAGCACTATTTGTTCGTCTCTCAACAAGCAAATAGTGCTAATTGTTCTTTTCTTTTTATTATATTCTTACAACTTTTCTTTTTATTATATTCTTACAACTTGCTTTACTCCCTTGACTGCGCTCAACTTCTTGATGAGTGCCTCGGTCTTGGATGCATCGTCGATCATGACCGTGACGTTGCCTGAGAACAGACCATCCTTGGAGGATATGTTGATGCCTCTCATGACCAACTTGTCTTCCTTGGAGATGATGTTGGTGATGTTGCTCACGATGCCGATGTCGTCATTTCCGATGATGCGCAGGGTGATGGCATACTTCGAAGAACCCTTGCCGCTCCAGCGTGCCTTCACGATTCTGTAGCCGAACCTGCGTCTTAGTTCCCTTGCGTTCGGACAATCCGTGCGGTGAATCTTGATGCCCTTGTTGATGGTGACGAAACCGAAGATTGGGTCACCATAGATAGGGTGGCAGCAGTGTGCCAGCTCAAAGTCGATGCCCTTCAGGTTCTCGTCGATGGTGAGCACGTCATCGCTTTGCTTCATGAGTTCCTCCGTTGGATTCTCATAGGCGAAGTTGGCTGCACTTTCCGCAGGTTTCGTGACATTGCTGAGGTTCAGGTCGTGGTCTCTCTCCTCGATATATTTCTCGATGACGGTGTTCACGTCAAGTTTTTCCTCGGCTATTTCCTTGTAGAAATCGGAGTTCTCCTTGAATCCCATCTTCTTGATGATACGAGCCATGACGCTCTCGTCGATCTCCAGCTTGCGGTTCTTGAAGCGTCTTTCCAGCAACTCCTTGGCGTAGAGACCGTCTTTCTTCTGGGTTTCCTTGATGGCAAGTCTTATCTTTGCCTTCGCCTTGGAGGTCTGTACGATGTTGAGCCATTCCTGACGAGGCTTTTGGTTGCTCTGGGTCAGAATCTCTATCTGGTCGCCCGAGTGAAGCTCTTGCCTGAAACTGACTGCCCTGCCGTTGATCTTGCCTCCCACGCAGGTGTTTCCGATGCGTGAGTGGATGTAGTAGGCGAAGTCGAGTACCGTGGCACCCTTCGGGAAGTTGAGCAGGTCGCCCTTAGGCGTGAAGACATACACTTCGTCCTCCTTGAGGTCGGTGGTAAACTGGTCCATCAACTGCAAGTCGTCGTTGTTCTCCAGAGCACTTCGTATGTTGGCGAGCCATTCGTCGATGCCGCCTTCCCCTTGCTTGATGCCCTTGTATCGCCAGTGGGCGGCAAGTCCGTGCTCGGCGATGTCGTCCATGCGCTCTGTGCGTATCTGTACCTCGACCCACTTGTTCTCTGGTCCCAGGACGGTGGTGTGCAAGCTCTCGTAGCCATTGCTCTTAGGCACAGAGAGCCAGTCTCTCATACGCTTCGGGTTAGGCTGGTACATATCGGTGATGATGGCGAAGACCTGCCAGCACTGCTTGTATTCCAGTTCCCGAGGCACGTCGATGATGATGCGGATGGCGAAGAGGTCATAGACTCCCTCGAAACCGCAGTTCTGCTTCTTCATCTTCTGCCAGATGGAGTGGATGCTCTTCGTGCGCCCCTTCATGTGGTATTTCAGTCCCGCCTCGTCCAACTTTTCCTGGATTGGCTTGATGAACCGGGCGATGTAGGCATCTCTTGCCGCCTTGGTCGCGTTCAGTTTCTCCTTAATTAAATAATAGGCGTCATGCTCTAGGTACTTCAGGCTGAGGTCTTCCAGTTCGCTCTTCAACTTGTAGAGACCCAGCTTGTGGGCGAGTGGGGCATAGAGGTAACTTGCCTCCTCGCTCACTTCTTTCTTGGCTTCCAACTGCTTGGTGTCTCGTATCTGTCGCATCACGTTGACACGGTCGGCTATCATGATGAGGATGACACGCATATCTTCCGAGAACGAGATGAGCAAGTTGCGGAAGTTCTCGCTCTCGATGACCGGATTGCGCTTGTAGAGGTCGTGGATGCGGAGAAGTCCGCTGATGATGTGCTCCACGCTCTCCCCGTATTTCTCCTTGATGTCGTCGAGCGTCTGGTATCCATCGATGACGCTTGTTTGCATCAGGATGGAGATGACGGCATCCCTCTTCAGTCCGATTTCGTTGACGGCGATTTCGGCTGTCTGCAGTGCGTGCAAGATTGGGTTGAGTCCAAATACGTCACGACGTATCTGGTTGTTCTCGAACGCATGGTGGATGTCCTCCCTCAGATGAACCTCGTCATCGGTGGAAAAGGTATCTCCGATGGAAGTTCTCAGTCTGTCCAAGATGAGCAAAGTCTGCTCTCTTTCCTCTGGTGTAAAAGTGAATTTTTCGTTCATTTTCTTCCCTCCTTAGTTAATATTTCGTGCAAAGGTACAAAAAATCACGCAAAAATTTCCTTTTTTCAAAAAAAGTTACTATATTTGTCGCATAATAGCGTAAAATAACATAAATATGGTATTATGAATCAACAAGATCTCAACCAAATCCAGGCTCGCGGCATCAGCGAGCAGCAAATTGAACATCAGTTGGAACAAATCAAGAATGGCTTTCCTTTCTTGAAGTTGGAAGGTGCTGCTGCCATCGGCAAGGGCATCGTTGCTCCGACGGAGGATGAAGTGAAGAATTACGAGGAGGCTTGGAACGCCTATAAGGCAGAGGGGCACAAAATCGTGAAGTTTGTGCCTGCTTCTGGTGCGGCCAGCCGTATGTTCAAGAACATGTTTGCTTTCTTGAACGCTCCTTACGATGTGCCTACGACCGACTTCGAGAAGCAGTTCTTCGAGAACATCAAGAAGTTCGCCTTCCGTTCTGCCCTTTGTGACAAGTGCCACGAGAACGAGGGCAAGGGTATCATGAAACTTATCCAGGAGGGTAACTACAAGGCTGTCGTTGCCAATCTCTTGGAGGCCAAGGGGCTCAACTATGGTCAGTTGCCTAAGGGATTGCTCCTTTTCCACGAGTATTCAGCCGATGAGGTACGCACTCCGATGGAGGAACATTTGGTGGAGGCCGCGCTCTATGCCAGCAGCAATGGCGAGGCGAACGTCCACTTCACGGTTTCTCACGATCACTTGGAACTCTTCAAGAAGAAGGTGGCAGAGAAGGCTGACTTCTATGCAGAGAAGTTTGGGGTGAAATACAATATTTCTTTCTCCGAGCAGAAGCCTAGCACGGATACTATCGCCGCTAATCCTGACAACACTCCTTTCCGCAACGAGGATGGCAGTTTGTTGTTCCGTCCAGGTGGTCATGGTGCCTTGATTGAGAATTTGAACGAGATAGATGCCGATGTAGTCTTCATCAAGAACATCGACAACGTGGTACCAGACCGTCTGAAGGCTGACACGGTGACTTACAAGCAGGTGATTGCTGGTATCTTGGTGACCCTACAGAAGAAGGCGTTCGGTTATCTGAAGGTTCTCGACTCTGGTCAGTACAACCATGAGAAGTTGGAGGAAATCATCCGCTTCGTTCAGCGTGACCTTTGCTGCCGCAAGTCGGACATCAAGGAGTTGGAGGACGCTGAGTTGGTCATCTATCTTCGCAAGAAGTTGAACCGTCCTATGCGTGTCTGCGGTGTCGTGAAGAATGTCGGCGAACCTGGCGGTGGTCCTTTCCTTACTTATAACAGCGATGGAACTGTCAGCTTGCAGATTTTGGAGAGCTCTCAGATAGACAAGAACAACGAGGAGTATATGAAGATGTTCACCCAGGGTACTCACTTCAACCCTGTTGACCTCGTTTGTGCTACCAAGAACTACAAGGGTGAGCCTTTCGACTTGCCTAAGTATGTGGACCCTTCTACGGGCTTCATCTCCAGCAAGAGCAAGAATGGCAAGGACTTGAAGGCATTGGAGTTGCCTGGTCTATGGAATGGTGCGATGAGCGATTGGAATACCGTATTCGTAGAGGTTCCGTTGAGTACCTTCAACCCAGTGAAGACTGTCAACGACTTGCTTCGTGACCAGCATCAGGCAGTGCTTGGTGGTGTGCATCATGAGGGCGGTTGCTGCGGCAAGCATTGATATAAGGTAAGATACTTATATATAAATAGGTACTTATATATTTAAGATGTACTTAATAAAAAAGGCACTTACTTAAAGAGGTTGAAACAATAAAAAACAAAAAAGTATAGAAACTTTTCGGAGTTTCAAAACTTTTTTGTACCTTTGCAAAACGAAAGTAGTGCTTCGGTCTGTCGCTGGCATCTTTTAGAGGTGCGAGAGGAAAGTCCGGGCAGCGTAGGGCATCCCACTTCCGAAACTAGAAGCTATTGGTGACAGTAGGTGTCGGCAGAAGAAAATAACCGCTCATGTTCTATCCCTCGTTAGAGTGGGTGGTAAGAGTAAGGGTGAGAAGGTGGTGTAAGAGACCACCAGCTGATGGGTGATCATCAGGCTGTGCCATCTGGGAGCTGTAAGCTCATGTAAACCGCAGTTTGAGGGCGGCTCGTCCGAAGCCTTCGGGCTACTGTGGAGGGTAGAGTGCTTGAGCCTGGGGGTGACTTCAGGTCTAGATAAATGGCAGGCAACCCTGTGGAAATTGACCAAACCATAGGGGTACAGAACTCGGCTTATAGGGGCACTGCTTTCTCTTTTTACCTATTTAGAAGAATGAAAGCGAAGGTTTCTAGGTATATAGATTCCTTTGCTTTTTTTCTTTTAGATAGTATTGAATATTCAAAACTCAACATTCAACACAAAGATGAACTTAAAAGATCCTGAAAAAGAATTTTTCGATGACTTCGAGCATAAGGTAAAAGGTAAGGTCGCGATGTACGGCGACCGCCCAAACTTTCCTAAGTTGGAAGATTATGACATAGAGCGCATGGAATTGGAAGATTATCTCTTCGATAAGCAAGCCATCATGGACATGGGAGGTACACCTCGTCATAAGATGACGGTAGGGGGAATCATCACGCTGATACCTATTATCATCCTTTCGGCAATGCCCGACAGTGCCTATATTTATGGCAAGACTTGGACTTCTGTACTGGCCATAGCTATCGGACTGATGCTGACACTCTGCTTCTATGCCGTGCTGAAAGCCATCATCCAGATGCGCCTTTCCAAGCAGAAAGACCCTAAGTTTGAATCTTACATCAAGGCGGTATTGTTCTATCAGCCTGCCGAGTAAGTTTGAACGAACTTACTTTCATATTCATGAGATAAACTCACTTCAAGAAAACAGAAATGATTAAAGACATAATGAATCATAACGCTGAAGTGATGGCTGAAAAGTAAAAAGGTTAGCATCAAAACGATGCTAACCTTTTTTATGTCAAACAAAAACTTGTTTCTGATTATACGATGCCCTGAGCCATCATAGCCTTGGCAACCTTCAAGAAGCCGGCAACGTTGGCACCCTTCACGTAGTTTACGTAGCCATCAGCATCTGTACCATACTTCACACAGTTAGCGTGAATGTCGTTCATGATGTCGTGGAGCTTAGCGTCAACTTCCTCGCGAGACCACTTCAAACGCTCAGAGTTCTGGCTCATCTCAAGACCTGATACGGCAACACCACCAGCGTTGGCAGCCTTACCTGGAGCGTAGAGAATCTTAGCGTCCTGGAATACCTTGATAGCCTCTGGAGTAGATGGCATGTTAGCACCCTCGCTGACAGCGATAACACCGTTGGCGATGAGAGCCTTGGCAGCCTCCTCGTTGATCTCGTTCTGTGTAGCAGATGGGAGAGCGATATCAGCCTTCTCAAACCAAGGCTTAGCACCCTCAACATACTTCACACCGTACTTCTCAGCGTACTCCTTGATACGACCACGCTCTACGTTCTTCAACTCCATGATGTAGTCGAGTTTCTCACGATCGATACCATCTGGATCGTAGATGTAACCATTAGAGTCAGAGCATGTTACAGGCTTAGCACCGAGTTCGATCAACTTCTCCATGGTGTATTGAGCCACGTTACCAGAACCAGATACCAATACAGTCTTGCCCTTGATGTCGATGTTCTTGGTAGCGAGCATATTGAGGAGGAAGTAAACGTTACCATAACCAGTAGCCTCAGGACGGATGAGAGAACCACCGAACTCCTGACCCTTACCTGTCAAGATACCCTGGAACTGGTGTGTCAACTTCTTGTACATACCGAAGAGGTAACCTACCTCGCGACCACCTACACCGATGTCACCAGCAGGAACATCCTCGTCTGGACCGATGTGACGATAGAGCTCAGTCATGAAAGCCTGGCAGAAACGCATCACCTCAGCATTGCTCTTACCACGTGGTGAGAAGTCAGAACCACCCTTGGCACCACCCATAGGGAGAGTTGTCAAAGAGTTCTTGAATGTCTGCTCGAAAGCCAAGAACTTCAAGATACCCAAGTTTACTGACTTGTGGAAACGAAGACCTCCCTTGTAAGGACCGATCACGTTGTTGTGCTGGATACGGTAACCCATGTTAGTCTGAACGTTGCCCTTGTCATCTACCCATGAAACACGGAACTCGATAACGCGGTCTGGAATGCAAAGACGCTCGATGAGGTTTGCCTTCTCAAACTCTGGGTGCTTGTTGTACTCTTCCTCAATAGTGCCGAGTACCTGACTAACTGCCTGGATGTATTCAGGCTCATTAGGGAATCTTCTTTGGAGATTCGCGATTACTTCAGATGCTTTCATAATCTTAATCTTTTATTGGGTTTAAAATTGTTGTTTTCTTGTTTACGGTTGCAAAGGTACACTTTTTCTATGAAATACCAAACAAAAAGAAAGAAAAAATGCAAGAAAAGTAGAAAAAAGTAACTTTTTAACTTTTCGTAAGATTGTTAAGTAGTGGATTTGTGTGCGTACACCTTATTATATATAGAAAATAGTAAGATGGACGTACGTGCGTCATTAAGCAGACGTACGTCCATGAGCTTACGCACGTACGTCCATGAGTTAATGCACGTACGTGAATTACTTTCTCCACGTCTGTGCTTTAATCAAAAAATCCTCGGCAAAGGGAACACTCCCATTGCCGAGGATTTTTGCTTGTATAATCTTATAAGTGCTGTAACATTGTGTTACTTATTTCTTGATAACCTTCTTGGTCTTGCCGTCAGTTGTCTTGACGATATAGACATTTCCTGATGTCATGCTGCCTACCTGCTGACCATCTATTGTATAAATGGTGGAAGTTGTTGTTGACTCTTCTTTTGGTGATGAAATACCTGTAGTAACAATATTGCTATCTTTTCCCTTGCTACCGAATATGGCCTTGATGTTTTGCCCCATGGCTTTCATTGCCAAATCAGCGGATAGTTTTTTCTTTGAGTTGGAAAGGGTTGCTGTCATGGATAATGTAACCCCTCCTAAATTGTTTATGGTTTTACCTAAACTTCCTGGATTTTGTATTTTTACTTTTTTATCACTAACAGTCATAGTTATGATGCCATTTTCTTCTACTCCATCCAAGTCGTCTAAAACAATGTCTCCAACTTCTTGACCTCCAAAAGCAAACTTTGTGATGGAAAAGCTATATTTCCCTGATTCTTTTTCATTAACAGTTATTGTTGTTTCTTGGTTGGATGGACTACCTTGAATTCCTAACACTGTTACAGTAACCTGTAAATTGTCTGTGTAATCCTCTGCCATTGCAGTCATCGCAGTCATGACAACTGCAAATAAAAGTGTAAATATTCTTTTCATAATTTTTATGTTTAAACAGTCCTATACTAATATTTTATCTCAATTTATATGCAAGTCCGAAGTTTCCGTAAATAGGGTACATGGTTTGCTCGATGGTATGGAAATCTCGTTTGAAGACTCCGGCAACACCCCAGTTGACTTCTACGAAACCACCCCAGTGCTTGCTGAAGTGGTAGTCACAACCAACTTTGATTCCCCATTGCAAGGAGCGCATGTCCTTAGAGAAATCGTATGTTCCGCGTTGTCCTTCCTCATTGCCAAGCAAAACCTTGTCGCCAGTAGGGTTTCCTTTTCGTAGGTAGCCGTCGTAGGCTGCTCCTTCAAAGCTCTTGGATGTAATGACAGAACCATAAGGACCGATTTTCAGTCTGAAATGTGAGCCCAGCTCGTATGTTGCCAATACAGGCAAAGTCCACATCCATTGTCTAACAGTGGTGCTTACATTACCCGTGAAGAGACCTTCGAGGGTTTCTCCACCTCTTGTAATTTCCATATGGTAGTTCTTGACTGTGGCGTCAGTCTTCATACCTTTATTTTCGATATAAAGACCAGTCGCCATTCCCCAACGATTGTGAAGAGGCTTGTAAAGTTCAACTCCGGCATTCACGTTTGAGCGTGGAGAGTAGCTGTTCAACTTGCGTATGGTTGCAGGCATATCGAGTGGGGCAGTGCCACCAATGCTATAACCCACACGTGCATATACATTGGTATTTTGAAACCAACCTTCGCTCCATGCTTGTGCTGATACTAAGGTCAGCATAGCCAATGATAATATGTATTTTTTCATTATTCTTCGATTTTAGCACAAATAATCTGTAATTCATCAACGCAAAGGGTGCTACCTACTGCTCCCTTAAAGCTAGCTCCTTCTTCGCTGGAAGAACAAACTATAGCCATACTGTAGCCCCGATTCTCCAAAAGTTGAAGGTCAATGTCCTCAGTATAGTCGAATGTTGTTTCAAACTTAGTCCACGTGTCTGTAGTCTTGACATCCTTGACTTCTGCTATGCCAACCAGCTGTTTACTAGTCTTGACATCATCTCCGTAGAGAACTACAGGATTTCCCTGGTCGTCATGATTCTTGTAGATGACGGCATAGATATTGCAAATATCTTCCTTTCCCTGTACGATATTGCCATTTTCGTCTTGGAAATCTTTGCCAGGTGTGAACTTATAGTAGCCTTCGAACTTGATAGGCTTACGGTCGAATGGCTTTCCGAATTGAGTAGCTTTCATGGCATCCATTAGGGCACTCATACCATCGAACGACCCTATGAAGATATTTCCAGCTGCAATTCTTTTGCCAACCATAGCTCCCAGTTCGCCTGTGCTACGAGTTGTCAGTTTGATTCCTTGCCCGTCATATCCTTCTGTAGGAGCAGTTGGATATTCGTATGGTTGAGCTGAAGGCATACTGATAGCAAAGCCTTGGTTGCCACTAGCCCACCAATCTTTTATTTCCTGACCTTTAGAGTTGACTTCGAACCATTCGTAGTATTGGTTGGCTTCACTAAAGTCAGATGCTTCGTTGAATTTATAGTGCTCAAAGCTATAGGTAATGGTATCTCCGATGGTACGTTCATCTTCTGTAACTCTTACTTTATAGGGACGTGTCCAATGTCCGTCTTGTGAAGTAACTGTGTAAATGACTTCCTTGCCATCTGAGAAATCGTGTGTAGAACCATTCTCAGGAGAAATAGTAGCCCCTTCTGTAAGTTTGAAATATGGAGAAAGAGAAGAACAATCACTTCCCAATCTTACTTTAAAGCTTACAGTATTCTCTTTCGGTAAAACATTGATAAGTGTGTCGCTTGCTTGGAAGAACATACTTGTAGGATTATCCACGTGAATATACGCCTGCTCGATGTCGCACTCGGCATTGAGAGGTTCTTCCTTGAAGCAAGAAGTGAGGGTGGTGCTACCTATCACGGCAGCTGCTATCAGTTTGTAATATTTCATAAACTATTCTATATAATCTTTTTACAGGGTGCAAAGTTACGACGAAAACTTGTAACTTCCAAATATTTTTTAAGTAAAATGCTGATTTTGTTGCCTTTTTGAAAGGAAAATGTGTGATATATGCAAAAACTCCCAAGTTACTCGCTCGAATAAGCTGAACTTGGGAGTTTATATTGGAATGATGTTTCTTCAGAAAAAAACTATGACAAAAGCTTTTGAACTTGCTCTTGACTTAATCCTGTCATTTCTATAACTTGCGATTGTGGCATCCCTGAGGCTAGCATTTTCTTGGCAATACTAATGCTTTTAGACATTTCGCCTTGCTCAATGCCTTGCTTCATGCCTTGTGCCATGCCTTGTGCCATGCCTTGCTTCATACCTTCTGCTAGTCCTTTTTTAAGCCCAATCGCCTTGCCAACAACTTCTCCATCCGATTTTCCTTCAATCCATGCCCCCACAAGGCTTGAGTAGTAGTCGTCAATGGCATCCCTGCTGGCATTATACTTAGCCTTTTCTTCGCTGTCCAGATTGCGACAGTCTGCAAGCTGTGCCAGTTTCTCGAAGATTTTCTTTTGTGCAGTAAACGGTATTCTTTCTAATACTTCCATATGTTTCAAAACGTATATCCATTTATCAAAATCTGTAACACATTCTTCCTGTTTCTTTTTGAAGAACGGAAGACTAATATAGATGAAGCGAAGTTTGTCTGTAAATGCAATCTCGCTTTTCTTCTCTCTCAGCATCACGTCTGTCTTGAATTTGTTAATTGCCGTTTCTTCTTTTGGCTGGTAATTCATTAGACAAACTGTGTAAACTGGTACCAATTGATAGAGGGTAGGGTTGTCTTTTGTCCTCTCTCTTTCTCGTTGAACCGCTATCGCCTCACTCGCATAGCAAATGGAACGATTGATGAATAGGGGAACCCAACGGTTTTGCATCTCAACGATAAAATGCTTACCATCATCTGTTTCGCAATAGATGTCAAAGATGCTGCCTCGTATGTTTTTGCTTGAGGGAATCAACTCTTTGTCCTTGAAGGTCACATCCTTGATGTGTAGCTCACCTTCAAACAAATCATTTAGAAAACTAATCAGCAAATCTTTGCTGAACTCTTGACCGAAGAGCCTCTTGAAGCCCCAATCGGTAAACGGATTGATGTATTTCGACATAAATCTGGTTGGTTTGTTGTTCGCACAATATTATGCGTTGGCAAAAATACGAGTTTTTTGCGATACCGCCAAACTTTTCTCAAACATTTTTTCAATTTAAACCAAAAAAGACCGATTCTCATGCGAGAACCGATCTTTTAAAGTATTTATTATGAAGTGAAATTTGTTATTTCGACTTTATAATAGGGGAGTGAAGACTGATTAAGCCTTGCCTTCCATCTGAGCCTTCAACTTAGCGAGTGCATCGATGTCACCGAGTGAAGTACCAGCTGCTACGTTGTTGATAGCAGTAGCCTCGTTCTTGCGGCCACCGTTGTTGTGCTTGCGTGGAGCTGCTGGCTTAACATCGTCCTTGCCCTCCTCGAATGTACGAGAGTGAGAGAGGATGATACGCTTTGTCTCCTTAACGAACTCGATTACCTTGAAGTCGAGCTCCTCGCCCTTCTTAGCCTGAGTACCATCTTCCTTAACGAGGTGCTTTGGAGTAGCGAAACCTTCACCACCCTCTGCGAGAGCGATAACGGCACCCTTGTCCATCATCTCTGTGATTGTACCCTTGTGGATAGAACCTGGAGTGTAGATTGCCTCATACTCATCCCATGGGTTCTTCTCCAACTGCTTGTGACCGAGGCTCAAACGACGATTCTCCTTGTCGATTTCGAGAACTACTACGTCGATGTCGGCACCAACTGTTGTGAACTCAGATGGGTGCTTAACCTTCTTGGTCCAAGAGAGGTCGGAGATGTGGATCAAACCATCAACACCTTCCTCGAGCTCTACGAAGATACCGAAGTTAGTGAAGTTGCGAACCTTAGCAGTGTGCTTGCTACCTACAGGATACTTAACCTCGATGGTCTCCCATGGGTCTTCCTTCAACTGCTTGATACCAAGGCTCATCTTACGCTCAGCGCGGTCGAGTGTCAAGATGACAGCCTCAACCTCGTCACCTACCTTCATGAAGTCCTGAGCAGAACGCAAGTGCTGGCTCCAAGACATCTCAGATACGTGGATAAGACCCTCAACACCAGGAGCGATCTCTACGAATGCACCGTAGTCAGCCATAACGACAACCTTGCCCTTCACGTGGTCGCCTACCTTCAAGTTTGGATCGAGAGCATCCCATGGGTGTGGAGTCAACTGCTTCAAACCGAGGGCGATACGCTTCTTCTCCTCATCGAAGTCGAGGATAACAACGTTGATCTTCTGGTCGAGAGAAACAACCTCGTGTGGATCGCTTACGCGGCCCCAAGAGAGGTCTGTGATGTGAATCAATCCATCTACGCCGCCGAGGTCAACGAATACACCGTAAGAAGTGATGTTCTTAACAGTACCTTCGAGGATCTGACCCTTCTCAAGCTTGCCGATGATTTCTTTACGCTGCTGCTCCAACTCCTGCTCGATGAGAGCCTTGTGAGAAACAACTACGTTGCGGAACTCCTGGTTGATCTTTACAACCTTGAACTCCATTGTCTTGCCTACGAAGATATCGTAGTCGCGTATAGGGTGAACGTCGATCTGGCTTCCTGGCAAGAAAGCTTCGATACCGAAAACGTCAACAATCATACCGCCCTTTGTGCGGCACTTGATGTAACCCTGGATAACTTCCTCGTTCTCAAGAGCCTCGTTTACACGCTCCCAAGACTTGCTCAAGCGAGCCTTCTTGTGAGAGAGTACCAACTGGCCCTTTGCATCCTCTTGGTTCTCTACATAAACCTCAACCTTGTCACCTACCTTCAAATCTGGGTTGTAACGGAACTCAGAAGCTGGGATGATACCGTCGCTCTTGTAACCGATGTTTACGATAACCTCTTTCTTATCTACAGAGATTACAGTACCTTCTACAACCTGGTGCTCGGTAACTTTGTTAAGGGTTTCGTCATAGGCCTTCTCGAGGTCCTCTTTGCTGACGTTTGCGCTGCCGCCATTCTCAAACTCGTCCCAATTGAAGTCGTCCAATGGCTTTACGTTCTTTAAATCTGACATAAAATTAAATAAAAAATTAAAATTAATAAAGTTAGACTTTATGTGAATTATATAAATCGGGCGCAAAATTACTCATTTTTCTTGAAATACCATCATTTACTCTATTATAACACATAATATTTATAGTATTTTAACTAAAAGATTGGGAGTATGTTGCTGTTTGCTTTCTTATACCTTATTTATATATATGTGATTTTATTTTGTATATGTTTGTTATATGAAAGGTTAGTCCTCGATAGGTTGGACCTCAACAGGCAAGTTCTCGATAGGATAGTTCATTATGAGGGACAGGGCATCTAATGGCTGATATCGTTAAAAGACAGGGGCAATTTGTTGCAGATTTATCAAAACAAAACAAAAAAGGGCATATAGATTTGCGGGTGTGCTCTTTTTTGTGTAACTTTGCAAACTGAATGAGACTAAACGTTTAGAAATTTATAGAAAATAATGATATCAGTAGAAGGATTGAAGGTGGAATTCGGTGTGAAACCGCTCTTCCACGATGTGAGTTTCGTCATCAATGATCGTGACCGAATAGCACTTGTCGGTAAGAATGGAGCAGGTAAATCTACCATGCTTAAGATTCTTTGTGGGTTGCAGAAACCTACAAGTGGCGTGGTTGCAGTTCCCAACGACACGACGATTGGCTATTTGCCTCAGGTGATGAAACTTCAGGACGACACGACTGTCAAGGAGGAGACTCGTAAGGCCTTCTCGCATAATACGGAAATGAAGGCTCGACTGGATAAGATGCAACAGGAGATGACGGATCGCACTGATTATGAGAGCGATGAGTATGCTCAGTTGGTGGAAAAGTTTACCCAAGAACATGAGAGATACATGATGATGGGTGGCGAGAACTATGAGGCGGAAATCGAGCGTACCCTGACGGGTCTTGGATTTACTCGCGAAGATTTCGAACGTCCTACCAAGGAGTTTTCTGGTGGTTGGCGTATGCGAATCGAATTGGCGAAAATCTTGCTCCAGAAGCCTGATGTCCTTTTGCTCGATGAGCCTACCAACCACC
>DKCU01000020.1 GCA_002451555.1 Candidatus Segatella albertsiae
ATGGCTATGGCGAGGAAATCAAAGACCCGGAGAAGATTGCCGGTCAATGGTTTGATTATAAGATTACGCCGATGGCTACCAACTTGCAGTTCGTGTTCTATCGCAACAAGTCGAAAGCTAATGATGTGTTGGTAAAAGTGCTTTTGAACGAGGATGAGGCAACACTTCCTATCAAGAGCGATGTGGCTCCTTATTATCACTGGAGTGATTTCAAAGCGTATTGTATGGAAAAATTGAAATCTTACAACAGGTAAGAAAATAAGTGATAAGGAAAGCTATAAATGAAAGGGCAACAGAAAACAGAAATAAGTCGAAAATTTAAAATAAAAGGGAAGCCGCTCTTCAAGAATGTTCTTGGGAGCGGCTTCCCCTTTGTAAAGCATATTTGTTTTGGGTACTTTAAACATTTGTTGATTCGTCAATCAATTTATTGATTCTTCAACCAATCGTTGTCTTTCTCATCTTCTTCGGTGAATTTCTTATCATCGAAAAGACTAGTCTGACCGGTCATTTCATCGATGACCTGTTGCTCGCTCTTGCCTGCGTCTGGGTCGAGGTTTTCCGTAGGCTCGTTGTCTTTGCCTGTATCTTCACCATTGTCGCTGTCAGCGTCATCGGCAGTTTTTTCCTCAGGGAAGCGAGTCGGCTCCAGTTCATCAATTTTATCTATCTTCCATGTGGTCAATCTCTTGCCTTTCGCCTTGAAACTCTTCTGACTGATGAATTGCTCGGCATCGATTTCCTCGGCAGGACGAACGGCATCCACACCACCGTAAGTCACCTTGATTCTTGGATAAACGGTGTCGGTGAGCAAGATGAGCTTGCAGTTAGGGTTCTCGCCCATGAAGTTCTGATGGCGTTTGGTCGCATCCATCGTGAAACGCTTGATGTATGGGTAACCCTGGTTGTCGGCATCATAAAGGATGGCTGTCCAAATCTTGTGCTCGTCCCATTTCTCTAGACGGAGAATGTTGTCTTCGTAATGGTTGTTTACATCGAAGTTGGTGATATAGAACTCACCGTTGTCTAATACTACCAGGATGCTCTCGTCGTCGTTGAACTCTCCAAGGAAGCGGCCATTCTCGTCGTAGTTGATGCGGTTGACATCCGGGTCGAACCATACCTTGCGACCGCCTAACGTGCTGTGTCCGTGACTCTTCAACCCGATGCGTCGGATAGGACGCTTGGTGAGTAGGTTACCCTTGGCGGCACGTCCCTTGATGAGGATGGTCGAGAAATCTTTTTCCAGGAAGATGCTCAGACGTTTCTTCGTCAAGTCTGGCTCCATGGTCACTTTGATGATTTCTGCCTCACCGTTAGGGTTGGCGGTGAAGTAGATGACACGGCTGCCAGGAGTTCCTTGTGTAATGTCGTATATCTTGTCACGAGTCATGGCGGTTACGTTGAATCGCTTGATGAAATAGTCGCCCTGTTTGCCGTCGCGATACACGCAGTTGTAGATGGTGCGCTTGTCGTTCTTCTTGAACACCTGTACGTGCAGAATGTTCTTGCCCACGAATATCTTGTCGGCTATCTTCGTCACCTTGAACTTTCCGTCCTTGTAGAAGATGATGATGTCGTCGAGGTCGGAGCAGTTGCATACAAACTCGTCCTTCTTCAATCCCATGCCTACGAATCCTTCCTGACGGTTGATGTAGAGCTTTTGGTTGGCTTCCACTACCTTGGTCACCTCGATGGTATCGAAGTTGCGAATTTCAGTGTGGCGAGGGTGGAGCTTGCCATATTTGCCCTTGAGGTATTCAAACCAATTGATGGTGACATCGGTCATGTGGGCGAGGTCGTTTTCGATTTCCGCCAACTCTGCCTTTATTTTCATCAAGAGTTCGTCTGCCTTGTCCTTATTATATTTAAGGATGCGTTGCATCTTGATTTCGAGGAGCTTGAGGATGTCTTCTCGGGTTATCTCACGATGGAAGGCATATTCCACCATGTCCTCGGTGTCGGTCTTGACGGAGAAAAGTTTGTCCTTGAAAGGCTCCAACTTGGAGTCGATAAATGCCACTACCTCGTCTTGCGTCTTGCTTTGCTCGAACTTGCGCTCCTTGTAGATGCGCTCCTCGATGAAGATGCGTTCGAGAGAAGAGAAGAATAGCTGTTCTTCGAGTTCTCCCTTGCGTATCATGAGTTCCTTGCGCAATAATCCCATCGTACGATCAACGCTGTGTCTAAGCACGTCGCTGATAGTGAGGAACCTTGGCTTATTGTCTTCGATGACGCAGCAGTTGGGCGAGATGTTGATTTCGCAATCGCTGAAGGCATAGAGGGCATCCATCGTCTTGTCGCTGGATGTGCCAGGGGCGAGATGTACGAGAATCTCCACATTGGCGGAGGTTACGTCTTCGATCTTGCGTGCCTTGATTTTTCCTTTCTCTACCGCTTTGGTGATGCTCTCGATGAGGCTCACGGTAGTTTTGCTATATGGAATCTCACTGATGACGAGCGTCTTGTTGTCTATCTTGTCTATTTTCGCACGCACCTTCAGCACGCCACCACGCTGTCCGTCGTTGTACTTGCTCACGTCGATGGCACCGCCCGTAGGAAAGTCCGGGTAGAGTTGGAAAGGCTCCCCCTTGAGATAGTGGATGGCGGCATCGCAGAGATCGTTGAAGTTGTGAGGCAATACCTTGCTGCTCAATCCTACGGCGATACCTTCGGCCCCCTGTGCCAGGAGCAGAGGAAACTTGGCGGGGAGCGTGATAGGCTCCTTGTTCCTGCCATCATAGGAGAGTTGCCAGTCGGTGGTCTTCGGATTGAACACCACGTCTAGGGCAAACTTGGAAAGGCGTGCCTCGATGTATCGGGGTGCTGCCGCACGGTCGCCCGTGAGGATGTTACCCCAGTTACCCTGGGTGTCGATGAGAAGGTCTTTCTGTCCCATCTGCACGAGGGCATCGCCGATGGAGGCGTCACCATGAGGGTGGAACTGCATCGTATGACCTACGATGTTGGCCACCTTGTTGTATCGTCCATCGTCCATACGTTTCATGGAGTGGAGGATGCGTCGCTGCACAGGTTTGAGACCGTCCTCGATATGAGGCACGGCACGTTCCAAAATCACATACGATGCATAGTCGAGGAACCAATTCTGGTACATTCCGCTGAGGTGATGCACAGCGGAAGCATCAAATCGGTTCACCGGCTTGTAATCGGAGTGGCTTTCGGTAGAAGGCTCTTCCGATTTTTCATTTTCTTGAGTTTTCTCCAAATCGCCAGAATTTTGACCTTCAAGTTCGTCTTTGTCTTTTATTTCGTCGCTCATAGATAGCTTTTAATACTAATTTTGATAATTTATGGCAAAAATACAACAAAAATTCGAGAAAAAGGTGTATCTTTGCCGAAAATTTGAAAAAAATAAGTTTTTATCATGGCACAGGAAGATGTTTTTAAGAAAATTGTAAGCCATTGTAAAGAATATGGCTTCGTGTTCCCTAGTAGTGAAATTTATGATGGCTTGGCTGCTGTTTATGACTATGGTCAGAACGGTGTCGAGCTGAAAAACAATATCAAGCAGTACTGGTGGCAGAGCATGGTATTGTTGCACGAGAATATCGTAGGTCTCGATGCTGCTATCTTCATGCACCCTACTGTTTGGAAGGCTTCTGGTCACGTGGATGCTTTCAATGACCCATTGATTGATAACCGCGACTCCAAGAAGCGTTATCGTGCCGATGTGCTCATCGAAGACCACATGGCTAAGTATGAGGAGAAAATTGCCAAGGAGATCGCTAAGGCTAAGAAGCGTTTCGGAGATAGCTTTGATGAGGCTCAGTTCCGTGCTACCAACCCTCGTGTGCTCGAGAACCAGAAGAAGCACGATGAACTCCACGCTCGCTACACCGAGGCTATGCAGGGGCCTGACTTGGATATGCTCAAGCAGATTATCCTCGACGAGGGTATCGTTTGCCCTATCTCTGGTACCAAGAACTGGACAGATGTTCGTCAGTTCAACTTGATGTTCTCTACCCAGATGGGTGCTGCAAGTGATGCTACCAGCAAGGTTTACCTCCGTCCTGAGACAGCTCAGGGTATCTTCGTGGATTACCTCAGCGTTCAGAAGACTGGTCGTATGAAGTTGCCATTCGGTATCTGCCAGATTGGTAAGGCTTTCCGTAACGAGGTGGTTGCCCGTCAGTTTGTGTTCCGTATGCGTGAGTTCGAGCAGATGGAGATGCAGTTCTTCTGCCAGCCAGGCACTGAGATGAAGTGGTTTGAGTATTGGAAGAAGGTGCGTTTGGCATGGCACGAGGCTCTCGGCATGGGTAACGAGAACTATCGTTACCACGACCATGAGAAGTTGGCTCACTATGCCAACGCCGCTACCGACATCGAATTCAAGATGCCATTCGGTTTCAAGGAGGTGGAGGGTATCCACAGCCGTACCAACTTCGACCTCTCTCAGCATGAGAAGTTCAGCGGTCGTTCCATCAAGTACTTCGATCCTGAGAAGAACGAGAGCTATGTACCTTATGACGTGGAGACATCCATCGGTGTTGACCGTATGTTCCTCAGCGTGATGTGTCACTCTTATTGCGAGGAGAAGTTGGAGAATGGTGAGACACGTGTTGTGTTGAAGTTGCCTGAGGCCTTGGCACCAGTGAAGTGTGCTGTGTTCCCATTGGATAAGAAGGACGGCCTGCCAGAGTTGGCTCATGAGATTGTAGATGAGTTGAAGTTCCACTTCAATACTCACTATGGCGATCCTAAGGACTCTATCGGTAAGCGTTATCGCCGTCAGGATGCCATCGGTACTCCATTCTGTATTACCGTTGACCACGATACTCCTAACGATCACAAGGTAACCTTGCGCTATCGTGACACCATGGAGCAGGAGCGTGTTGCCATCAGCGACTTGCGCTCAATCATCGAGGATCGCGTGAGCATCACGAGCGTATTGAAGAAGCTTGGTGCAGAAATCAAGAACTTCTAATATAATAAGGTAATCAAATACATTTAGATGAATTTGAAGAATTTGAAATATTTGTTCTTTCTGTTGATGGCAGCTTTTGTGCTGTCATCATGCAGTGAGACAGACGAGGATGAGTCCAAGGTGGAGTACGCTAATTGGCAAGAACGCAACGACAAGGCTTTTGCCGATACCTTGGCATACGCCAGGCAGCAAGGTGAAGCCAATGGATGGTATGTCTTTAGAAATTGGTGTTTGGATAATCAGACACCTAATAAGGATACCAATGGCAACGAAGCAAGTTTGAAGTATAATGACGATGACTATATCGTAGTGCATGTGCTTCAAGAGGGCGAAGGAACGGAATCCCCATTATATACAGACTCTATTCAGGTAAGCTATAGGGGAAGACTGTTGCCTTCTACGTCTTATGCTGATGGCTATGTCTTCGACCAGACGTTTGAGGGTGCATATAGTTCCAAGACAGCCAAGCCAACTAAGACAACTGTCAACTATGGTTGGATAGATGGTTACACTACCGCATTGCTCAAGATGCACGTTGGTGACCGCTGGATGGTGTTCATACCTCAAAATCTGGGTTATGGTACCACAGAGTATAATGGCATCCCTGCTTATTCTCTGCTTCGTTTCGAACTGGCTTTGAATGGTTACAAGAGAGGCAGTGGCGCTTGGATTATGAAATAAGGTATAAAAACAGATGTAAGATAATCGCTCGGCAGTTTCTGTCGGGCGATTCCTTTTATGTGTAAATCCGATAGGTTTCTTTAGTGCAAAAATGTGTTGCAAAGCATGAATAAGTGTTTGTGTTCGCACACAAATGGTTGACATATATCAAAAAAATGTTAGAAAACTGCAAAAATATTCGGAAAAGTATTGTGGTTTCCTAGATTTGTCGTACCTTTGCAGTCGAAAATATAAGTTTTAGGTTTTTAGTTAGGTAATAGATTGTTCAAGGTTATTAGTTTGAAGGTAAAAATTAAGATTGTTATTCAAGGACGACGGGTATTAGAAGTAAGGTAATAAAAAGATTGTTTATTCAAGGACGACGAATAGGTTTAGTTATCTGAAAAGGTATTAAGTGAGTATTTTGGGAAAATACTGATTGAAGAGAAAGTAATTATTTTATGTTTATAAAAAATGGCGATTCCTCAACTTGGGATCGCCATTTTTCTGTTACGAGCATAATAAAATTCGAGCATAGTAAAATGTTATATAGTAAAAAAACGAATTATTTGATGGAGTCGATACGCTCGGGTAGGGCGATGACTCGTGGAGAGAAGCTCAATCTCATCGTGGGACTGAGCGTTCCTTCCATGTTGGCGCAAATCTCCACCGTGATGATGTTTTTCATCGATGCTTCGATGGTGGGGCATCTTGGAGCTGAGGCATCAGCCAGCATCGGCTTGATAGAATCCACGACTTGGCTCATCGGAAGTTTGCTGGGTGCGGCGGCAACGGGCTTTTCCGTGCAAGTGGCTCATTTCATTGGTGCCAATGACTTCTTTCAGGCTCGTCAGGTCTTCAGGCATGGTTTGATATGTGGTTTGCTCTTTAGTGTATTCCTCGCTATCATAGGAGTTGCCATCCATGTTCATCTGCCCTATTGGCTGGGAGGAGGAGAGGATATAGCCGTGGACTCATCTCGTTATTTCTTGGTTTATGCCTTGGTTCTTCCTTTCGTATATCTCTATCATACGTCCGAGATGATGTTGAAGTCGGCAGGAAACATGCACACGCCAAGCATCATGGCGGTATTGGTATGCATCTGTGATGTGCTCTTCAATTACATATTTATATATATATTGAAGATGGGAGTCGTTGGTGCTTCGTGTGGTACGGCGTTGGCTTATATTTGCATCTCATTGCCAAATCTCTATTTGGCAGCCTGCAAGAATAAGATACTCAACCTGCGTCAGGATCATGTGCGCTTCCATTGGGTCAAGGAGTATGTACAGCATGCTTGCAAGATAAGCATTCCTATCGCCATACAGAATATCCTGATGAGTGGCGCCCAGATAGTGAGCACGATGATAGTCGCTCCTTTGGGTAATATTGCCATTGCAGCTCATTCCTTCGCCATTACGGCGGAAAGTCTCTGCTATATGCCGGGCTATGGAATCGGAGACGCTGCTACGACGCTCGTAGGTCAGACGCATGGTGCCAATCGCTTGGATCTCTGTAAGAGCTTTGCCTACATGACGGTTGGACTGGGCATGGCGGTCATGGCATTGATGGGAGTTGTCATGTATGGGTTCGCTCCCGAGATGATAGGTGTGTTGTCTCCGGTGGACTCCATCTGTGAGTTGGGTACCATCTGTCTTCGCATCGAGGCTTTCGCTGAGCCATTCTTTGCGGCGAGCATCGTCACTTATAGTGTGTGTGTGGGAGCGGGCGATACCAAGACTCCTGCTGCCATTAATCTGGGTACGATGTGGCTGGTGCGCCTCACCTTGGCTTATGGCTTATCGAAGAGCTATGGCTTGGAGGGTGTTTGGATAGCCATGGCTACCGAGTTGACATTTAGGGGAATCCTCTTCCTGGTACGTCTTGTACGTGGTTCATGGATGAAGAGTTTCATGGTGTCATCTACTCTCGAATGAATGTTAGTTTTATGTTAAGATTGCAAGCTTTTGGGAAGTTTTTACCCCAAAAGCTTGTTTACTTTCGTTATTTATGTTAATTTTGCAGAAGAAAGTTACCTTATTAAGAGGGGTTTTCGTTATATGTATATGTTCGAAACAGCATTTAAGATAACAATTATAATACAACAAATACAATAAACATGAGATTAAAGCAACTATTTGTAGCGGCAGTGATGCTGCTCTCTACAGGAGCTATGATGGCACAGCAGATGCCTCAGATTCCTGTTGACAAGAATGTGAGGATAGGTCATCTCGACAATGGCTTGACCTATTACATTCGTCACAACAATTTCCCAGAGCATGTAGCTAGCTTCTACATCGCACAGAAGGTGGGTTCTATCAACGAGAACGACGACCAGCGTGGTCTCGCCCATCTCTTGGAGCATTTGGCATTCAATGGCTCTGATCATTTCAAGGGAAACAGTCTCCAAAACTATCTTCAGAGCATTGGTGTGGAGTATGGCAAGAACTTGAATGCCTATACTAGCATCGACAAGACTGTGTATTACTTTACAGATGTACCTACCAATCGTATCACAGCGGTGGATTCTTGCATGTTGATCCTCAAGGATTGGAGCAATGGTATCTCCTTGACTCAAGAGGCTATCGACGGCGAGCGTGATGTCGTACACAATGAGTATCGTATGCGCATGGTGGGTCAGCAGCGTATGTTGGAGCGTTCGCTCCCTGCACTTTACCCTGGCAGCAAGTATGGTTATCGTATGCCTATCGGCTTGATGAGCGTTGTTGATGGTTGCGACCCAGAGACACTTCGTGCTTATTATCGCAAGTGGTATCGTCCCGACAACCAAGCTGTCATTGTGGTGGGTGATGTCGATGTTGACCATATCGAGGCTGAAATCAAGAAACTCTTCAGTGGTATCAAGGTGCCTAAGGATGCTGCCAAGGTTATCCCTGAGAGCGTGCCAGACAACAATACTGCCATCTATGTCATAGACAAGGACAAGGAGCAGAACTATGATGTGGCGATGATCAGCATGAAGCACGATGCAACTCCTGACTCTCTGAAGGGCAGCATCAATTACTTTGCTTCCTCTTACGTGAAGAGTGCGCTTGCCACTATGCTCAACAATCGTCTTGCCGAGAAGGCACTGGATGCAGATTGTCCTTTCTTGCAGGCGGGTTGCGAAGATGGTGATTATTTGGTTTCACGTACTAAGGATGCCTTCAATCTTAATGTGGTGGCTAAGCCTGGTAAGATGTTGGAGGCTTATGCCGCTGTGCTCCGTGAGGCAAAACGTGCCAAAGACTTTGGATTCACTGCCACAGAGTACATCCGCTTCAAGGATGACTTCATGAGTGGTATTGACAAGATATACTCCAATCGCGATAAGATGAAGAATGAGCAGTTCACAACTCAATATGTGGACAACTTCATCTCCAACGAACCTATTCCTTCCGTGGAGGATGAAACTCAGATTTATAAGATGTTGGTGCCAAACATTCCTGTAGAGGCCATCAACCAGTATGCCAAGGAGTTGATTTGCGAGACCGATACCAACTTTGTGACTCTTGTCATGATGCGCGACGTGGAAGGTGGCGTATATCCTACCCAAGACCAGTTGGCTGACGTCGTAAAGCAAGTACGTGGCGAGAAGTTGGAGGCTTATGTCGATAACGTGAAGCAGGAGCCGTTGATTGCTCAACTTCCTAAGGCAGGAAAAATCAAGAAGACGACGGAGAACAAGCAGTTTGGCTTCAAGATGTTGACCCTCTCCAATGGTGCCAAGGTTGTATTGAAGAAGACCGACTACAAGAACGACGAGGTGCAGTTTGCTGCTTCTGCCCTGGGTGGTAGTTCCGCCCTCGACAAGAAGGAGTACAGAGAAATCAAGATGCTCCCAGCTCTCCTCAATGCGAGCGGCTTGGGCAACTTCACCAGCAATGAACTAGAGAAGGCTTTGGCAGGAAAGATTGCCTCTTGTGGATTCAGCCTCTCTCGTTATCGCCATGGATTGGGCGGTAGTTCTACTCCTAAGGACTTGGAGACTTTGATGCAGCTCATCTATTTGCGACTCACTAATGTGACCAAGGACGAGAAGAATGTCAACAACCTCATTGAGACTCAGGCTACGGCACTCGCCAACATGAGCAACAACCCACAGGCAGTGTTCCAGGATTCTTTGAGCAGCACGATGTATGCTGGCGACAAGTACTATCGCAGCATGACTGCTGAGGATGTGAAGGCAGTCAACTATGACCGTGTGCTCGCTCTCGGCAAGCAAATCTACGGCGATGCCAAGGATTACACTTTCTACTTTGTGGGTAACTTCGACGAGAAGCAGATTCTTCCTCTCATCGAGCAATATATCGCCTCTCTTCCTAACAATGGTGTGAAGTTGAAGAATAAGGAGGAGAACCCAGTGAAGGGTGAGGTTGTCAATAAGTTTACCAAGGAGATGGAGAACCCTCAGGACATCGCAGCTGAAATCTGGGCTTCCGAGGTACCTTATACCTTGAAGAACGATATCCTTGCCGACATCGCAGGTCGTGTGCTCGGTATGGATTACAACCGTAATATCCGTGAGCGTCTCAGTGCTGCTTACTATGCTGGTGCTGATGGCTTGGCAAGTCTCAAGATGGATGGTAAGACCATGCGTGTGGGCTTCTCTGCCAATGCCATGATGAATCCAGACAAGTCTTCCGAGGCTATCCCTTGCTTCTACGAGGGCTTGAAGAAGGCACAAGAAGAGCCTAATGCCGATGACATCCAGAAGGCTAAGGAAATCCTCTTGAAGCAATTCGACGTAAATCAGAAGAAGAATGGCTATTGGATGGGTGTCATCTCTGAGTATGTGACATATGGTACAGACAGCCATACCACCTACAAGCAGATTGTCAATTCCATTGATGCCAAGGCTGTAAGCGATTTCATCAAGAACGTCGTGTTGAAGGATGGCAACCATGTGGAGGTTATCATGCACGCTACCAAGGCAGGTGAGACTAAGTAAGATATAGGCTTTATACAGAACCGAATGTATAAAGAAAAACATTAAATGATATAAAATCCCGATACAAATCTTGTTGTATCGGGATTTTTTTGTATTTTTGCAACCGATTAGAGAGTTTATAGTAAAAGAAAATATTAATTGTTTTAATTTTGAAATCAATGAAGAAAATTATTTTATCGGTTGTGCTTGCCTGTGGAAGCTTCTTGTGCTTGCAGGCTCAGATCTTGTATAAGGTAAGCAAGGACAGTAGCGATGTCAAGCCTTCTTACATCATGGCTTCCAATCGCTTTATGAACCCAATGGGAGTAGTCTCCATTACTGGTGAACTGAAAGATGCGCTCACCAATACAGACCAGATGTATTTCGAGGTAAATAAAGGGGCTTATGACTCTACTATCAAGGACGCTAAGAAATTGGCTGACGGTAAGACGTTGCTTGGGCTTTTGACTCCTGCCCAGCAAACCAAGCTCAATGCTTTCTTGAAAAAATACATGGAGGTGGATTTCCGCAGCCCTTACGTACAGAAAAAATATGGCAATTTGACTCCTGCTGCCTTGATGGAGGATTTGGAGCAGTTGCTGTTCGTCGCCAATCACATGGGAATGTACGATCCTACTCATACCTTCGACCAGTACTTCGAGGCTCAGGCAAAGGCAAACAATGAGACCGTGGGGGCGTTGACGGACGTGGATACCTTTGTCAATACCACTTATCGCAGCGACTTAAAGGCACAAGTGGCTCGCTTGATGAGTTTTCTGGAAAACGAGTCTGTAGAATTGAGCAAGATGAATAAGGAGGTGGATGCTTTCAAGGCTCAAGACTTGGATGTTGTTGCGCAAGCCGTTGGTCCAAAGGTGGATAAGTCAACCTTGGAAACATGGGCTACCAAAATTTCAGAAGTGATGGAGGAAAAGCCAACGTTCTTCGTAGTGGATGCCGCCAACTTGAGTGGTACCGAAGGACTCCTTCAACTTCTTCGCAATGCCGGACTCCATGTGGAAGGAATTAAATAAAATAAAAAACTCCGTTGTAAGGAACGAATCCAGACAACGGAGTTTTTTATTTACATCCTCTATATGGAGGGTAAAACATAGACTACATAGAAATCTCTCTTTCTTCTCTTTTGGACAACGAGTCCATCAGGAACATAAGATCGACTTCCTTTTTAATTTCTGCTTTTTGCCTTAGAGGCAAGAGCCTCGCGGCGATCACGGAGAATCTGTTGACATCTGTTCAATGTTTGACTTTGGTTCTCCTCGTTAACCTTAATTAAACAATCATTCATAACCTATTGCGATTTGATAATGATGCAAAGTTAGGACATTCTCATAAAAAATGAAAGAAATTTCTATTAAAATGCATGTCTTTTTCGTGATTTTTTGATTTATGTCAAATAGTTGAGCTTGATTAGTTACTTTTTTGAAGCTTTATTGATTGTCAAAAGTACATTTTAGGGATTCGGGATAAAGAAAATAGGGAAATCCTTCCTTTGTTTGGATTATTTTTGCGAACTTTGCACTCAAATTGAGAGTGAAGTAAAGAAATTGATATATAATATATAAAAGGTATGAAAAAAGTATTTTTGATGGCTGCCCTCGTGCTTGCTTGCACATCTGGCAGTATGGCTAATGAATGGAATGAGGTATCTCTTTCCGAAACAACTAGTTGTCCTGTAAAGAAGACGACAAAGAAGTCAACCAAGAAGACGACTACAAAGAAAACAACAACTAAGAAGACGACTACAGCGAAGGCAACTACGTCAACTTCTGAAACTTCAAGTACAGATACATCGACTACACCTTCTACAGCATCAACCGCTGCTTCTAGTAAGGGATCTGCTATAGCTGGTATCCTGGGTGGCTTGTTGGGAGGTAGCTCTTCTAGTAGCAGCTCCTCAAGTACGGCAGGAGGCATCATCAATGGCATCTTGAACAATGTGATAGGCAGCGGAACGTTTAAGCAGGCTGATCTTTGTGCTTCTACCTGGAAATATAATAAGCCTGGTTGTGCCTTTACTTCTGAAAATCTCTTGGCAAAGGCGGGTGGTGAAATAGCAGCTAACAAGATAGAGAAACAGTTGCAGACTTACTACAAAAAGGCTGGTTTTTCTAACTCAAATACATATTTCAAGTTTAACACAGATGGTAGTTTTGAGTCAAAAATTGACGGTAAGTCTTGGAAAGGTACTTATACTTTCGATGAGAAGACGCATGCTATTACGATGAAGGGACTTTTGCTCAACGTCTCTGGCTATGCTACAAAAACAACCAATGGCATTAGTCTTCTTTTTGAGTCGAAGAAACTCTTGACATTGGTACAAACCCTAACTGCGCTTAGTGGCAATTCTACGCTGAGTACGATTGGCAACATCACCAAGAACTACGATGGCGTGAGAGTAGGATTTGAAATGGCAAAATAAAGTCAATCTGATTTGAGTTGGCTAACTCATATCAATATAGAAATCCCCCGAAGGTTTGATGCTTTCGGGGGATTTCTTTCTTGATATATAAGAGTATTGAAGGATTATTTGAGTTCCACATTCAATGGAGTCTTCAGTGCCTCTAGGTATTCCTTGATGCGAATCTGCCATTCTGCATAGCTACGTACATCATACTTGCTCCATGCTGCACCGAAATAGTAGCTATATTTTTCTCCGCTCTTCAAGCCATTCTTGATGCCAAGGGCATGACCTGTGGCACCATCGTGCTTTTGGTCGAAGAGCTGGTAGTAGGTGTTGTCCACGCCATTAGGAAAGAGAACACCCACATAAACCTGGCTCTGGTTCACCTCCTGGTTGTCGGTAGGGTCTGCATAGCTCACGTAGTCTTTGGCAAATGTCTTGGTCTCGGTATCTTCTTCGTGGATTGGGAAACCTGTGGCGAAATCGGTAGGGTGGGTGAGACCATCATACCAGACTGTCATCTTATTGAAGTTGCAGCCTTTGTCTAGTGAGATGATGCGGTGCTCTACCACATCCTTCATGTCGCCGATGGTAGAAGGGTTGTAAGCCAGTTCAACGGTGAAGCGGAGCGGACCGTTGTCCAATATCTTGTAAGTCTTGTAGCAATAAGGCAAATACTGTGTCTTGCCCACCATGAGGCTTGGTGCGCCAAGTCCGAGAGTTGCCCCCACACGATAAGGGTCAAGACCATTGCCATGGTCCAAGTGGAAGGATGTAGTGATATCTACCTCGCGAGATTCAGCCCAAAGAGCCTTGGCTTGTCCTGTAAGTTGGGCTGCCTTTACTTGGTTCTTTTCTGCCTTGGCTTGCTTTTCCAAGGCTTTAGCTTTGGCATCAATCTTGTCGCCATTGATGTTGCCGTTCATGTCCTTGATGTATCTGTCATAGACCACGGTGTCTGGAGTGTTCTTCACCCAAACATCTGTGCCGAAGGAACGCTCGCCAGTCTTCTGGAGGGCAGGACCATATACTCGATAGGCGCATCGGTCGTTTTCCCAAGCGATGTCGTCCTTGCGTATCTTGTAGAGAGCGCCTGTCGTCCAAACCTTTTGGGGATAAGGCTTGCCGATGCTGATATAATAAGTGGCAGAGGCATGAGGACGCACACTAGCATCTATCAAAAGCTTGCCGTCGTGGGTAATCTGTGAACCGATCTGCTGACCACGTTTGTTCTTGACGATGTAAGCCTCGCCCTTCTTGGGAGTAACGTTGTTCAACTTGGCTTTTACGTCAGTCATGCAGACTTCGATGAGTTCTGTGCGTTGTGCATCCGTAGGGTTGCTAACAACTACAGAGGTTTGTTGGGCAAAGCTGTAGTTAGAACCAGCGATTGCCATGAGCATCATCAGACAACCGGTCTTGATGCTTAAATCCTTTTTGTTTTTAGCCATGAGTGTTCTTGATTTGTTTTGTTTATTGTAATACGTATGAATAGTTGCTTTTGCTTAAAGTTCATTCCTCGATGACGGAAACTTCCATGGAAATGTCTTCCTTAGGACGGTCTCCACGCAATGTTTCGCAGTTCTGAATCTTCTCTACGATGTCGAGTCCTTCCTCTACTTCACCGAAAACCGTATATTGGTTGTCGAGGAATGGAGTGCCGCCTACCTCAGTATAAGCTTTCACCTGTTTGTCGGTAAACTTAGGATAACCTTGCTCCTTGCAACGTTTCTTGGTTTCATCCACAAGTGCGTCCTGAAGTTTCATCAATCCCTCACGGTCACGAGAACGGCGGAAGTTCATGATTTCGTCGCGGTGCTCCTTGGCAAGCTGGTTGAAGACAGACTGTTCCATTTGCATCCCCATCTGTTTCTCCATCTGCTTGAGTTCGTTTTGTTTGTATGTCTTGCCCCAAACGATATAGAACTGGCTGCCACTGCTCTCACGGTTAGGATTCACCTCATCGCCTAGGCGAGCGGCGCTCAATGCCCCACGTTTGTGGAAAAGTTGAGGATAGACAAACTCCGCAGGGATGGTGTAGTCAGGTCCGCCTGTACCGAGCATCTTGCCTTTAGGTGCACCCTTGCTTTCTGGGTCGCCGCCCTGAATCATGAAGTCCTTGATGACACGGTGGAAGAGTGTGCCATCGAAATATCCTTCCTTTGCCAACTTGATGAAGTTGTCACGATGCTTAGGAGTTTCGTCGTAGAGGCGAACGATGATGTCGCCATCAGAAGTTTTAATCAATACTTTTGCCATAATATGAATGTATATAGTTTAAAGAAAAGCCGGGCTATTATACCCATCTTTTGCTTTTTTACCTTTTTACTTTTTTACCTTTTTACTTTTTTACCTTTTTACTTTTTATAATAGTTGTCCCATTCTTTCATAGCCTCTTGCCAGTCGGTTTGCTCGCCGTTGGCAATAGCTTCTTTCTCTCGTTCAGCGGCATCGCGAGCCTTGTCACGGGCACGCTTGGCTTTCATCGCCTCGATGGTAGCATCGTCGAGGATGACAATGGCTCCTCGCTTGATGGCAGCCTGAAGTTCCTCCTCACCGAAAGCCTTGCCCGGCTCGTTGAAGTCGGAGATGTTGAACTCGTAATCCACCCGAAGGTCGTGGCGTATCTGTTTCTGTTGGAGACGATTGCCGGCGTTTTTCAAGCGCAGCAACTTACCTATTTCCTTGATTTCTCCTGCAGAGTATTTATTTCTTCCCATTCAGTATTGTTTGACGTCATTTTATTTCAACTGCAAAGTTACGCATAATCCTTGACTAAACCAAGAAAATGGTAAAAAAACATTTTATAAAAAAAGGTTGAGTAAAAACTACACCTTCACCCAGGCACTCTAACTTCGATGTGGAGATGGGGTGGTCCTTTTCAATAGTGTACTCGTTTTCTCTTTTTTTAGTTCTATTCCAAAGAAATCATGCTAAAGATTCTAGAGTCTCAAATTTTTATTTTACATTACCTCCCATACTCGCAAGGTAGGTGGTCATGTTTCTGCTCTTGACCTCAATATAAAGGCAGAGCCTGGTGAATATGCTTTTGTCATAAGAGACCCTGAAGTCGAAGAGTATATGAAAGGCATGGACTTTGATGTTTCTGTTTTGTCACAAGGAGCTTTCTTCTTTACAATAAAGTAATTCACCACCAGTTATGGAATGACAGTAAGACTTCTAAGGATTATCCGTTGATATTCTACGGGCTTATAGTTTATGAATGTGCAACTTAGACATGCATGATTGCTCAACTATGAGGTGTGATATAGCGCAACTACAAGGTGTGTAGTTGTGGAACTATGAGGTATATAGTTGTGCAATTAAAGCGTGTAAAGTTGTGCTTTCACATAGTCTGCTGACTATACTCAGCAGCTTTGTTGACTATAGTCGGCACATCTGCTGAGCGTAGTCAGCACGTCTGTCGAGCATAGTCAGCAACCTTACAAAGCTATGCTTTTCAAACTAAGACAGTCGTTCTGCTGTTCCAACTATTCAAACTTTTCATCTGTTTTCAATAAAAATGGGATTATTTTCCATAAAAAGGTATTTATTCCAAGAATTTATTGTACCTTTGCATCGGATATCACGCTCTATCTGATGGAGTGTGATTTCTCAAGACATTGTGGGTAAAAACAAAAGCATTCGCTATTATTTCGCGTTTAGCCAAGAGCGTAGGAAACTCAAATTGGAATAACAAGCACGGAAATAATATGTGATAGGTGGCTCGTATATATGGGTATGAAGCCTCCAGTCGATTAATAAGGCAAATGCATTTACGCTATAGGCGTGATGCATTCTTATAATCGACCCGGGGCTCCAATTCCTACGCCGCCCCGTGCTAAACGCGATAAGAGGCATCACGCCCTTTTTGCGTCTTAGCGGATTGATAGTTGGGTGCCACTAAACAATTATCAATATTGAATAATGAATAAAATTTCAGAAATTAAGTACAATGAAGATGGCTTAATCCTTGACTATCTTACAGACAAACCTTTAAAAGATACTCCTGAAGAAAGAGTTCGTCAAAGATTTATGCAAACTTTACAAGCAGATTATGGCTATCCAAAAGACCAAATGGTACGAGAAGTTCCTATTCAATCAGGTTCTTCTCTTATGACTAATAAAGTTGATGGTACTCCAATTCGTGCAGATATTGTCGTATACAATAGTAAAAAGGCTGCATTGAAAAAAGATCAAGGTAATATTCTTTTTGTTGTTGAATGCAAACAACCTGATG
Organism: Candidatus Segatella albertsiae; assembly: GCA_002451555.1. Lineage (GTDB taxonomy): Bacteria > Bacteroidota > Bacteroidia > Bacteroidales > Bacteroidaceae > Prevotella > Prevotella albertsiae. Next base: position 17,201 of record DKCU01000020.1, read on the forward strand.
TAACAGAAGGATATGCTCAGATGGTTTCTTACATATTTAACACTTCTGCAATTGGGGGTGTTTGGACAAATGGAGAGGGATTGTCTGTTTATAAAAAAACAAAGACATTAGGGCTGGAAGAGCTGTTATCCTTACCACGTTACCGTGAAGGATGGGAAAATGATGACGTAATACCAAACAAAACCTCTTTACCTCGTCCGCACAATGTTAGATTTCTTTTGTCTTCATGCCATAATAAACTTTATGGGAGAGGTATGGAAAATGAAGATTTTGATTTGGCTATGGACATGGTACGAATACTTTTAGCAAAAATTCAAGATGAGACATCGCCAGGAGAGAATCCTCGTTTTTGGATAACAAAAAATGAATATCAAACAGAGGAAGGACGAACAAAAGTTGCAACAACAGTACAAAACTTATTCAAGGAATATGCAAGCCAATATCCTGATGTTTTTGATGAGCATGAGAAAATTCAAGTAGGAAATGATTGTATTGCAGAAGCTGTTGGGATATTGAAAGATTGGAGCCTTGCTGCAAAATTTGATGATGCCGATGATTGGGATTTAATGGGAGAAACTTACGAACAATTTACTCATATTAATCTGAAAAGGCAACAAGGTCAATTCTTTACAAATAGATTAGTCGTAAATATGATGGTACGAATTTTAGACCCTAAGATAGGGGAGCGTTCTCTGGATCCTGCAGGAGGAAGTGGTGGCTTTAGTACTGCGATTTTTAGATATCTCAGAAGGAAAGTTATTTGTACAACGCAACCTAATTCTGCACAACGGCAACGGCAACTTGGGGTGATAAAGGAAAGTGTATATCTTGTTGAGATTGCAAAGAGGCTTGTAAAAATTGCCAAATGTGCAATGTTGATGACTGGTGATGGACAGTCTGGTATGACTCGTGGTAATTCTTTAGATTCATATGGTAAATTTGATCCTTGGATTCAATCAAGATGTTGCAAAGGAAAAAGTAATGCTCCATCTATAATTGCGACGAATCCTCCTTTTTCTGGACAAAAAATCGAATCTATGGTTTTTGACAAAACGATATTAAGAGAGTTTGAGTTTGGACATAGCTGTAAAGTTGATGATGAAGGCATATACCATTTTTCTAAATTAGATGATGATATTTTGCAACGTCAAGCTCCTGAATTGTTATTTCTAGAAAGATGTTTAGATTGGTTGAAACCAGGAGGAAGGTTGGGGATTGTTTTACCAAAAGTTTTTTAGACAATATTAGTTATGAACAATATAGACAATGGCTTCTAAATAGATACATCCTTGATGGTGTTGTCACTTTGCATAAAGATACATTTCAACCTGATACTGGTGTAAGAACATGTGTCCTATTTATAACAAAGCCTAAAGAAGGAGAAATTGTACCAGAAGATTATAAAATATTTATGGCAATTTCTCAAAGAATTGGTCAGGATTCAAAAGGAAATAGTGTTTTTGTCTTAGATGGCAATGGTAAAAGTACAGGTATATTAAATCATGATTTAGATGATATCGCAAATTCTTATATTAATTTTAAGAAAGGTATAGAACAGAAAGAATCAGAATACATATTTACATGTCATCGTAAGAATTTAAAAGACCATTATAATATAAATCCTCAGCACTATTCGCCTAATTTGAATGCCGCTCTTAATCATGTCTTAGAGTTTGATAATTTCGAGCATTGGGCAACAATAACGATAGGACAATTAGAATCGGATATAAAAATTTATATGGGACCTAGATGGAATTCTGCAAATATCAAAGTTGACAATCCCTCAAATACAGAAAAGCTAACTCCATATCTTACAGCTAATGGAGCTTTAGAGTTAAGACGTTTTTCTATAAAATGGATTGATTCAGTAAAGGCAAATGCTAAGCAAAAAGCGTATATGGATATGCTTAAGGTTGAAGAAGGTGATATTCTTATAACACGTTCAGGGACTATAGGTAAGGTTACTTATGCAACCAAGGATTTAGCAGAGAATTATCTTGTTAGTGATGACTTGGTGAGAATACGTGTCAAAAATGACAAATTAAGAGCATATTTAGTTGGATATTTTTTATCTAAAACGGCTTTAAAGCTGATGTTGTTAGATGAGTATGGCTCAGTTCAGCAACATCTTCAACCAAGGCATATTCAAGAGATGTTGATACCGATTCCTGATGATTGGGATTTAGCAAATGATATAATTAAAGCAGGTACTCAATATATAAATGCTATGGAAGCTATGGCTACTGCCGATACCAACATCCGAAATAATGGTTTTGATAAATTATGTAAGGATTGTTTCAAAGAAAAATAAACTAATAGAAAACTTAGATGTTAATGATAGAATTTTATAAAATTCTGTTTTTTACTTCTTGTAATTTTGCACCTAATTGGTGCAAAATTACAAGAAAACCATATTATTTATTCAAAAAGCCTATAACTGACGAGAAAACAAGTCTGTTCGTACTTTTCTTCAGGGATTATACAAGTATTTCATTATTTTATCGTATCTTTGCCGTGGATTCAGTTTTGTTGTAATATTTAATAAAAATGATTATGCAGACACAAAGATATATATTGACGGCTAATAAAAAGCAAGTGGAACTTTTGGCTTTCGCTTGCAACCAAGCCTTGCGAATACATATAGGTCAACTAGCTGACCCGCTTACGTTTCAATTGAATTTTGAGATTGCTTATCCTCGCCATCATCATGGAAAGTCATGTCCTATTGAAGTTGCGGAGAAGTTAGAAGAGTTGTCTAGGTTATGTTGGAAAACTAGCAATGGCTACGGCTATGATGATAAGTCAAGGGCATACTGGGAACTTTACCAAATGTTTAAGGAATCCAAGACAAGAATAGGAGAATCTCGGTTCTCCTTGAATACTCGCCAAATGGAGTTCTTGCGAAATGCCTGTGAACAAGCAGCTCGCTTGATGGCAGGACAATTGGATTATGCGTTGGTTGAAGAACTGATGCAAGCATACGAGAAAAGTTATAAAGATAATGCTGATAAAATGAAAGAGGTCTGGAAGGTTAGAAATCAAATAAAAGAGGATTTTGACAAACTCCATACCCTCTGTTGGTATTTACCAGTCAATGCAGATCATGGGATGGGGTATGATACCAACTCAGACATTCTTTGGGATATGTATCAGGTCATTCGCCACCAGTTATGGAATGATAGCAAAAAGCCTGATGATAAGTTTTGGTGTGTAAGTGCAGATGAACCAATGCAAACAGGTAAAGAGAAGCTCATTAATATAGATAAAGTTTGAACAGATAGATTTTAGTTGAAGTTTAGTCCAACTTAGTCGAAGTTAGTCGAACTTTAGCTAGCTTGTTATAGGTAAAGCGTTGATTATCAGTATTTGTGTAAAGATGTTTACTAGTCGAACTTTCAAACGTTTAGTCGAACTAAATTATCGAAATGTATATTTCCAAAAAGAGTTGGCAATGTCTTTTAATAGGTTCGCCATTGGCGAACCTATTGCTACAATCCGAAGATAAAATGGAGGGTAGATTAGATGTGAACAATATCTCTTCACATTGAGCTTCCATATCGCAAAAACTTAATTTAGCCAACATCTTGATATTTAGATATTTATAATTTTGCACCAATTAGGTGCAAAATTACAATCAAACATAAAAAGCCCACAACCGATTCGTTTCCTCGTCAGTTGTGGGCTTTCACTTTATATTATCATCTAATAACTTCTCTTTGTAAGAATGAGGAGCTTTGTTGAGGCTCCCCATCATCAGGAGATATTACTTAACCTCCTCGAAGTCAGCGTCCTGTACATCCTGGTCGCCGTTGCCACCCTGTGCCTGCTGACCGCCCTGAGCACCAGCACCCTGTGCGCCCTGAGGACCAGCCTGCTGACCACCCTGGTACATCTGCTGAGAAGCAGCCTGCATTACGGTGTTCAAGTTGTTGATAGCTGAGTCGATGGCTGCAACATCACCTGCCTTGTGAGCATCCTTCAACTGCTGCAATGCCTGCTCGATACCTGGCTTCTTGTCTGCAGGAATCTTGTCACCATTGTCCTTCAAGAAATTCTCGGTGGTGAAGATCATAGAGTCAGCCTGGTTCATCTTGTCGATCTTCTCGCGCTCAGCCTTATCAGCTGCTGCGTTCTGCTCAGCCTCAGCCTTCATGCGGTTGATCTCATCCTCGCTCAAGCCAGATGAAGCCTCGATGCGGATGCTCTGCTCCTTACCTGTAGCCTTATCCTTAGCTGATACGTTCAAGATACCATTGGCATCAATATCGAATGTTACCTCGATCTGTGGAACACCACGACGAGCTGGAGCGATACCTGTCAAGTTAAACTGACCGATACTCTTGTTCTGAGCAGCCATAGGGCGCTCACCCTGGAGTACGTGGATGGTAACCTCTGTCTGGTTATCAGCTGCGGTAGAGAATACCTCGCTCTTCTTGCAAGGGATGGTTGTGTTAGCGTCGATCAACTTGGTCATCACACCACCCATGGTCTCGATACCAAGAGTCAATGGAGTAACGTCGAGCAATACGATGTCGCCTACACCCTCTTCCTTGTTCAAGATGGCACCCTGGATAGCAGCACCAACAGCAACAACCTCGTCTGGGTTCACACCCTTAGAAGGCTCCTTGCCGAAGTAGTTCTTTACGAGTGTCTGAACGGCTGGAATACGGCTTGAACCACCAACCAAGATAACCTCGTCGATATCTGATGTAGAGAGCTTAGCGTCGCGGATAGCGTTCTGGCATGGTACCAAGCAAGCCTGAATCAAGTTGTGAGCCAACTGCTCGAACTGAGCACGGGTCAAAGTCTTAACCAAGTGCTTTGGCATACCGTCAACGGCTGTGATGTAAGGCAAGTTGATCTCTGTAGATGTAGAGCTTGACAACTCAATCTTAGCCTTCTCGGCAGCCTCCTTCAAACGCTGCATAGCCATAGGATCCTTGCGGAGATCTACGCCTTCCTCGTTCTTGAAGCCATCAGCCAACCAGTTGATGATTACCTGGTCGAAGTCATCACCACCGAGGTGTGTATCACCATTGGTAGAAAGAACCTCGAATACACCGCCACCGAACTCCAAGATAGAGATATCGAATGTACCACCACCAAGGTCGAATACGGCGATCTTCATATCCTTGTTAGCCTTGTCAACACCGTAAGCCAAAGCTGCGGCTGTAGGCTCGTTCACGATACGCTGAACGTTCAAACCTGCAATCTGACCAGCCTCCTTGGTAGCCTGACGCTGTGAGTCAGAGAAGTATGCTGGTACAGTGATGACTGCGTCTGTAACCTCCTGGCCGAGATAATCCTCAGCGGTCTTCTTCATCTTCTGAAGAACCATTGCAGAAATCTCCTGAGGAGTATATTTACGTCCCTCAATCTCAACACGTGGATAACCACCCTCGTTTACTACGGTGTAAGGCATAGCCTCAGCCTCTTTCTGACTCTGAGCGTATGTCTCACCCATGAAACGCTTGATTGAATAGACTGTGTTCTTTGGGTTTGTGATGGCCTGACGCTTAGCTGGATCACCAACCTTACGATCGCCATCCTTTACGAAACCTACTACTGATGGAGTAGTACGCTTACCTTCGCTATTAGCGATTACAACTGGTTCATTACCTTCGAAAACGGCAACACAACTGTTTGTTGTACCTAAGTCAATTCCAATTACTTTTCCCATAATTATATTTTTTTTATTTTTATCGTTATTAATATGTAGTTTATCTCATGAATCGCTGGCTTCGAAAGCCTACCGAGGATATGCATCGTTCGGGAACTCTCATTCAGCGTTCACGCTTTCCTTAATAACAAAGCGTGTGCCAACTGTTTTGCGGATATGGAACAACTGACAGAACGATAAAAGTGGCAGATGTGCATATAGGGAAGGTGACATTTTGTCAGTTTCTGAATATTGAAAAGTTGACACTCCCGTAACTTCTATGCTCTAGAAATTTTGGATGCTCTGAGAAGTCGTAGTTCTTACCGTGCTCGAAGACAAAAATTCCATTTTCCTGCAGTAAGTCGCCATTTAGTACGAGGTCTGGAATCTTGGGTAGCTCTTCCAAGGCATAGGGTGGGTCGGCGAAGATGAAGTCGAATTTTTGGTGGCATGATTTCAGAAAGCGAAATACATCGCCACGTATCAAGATATCTCTTTCTTCGCCTAACTTCTTGAAGCACTGGCGGATGAAATTGGCGTGGTCTCGGTCGGCTTCCACGCTTACCACTTGCTTGCAGCCTCGGGAAATCAATTCGAGTGATATGCTGCCTGTGCCGGCGAAAAGATCGAGAGCTGTGGCGTCCTCGAAATCTATATATCCCTGAAGTACATTGAAGATGTTCTCCTTGGCGAAGTCTGTTGTGGGACGTGCCTTGAATGTGCGTGGAATATCAAAATGCCGTCCCTTATATTCTCCTGTGATAATTCTCATTTCCCTGTTGATTTTATTTTTTGATTTACTTGTTCATGTATAGCGTAAGCAGGTCGAAAGGCATCCCCTTGATTTCTGTGATGGGAGCTCTATTGAACTCTGCCGCTGGATTCAACGTGAGTACTTTCTTGATGTATAGCTTTGTGTTGTAAAGCAGCCAATCTTTGTCGGGTATGTTACCCAATAAATGCAACTCGTCTTGCTGCTGGTTGAATCCCAGTTGTTTCCATACATAAAGTATGAAGTACAAGGCATCCTTGGAATGGGATGCCTCGAATGAGTTGAAAAACTTGAAGCGATTCTTCTCGAAGCAAAATATGTCAAGTTTCTTCTCATGGCAGTAAGCGTAAAGCTTGCGGTGGATACCTGTAAAGTTGCGTTGGTGTAGGTAATTCCATACAGGCTGTAGGATAGGTGTGAAGCGCACGTCCTTGAAATTGTCTTCTACCACCAATTTCAAGTCCTTGTTGATGCAGAATATCGCCACGACATTGAGATTGGGTTGTACTCTATAGAGAATGGCATCGCTGTCATGCCCCGTGAAGGCATGATGGTAAAGGATGGGGGCGTCTTCTTCCTTGAATTCCTCTATTGGTACGATGAGCAATGGGGTGTCGATGTAGATGCGCGCCTTGAGATAGCCGCGGAGCAAGAGGTCGCTTTCCTTGAACGCCTGACGTAAGTTGGCAGCCATGGATACACCACTCTTTACAGTGTAAGGCTCATATATGACTTGGTGCTCTGCTTCTCTGTCGATGACAGAAAAACTGAGTGTGTTGTTGCTCACCCGAATGGTGAGTCGGGCTTGTTGCCAGCTCTTGTTGTTACCAGTTGCCTGCATTGTTGTTGTCTGTTGTTAAATCTCCAATCTTTAATCCGGGAAAGTTGCCTATGGCATTGGCTTTCTCTGTTATTTCTTGTATCTCGTTCTCGCTGAGACCGTCAAGGTAGTCTTCGTAGGTGGCGGCGCATTCCATGAGAGGTACCTGCTTACCGCTCTTTGCTACTTGCATGCTTGCTGTCAGGGAGAATCGTTTTCCTTCGGTGAAAGGGATGTACTGAAGTGTGTCAGCGAGTAGCCTTTCCCTTACCAGTATGGTGAAATCTCCAGTGTATGTGCCATGGCGTTTTTTGTACTGTTCTTCTGCCGTGCGTATCTTGATGAGCCTTTCCTTGACCACTTCTTCACGTTTGGCGAGTTCCGACTGGAAGTGGAGAGGCTGGTAGATGCTCAGTAGGCATAGAATGAAAAGTACCATGGCGCACGTTCCTAATATATAATTTATGTTTATTTTTCGTTTCATTTCAAAAAGTATTGTTACTTTTGCAAAGGCATCCTAAAATGCCGTGACATTTTAACTTGGGTACAAAGATACTTCAAAATATAGACAACGCAAAATATTTTCGCAATTATTATGGTCTTGGACGAATTAAAATATAGAATTTTGCAGCAGTTTGGCTTTGCTCCTACCCAGGAACAAGGCCAGGCTTTAGATACTTTTGCTCGTTTTCTCACCGATAAGTCCCCTCGTGTGGCAATGATTCTAAGGGGTAGCGCCGGTACGGGTAAGACTTCTCTTTCGGGTGCTATCGTGCGTACTCTTAAGATTGTCGGTCAGAAGGTGATGCTTTTGGCTCCTACTGGGCGTGCCGCAAAGGTGTTCTCGCTTAATAGTGGATGTCCTGCTTACACCATCCACCGGCGCATCTATCGTGAAAAGTCTTTCTCGGGGGTGGATGGACTGTTCAATCTCAATGACAATCTCTATGCCGATACTTTGTTTATGGTGGATGAGGCTTCGATGGTTTCCAACATGGGGTTGGGTGGTTTTTGCACTAGTTCCAATGGGATGGGTAGCACAAGTTTTGGCAGCGGTTGTCTCTTGGATGATCTTGTCCAGTTCGTTTATCAGGGAAGGAATGATCGCTTGATGCTCATTGGCGACAAGGCGCAGCTGCCTCCCGTGGGAGAGGAGGAGTCGCCCGCTTTAAGCCGCATGGTGTTGGAAGGGTATGGGCTGAAGGTGTATGAGTGTGACCTTAACGAAGTATTGCGACAAAGTCAGGAGTCTGGTATATTGTATAATGCTACTGTTGTTCGACAGATGATAACTCACGATGACATTACACAGTTGCCTTTGGTTCGTTTTCATGGCTTTGCCGATATTGTTATGGTGCCAGGAGGCGATTTGGTGGAGAGCCTTGCCAATAGTTATTATCAAGTGGGGCAAGATGAAACAATGGTCATCACTCGTAGTAACAAACGTGCCAATATCTATAATAATGGTATTCGTAACATGGTGCTCGATCGTGAGGAACAACTCTCGGGAGGTGATATGATCATGATCGTAAAGAACAATTATTTTTGGACAGAAAAGGAAAAAAAAGAGATGATGGCGCAGCAGCCAAAGGATGTTGCGGAAAATTCTTCGCTCCCTTCCTTCTTGGCGAATGGAGACAGGGCGAAGGTACTGCGTGTACGCAATCACATAGAGCTTTACGGCTTTCGTTTTGCGACACTACTGCTTCAATTGCCCGATTACGATGATTATGAGATTAGTGTGACGGCATTGTTGGATACGTTGTGTAGTGAAGCTCCCGCTTTGACTCGTGAGGAACAGGAAAAACTCTTTCTGGGTGTGGAGGAGGATTATCAGGATGTACCTTTAAAGGCTGATCGCCTAAAAGCTATTCGTACAGATTCTTATTATAATGCCCTGCAGGTGAAATATGCTTATGCCATCACTTGTCACAAAGCGCAAGGTGGCCAATGGGAACATGTATATGTGGATCAGGGGTACATGACGGATGATATGTTGACTCCTGATTACATTCATTGGCTATATACGGCATTTACTCGTGCGAAAAGCAAGTTGTTCTTGGTGAATTGGCCGGCTACGCAGACGGTAAAGTAGGGAAATAAAAAAAATCCGAAACCTTCTTGAAGGAATCGGATTCTTTATTTTTTTGAGTTGTTTTGGGAAACGTGGGTGGTGATGGATTCGAACCACCGAAGGCATAGCCAGCAGATTTACAGTCTGCCCCATTTGGCCACTCTGGTAACCACCCTTGCTCTATCTTTTCAAAAGCGTTGCAAAGGTAATGCTTTTATTTCGTTCCACCAAATTTTTTTTGTACTTTTTCTTGAAAACTTTCATTTTCCTGATAAAAACTTTCATTTTTCAGTGAAACTTTCTCTTTTTTGATATAAAAATCACCATCAATTAAAAGTAGATACTAAAAGCGATGGCTTTCATTCTTCAACTCCTAACTTCTAATTTCTAACATTTGATAATGTGGTGTCGGCGATGTTTTCTCGAAAGTCTTCTGTGTTTGTAATGTTCATATTTCCTGAAAGCTATCAATATCGTCAAGACCAAGACCGTCGCCAAGAGAAAAATAACTATGCCACCTCCTAGGTTGTCTCCCTTTACTTTTGACCACATGTCAAGTACTTCCGGTGTATGTTCACCTGCATCGTGAATCATAGCGCATCGTGCCACTACGTTGCTGTCTGGGTACATAATGGGATTCAGATGGGCTTTTTTCGCTTCCTTGCAGTCTTTTCCGAAAAAGTAAGCTAAGTCTATTGGCTCGGGATATTCCTTTTCATCGCTCATCTCTTCGAGTACTCTTTTGCCAGCGATGCTGCTCACGTATCCCGTGGTTTCCATGTTGGCTAGTGCCACGTCTTCTTGGCAAAGATAGTTGATGAAGTAGGCGGCGGCTTTTGGATTGCGTGAGTATTTGGGGATTACCCAACCATCAAACCATACGTTGCTGCCTTCCTTTGGTACTTCGTATCCTAGGGAGACTCCCACTTTTGCTGCCTCGTCTATGGCCCATACTGCATCACCGCTCCAGGTCATGTTGAGATAGGCTTTGCCCTTGGTCATCGTTTCTTTACCGAAGTCTGCCTCCCAACCCTCGATGTTGGGTTTCAGTGCTTTCAGTTCTTTTTCCACTGTGGCTACTGCTTCTGGAGAATAGTCGTTCATCAGTTGCGGAACGCTCACCTTACCTGTCGCCAAGTCTTTGCGGTGCGCCCAGATGAGGGCGGTGCCATAGGAATCGCGATAGGAATCTTTCATCAGGAGCTTGCCACGGTACTTCTTTTCCCAAAGCGTTCCCCAGGTCTGTGCATCATTTAAAGGTACGTGTACCTTATTATATAATATGCCACACGTTCCCCACATATAAGGCACAGCGTAATGGTGGGCGATGCGTCCATGGTTGCTGGTCGCATCAATCTGTTTCACAATGTAGGGGGATACGTTCTTGATGTAGTTTGGGGTCTTGCCAAAGAGGGTGTCTATGGGTAGGAGCAAGTTCTTGCCTAACATTCGCTCAATGATGTATTCTGATGGACAGACCACATCGTAGTCTTCGTGCCCACGTTCTATCTTGGTAAGCATCACCTCATTGATGTCGAAAGTTTGGTAGATGACACGTATCTTTTTGCCTGTTTGTTGCTCGTACCATTCCGGGAATTTGGCGAGCATGTCCTCGTCAATGTAGTCGGCCCAGTTATAGACCTTGAGGATTTCCTCCCTGTTCTCCTTGTTGTAGCAAGAAGACAGAGCGAAAATTTGCAGAAGTGCTAAGGCTATAAAGACTAGGGCCTTGATCTCTTTCAAATTCTTGACTCTCTGTAATCCAAAATATATTTTACCCATTTTACTTCTTTTTCTTGTTTTTGTCGGAACGACGATTGATAATGATCAGCATCACAAGCACGAGCACAAAGATAATGGTGCTGAGTGGGCGGAGTTCTGGTGTGAGACCACCCTTGCGTGCATCTGCATAGATAAAGGTGGAGAGGGTCTCCAATCCTTCGTTGCCAATGGTAAAGATGGTGACGGCAAAGTCATCGATACTCATTGTGATAGCAAGCATGAAACCTGAAATCATGCCAGGCAGGATCTCTGGGATAATTACTTTGCGAAGTGCTTGCATAGGTGAGGCACCTAGGTCGAGAGCCGCTTCGTAGAGATTAGGGTTCATCTGTTTCAGTCGTGGCATCACACTCAGGATGACGTATGGCAGACAGAAAGTGATGTGCGCCAGTACCACTGTGGTATAACCCTGCGGAATGCCCATGGTGATGAAAAGCAGAAAGAGGGATATGCCTATGATGATGTCGCCGTTGAGTATCGGGATGTTGTTCACAAACGAGATGGCTTGGCGTGCATATCTGTTTCGTAGGTTATGGATTCCGATGGCTGTCAGCGTGCCGAAGAGCGTGGATGCGGTGGCAGTAATCAGTGCGATGGTAATTGTGTTGATGAGCGCTGCCGTCAAGGAATGGTGGGTGCCTTCGGCAAAAAGGCTTTTGTAGAGCTGGAGGGAGAATCCGGTCCAGTTACCCATCACCTTGGCCTCGGTGAACGAGAAAATCACAATGATGATGATAGGTGAGTAAAGTAATAACAAAAGTAACCAAAGGTAACCTTGGCAGAATACTTTTTTCATCATTTCCTTGGAGAATAATGTCTTCATCATCTGATACCTCCTTCCTTTCTTCCGCCATCGCCGGCGATGAGTGTGGATGCTCCTATAAGGAAGAGCATGATGAGTGAGAGGGCCGCGCCATAGTTCCACATGGAGTTGTTGATGTTCTCCTGGATGGTAGTTCCAAAGAGCTTGATATTGTTCATCGTCAGTAGTTCCGAGATGGCGAAGGTCGAGATGGTTGGCATGAACACCATCAGAATGCCACTTGCTACGCCAGGCATGGAGAGCGGAAGGATGACCTTGAAAAACTGTTGCCATGGCGATGCTCCCAGGTCTTCGGCTGCCTCTATGTAGCTCCTGTCCATCTTTTGGAGTGTGTTGTAGATGGGATAAATCATGAATGGGATGAAATTATACACCATACCAAACAAGAGCGCTCCCTCGCCGAGTGGAAGGTCGGCGAAGTCAAAGAGTGCCACTGTGGCGAGCGTACGTACCAGGATATTGACCCACATAGGCAAGATGAAGAGCATGACGATGGTGCTTGCATATTTCATCTTGGTCTGTGTTAGGATATAAGCAGCAGGATAGCCCAGCAGAATGCAGAGCAAGGTGTTTAGAAATGCGATTCCGATGGAATAAACAAAGGTGTTGATGGCCTCTGGGTGCGCTAAAAATTTTTGGAAGTTATAGAGTGTGATAGAGCCATTCTCATCGGTGAAGGCAAATACAACGATGAGTATTAGTGGCAAGACCACAAATATGGCAGCAAAGATGGCGTAGGGTATCGACCAACTTTGGCGGGATGATATAAACTTTACGATATTCAATGTTCAGTGTTTAGTGTTAAATGTTAAATGAAATGGCGTTTGTCGGGATTGTTATAGCAACATGGTCTCCCAAGTCCCACACGTCTTGTGTATCTACATAGAGCTTCTCTCCCCAGTCTGTATCGATGGTGAGGTGGTAGTGGTCTCCCTTGTATAGAATAAAACTAATGTCGCCCGTAAAGGTTCCTTCTTCCTCGTTGTCGAAGAGTTCTATCTTGTCGAAAGGTACGCTTACAGTTACGGATTGCGGTGCAGAAACTGTATTGTCTTGTTTGTTGGTGCGGTTTTCTTGTGCAGCCCGTTTTTGGGCAAGGTCCTCTATGAGAAATTCGCAACCCAAAAACTCGATGGTGTTGTCCCCGCAGACCTTTGCCTCAAAGATGTTTGAGATATGATCCTTTTTCATGATATGGATGTTGTCGGGAATCACACTCATGCCTATGGTCTGCCCTACCTCGAAGTGCTTGTAGTTTTGTATCAAGAATTCATAGCCTTTGTTGCTTTCTGCCAGCATCTCATAGTGTACTCCCTTGAATATGCTGGAGGTGATTTTGCCGACAAACTGAGCATTTGTTGTGTCGGTGGAAATCTCGATGTCTTCTGGACGAATCACGACATCGACTTGTTCGTCCTTCCCAAATCCCTTATCGACACATGGTATTTCCGAGCCTGCCACATTGACAAGGCAATCGTGGCTCATAGTGCCGCAGAGGATGTTGCTTTCGCCGATGAAGTCAGCCACGAAGGCATTGGCTGGTTCGTTGTAAATGTCGGTAGGTGTGCCTATCTGCTGAATCTCACCCTCGCTCATCACCACGATGGTGTCGCTCAAAGTAAGTGCTTCCTCTTGGTCATGGGTTACATAGACGAAAGTAATGCCCAACCGTTCGTGCATCTCTTTCAATTCTAATTGCATGTCTTTTCGCATCTTGAGATCCAGGGCTGCAAGCGGTTCGTCGAGCAGAAGTACTTCTGGCTCATTGACGATGGCACGGGCAATGGCGATGCGCTGTTGCTGTCCACCAGAGAGTGAGTTGACATCACGATATTCATAGTCGCTCATGTTCACCATCTTGAGGGCACGTTTCACCTTAGGCATGATTTCTTCCTTTGGCGTGTGCTTGAGTTTAAGTCCAAAGGCGATGTTGTCATATACGTTGAGGTGAGGAAACAAGGCGTATTTCTGGAACACCGTGTTTACGTTGCGTTTGTAGGGAGGCAGGTTTGTGATGTTGTTGCCACCGATGGTGATAATACCTTCGGAAGCTGTCTCGAAGCCGGCCAAGAGTCTTAGTAATGTAGTTTTTCCGCAGCCCGATGGACCGAGAATGGTCATGAATTCACCCTTTCTCACAAAGAGATTGATGTTGTTGAGGGCAACTTTCTCGCCAAATCTTTTCGACACATTCTTTATGTCGATGATATGCTGTGCTGTTTTATTCATTTTTTGTCTTAATTTGGGTGCAAAGTTAGTCATTTTTCAATAAATAATGAATAAAATTACCCAAAAAGTTGTACCTTTGCAAACGCTTTGTAATAAATAACTGATTAATTTGCATTAATATGCGTTTTATATGATAGTGACTATAGAATGGATGGAGGAATGGTTCCAACGATTTAATCAAGATTATTTTGGTGGAAAATTGCCAATGCCTGAATTGGGACTCACTCGTGCCAAGACCAGGCTTGGTCAGATGTCGTTTAAGCGTGCTACTCGTTGGGGACGCACGAAACTCTATGACTTCAAGATATCCATGACAACCTATTATGATATGACTGAGAAACAGGCTAAGAGCGTGCTTCTCCATGAGATGATACATTATATTATAGGCTACACAGGATTAAAGGATACTTCTTCTCATGGCATTGTGTTTAGGGGCATGATGGACAATCTCAATCGTAAGTACGGCTGGGATATCCGTGTGATGACTTCTACTAGGGGATGGAGGGTGAGCGAGCAGGTCGTAGAGAAGAAAAAGAGGAAAGGACCGCAGACCTATCTGATGCTGGCGATAGAGATGAGGGATGGTAAGCATTATCTCTCACGTGTGAATCCTAGTTTCGCCCGACGTATAGAAAGTCAATTGGTCAAACTTTCTGAAGTGAGGTCTCACCAATGGTACACGACGCAGGAGGCTTATTTTGAAGATTATCCTCAGGTGAGAAGCCTTCGTGGAAGACGCATTTCCAAGGCTGATTTCCAAGGCTTGCTCAATGTTCTGACTCCTTTCTGCTTCTGAGATGCACCATTTGCTTGGTATCTCTATTACATAGTTGATTGCCCTATATAGTTGACTTCTCGGTATCTTTTGTCAATTTTGATGTTTATATATGGATATTTTGGGGTTATCGGGGTGGATTTTTTGTTTAAAAGGCATACGGATTCGTATAAATTGATAATATAGGTGAAAAAAGAACAAATATTTTACACGGTTATTCTAAAAAAGTGCTACATTTGCAAAAGTTATTAAAAAATCGATATCTAAAGCGCATTATAATTTACGATGTCCTTAGTGTATCTCTAATTATCAAATACGAATGACTATGAAGAAAAAGCAAATGAGAGTGAAGCTGTTGCTGGCATCTCTGCTGTTAGGCGGGTTCTTGGTAACCGGGTGTACAAACAACGATTATGATTTTGATCAAATCGATGCAACGATGGGTTTTGGTGGAGATGGGCTGGAAATTCCAGCAAGTTCTACGATGGATATCCCGCTGAAGGATGTCTTGGAGCTGGAGGCGAATGGCTGTGTCGTGGAAGATGAAGTCTCTCACGACTATGTGTTTCGCCAGAATGGCGAGGCGATAGACCCTGTGCATCCTAACATCGACAAAATTTTTATTACAGAGAATCTTTCCAATTCGAGTGATATTACCTTGGGTTTTTCTTCTTCCAAGGGAACTCGCGCAGGCAGTGGCGCCTTGGAAGGCGAGGGCGATATATTTAGCTTTGAGTATATGGGAGATAAGCCTGCGGAGGTGGTGTCTTTGTCGCATGCTACCGTCAATTGTCAAGTGGAACTGGACGTGGACTTGTTGGGTATCTCTACATGGACTTCCCAGTTGGACAAAGTTGTTCTTACTTTTCCTTCTTATATGGAGATTAAGAGTTCGCAAGGTACTTTGTCGGGGCACGTCCTTACGTTGACCGATGTTCCTACCAATCAGATATACAAACTCCGAGTGCAAATCGTGGGCCTTGACTTCACGAAGGGCAGTGCGAGCGGATTGACAGTGGATAGCAAGGTGAAGATGAGCGGTAAGATTCACATGCTTGCCCAGGCTAGTCAAATCACAGCGGGAACGGGTACCTCTGCCAGAATCTCCAACCATTTGAACATGGGAACGGTAGTCGTGGAGAGTGCCAAAGGAAAGTTCAATCCTACCATCGACTTAAATAAGTTGGGCAAGGTGAGCATTACGGGTGTTCCTGAATTCTTGCGAGGTGGCAACGTGAAGGTGGATCTGTATAATCCTGTCATCAAACTCTTGGTGGGCAATGATATGGACATCGAGGGCCAAATCAACGGTGTCCTTAAGAGTTTCAAGGATGGTCAGCAGACAGCTTCTGTCAATGTGGATGATATAACAATAGGTGCCAACCAGACTACGACGGTCTATATCTGTAGAAGAGCCGAGGGAGTTCCTACGGGCAACGGCGTTGTTGTGAAGGTGGTTCCTAACCTTTCCGACATCATCAAGACGATACCTGACGAGATAACCTTCGATGCCAATGCTTGTGCCAATAAGGACAAGGAGGGCACCTTCTTGCTAGGACACTCTTATACGATTGCTCCTTCTTACTCTGTGGAGGCTCCTATTGCTTTCGATGAGGGTGCTGTCATAGAATATTCTGATGACTTTGACGGTTGGAACGATGACATTGACGATTTGGAATTGTCTGAGGGTACGTATGTGTCATTGACAGCTAATGCCTTGAACAAGGTTCCTGCAACACTTGTCGTGGAGGCATCTCCTCTAGGTGTCGGTGGTAGCGACATCAGCAATCTCATCGAAGTCAATATCAAGCAGGGTACCGTGAAGGCATCTCCTGATGGCGTAACCGCTGAGTCTTCTCCTCTGGAAATCGAAATCCGTGAGAAGGTGAGAGGCGGATTGAAGAAACTTGACGGCCTTTCTTACAAGGTCTTGGGAAAGGCTACTCACGACGGAAGTACCGTGACAGGCGTGACTTTGAATGCCGAAAAGCATACCTTGAAGTTGGAAAACATCAAGATTAAACTTGTGGGCAAGGTGATTGGAGACTTCAACTAATGAAGGGGAACGATAACTGAATGATAATACACAAAAACTATGATTATGACAAAGAATAAGATGAACAATATATATAAGCACGTCTTGGTGGCTTCTCTCTTGATGATTGGGGCAACTGCGATGGCACAGTCACTTAACTCTGCCTATTTTACGGAGGATTACAAGTTCCGTCACGACATGAACCCTGCCTTCGAGAATAAGCAGAACTATATCTCTATTCCTGCCTTGGGAAATATTAGCGCCAATCTGCAGGGTAATTTTGGTTACAAGGATGTGGTGATGTATAACCCGATGTACGGTCAAGAGGCTAGAGCTAAGAAGATGACTTCTTTCATGAACCCTTATATCTCTGCCGACGAGGCTCTCAGGGGATTCAGCAAGGGTAACAATCGTGTGCAGGGTGATGTGGGCATTGCCATTCTCTCTGCAGGTTTCAAGGGATTTCATGGATACAATACCATCGAGTTGAATGCCAAGGCTTCCTTGGGTGCTTCTCTTCCTTACGAATTGTTTGAGTTCGCTAAGAACACTGGAAATCAGAATTATGAGATCGGAGATGTCAGCGTGAGGGCTCGTTCTTATGCTGAGTTGGCTTTTGGTCATTCCCATCAAATCAACAAAAAACTGAGAATTGGTGCCAAGTTGAAGTTCCTCTTTGGTGTAGCCGATGGCGATGCACGTCTGGAAAACCTCCGTGCAGACCTATCGGGAACCGATCAATGGATAGTGTCTGGCAAGGCGAATGCTCAGGTGTCCATGAAGGGTTTTGCCTATAAGACCAAGAAGGACGAGTACAAAGTGCCTGATGCAAACGGCAACAAGAGAGAGTATGATAAGATTAACGACGTAGATGTGGATGGCGCAGGATTGAGTGGCTTTGGTATGGCTTTCGACCTAGGTGGTGTATATAAAGTCAACAAGAACTTGAATGTGAGTGTTTCTGTGCTCGACTTGGGTTTCATCAACTGGTCTAACAATATGAAGGCGGTCAATAGAAGCGAGAGCTTCGTGTTCAATGGCTTCCACGATACTGCGGTGAGAGAGAATAGTGGCTCTACCATTGATGACCAGATGGATGATTATGGGGATCAGATTACTGATTTTATCAACTTGAAGGATATGGGTGATCAAGGCAGTCGTACAACAGCCTTAGCAGCAACGGTCAACTTGGGTGCGGAGTATAGTTTGCCTTCATACGACAAACTATCTTTCGGTTTCTTGAGCAGTACTCGCATCAATGGTGATTTTACATGGAGTGAAGGACGTTTTAGTGCTAACTGGAAGCCATTGAAGTGGCTCGATGGTGGTGTCAACTTCGCAGTAAGTAGCTTCGCCACAAGCATGGGCTATGTACTTAACATTCATCCGAAGGGGTACAATTTCTTCATTGGTATGGATCACATCTTGGGCAAGACCAGCAAGGAGTTCATTCCGTTAAGTTCCAATGCAAGCATTGCCATAGGTATGAGTGTAACTTGGTAGAAAAGCTAATGAGTGTATAGGATAATGCATAAGATAGCATAAAAAATGAGCGATGTTCTAAATTAGGACATCGCTCATTTTTATTAATTAGCATGAATGCCAATTCTCTTATCCTTCGTTCTTGGCAGCGATAGCTTCGCGTACCTTAGCCTCTATTTCCTCCGCCAACTCTGGGTTGTCTTTTAATAAAGCCTTGGCTGCGTCGCGACCTTGACCCAGTTTGGAGCCATTGTAGCTGAACCAACTGCCACTCTTCTGAATGATATTGTGCTCTACGCCGAGGTCGATGATTTCGCCAATCTTGCTGATACCCTCGCCGAAGGTAATCTCAAACTCCGCCTTACGGAAAGGAGGTGCCACTTTGTTCTTCACCACTTTTACACGTACCAGGTTTCCAAGAACATTGTCGCCATCCTTGATGGCAGATGCCTTACGAATATCCAAACGTACTGATGCATAGAATTTCAAGGCATTACCACCTGTCGTGGTCTCTGGGTTTCCGAACATGACACCAATTTTCTCACGCAACTGATTGATGAAGATACAAGTAGTATTGGTCTTGCTAATTGTAGAAGTCAGCTTACGGAGTGCTTGGCTCATCAAACGAGCTTGAAGACCTACTACGTTGTCACCCATGTCACCCTCAATTTCTTTTTTAGGAGTAAGGGCAGCTACTGAATCGACTACCAAAATGTCGATGGCAGAAGAGCTAATCAACTGGTCGGCAATCTGTAAAGCCTGTTCGCCATTGTCTGGTTGTGAAATCCATAAGTTATCCACATCCACACCGAGCTTTGCTGCATAGAAACGGTCGAAAGCGTGTTCTGCATCAATGAAAGCGGCAATACCACCTGCTTTCTGAGCCTCTGCGATGGCATGTATAGCTAGAGTTGTTTTACCAGATGACTCGGGACCATAAATCTCGATGATGCGTCCCTTAGGATAACCGCCTACGCCAAGTGCGTTGTCAAGTGCGATACTACCTGTAGGAATAACCTCTATATTCTCGATATGTTCGTCACCTAATTTCATGATAGACCCCTTGCCGAAGTCTTTCTCGATCTTCGCCATAGCAGCCTGGAGGGCTTTCAACTTGCCTTCGTTAGGGTTAAGAGTACCCTCTTGCATTTCGTCTTTTTTCGCCATTGTTGTTTTCTGAATTTATAATTACTATTATTGTTGTTTAGGTGAAGATATGCTAACCGAAAGGTAGGCATAGCTTCATGCTTTTATTAATCTATCTCCAAGTCTCCATCGAATACCTCGTGCCAAGGCAATCCCTGCTTGTTGAGCTGCTCCATGAATGGATCTGGGTCAAACTCCTCGACGTTCCAAACGCCTGGTTTCTTCCAGATGCCCTTTAAGAACATCATGGCGCCGATCATGGCTGGCACACCGGTGGTGTAGCTTACGCCCTGCATACCCGTCTCGTTGTAGGCATCCTGGTGCTTGCAGTTGTTATATACATAATAGGTGTGCTCCTTGCCGTCTTTCTTACCACGGATGCGGCAACCGATGGAGGTCTCGCCGTCGTAGTTCTCGCCGAGGTCTTGTGGATTAGGCAACACTACCTTCAAGAACTGCAATGGAACGATCTTTACCTTGGCTGTTTTGCCGGAGCCGTCTGCCAATGGAGCCTCGTACTCGATTTCGTCGATGCGGCTCATGCCGAGGTTCTGGATGCAGTCGAGATAAGTGAGATACTGCTGACCGAAGGTCATCCAGAAGCGAGCCTCCTTGATGGTAGGGTAGTTCTTCACTAAGCTCTCCAGCTCCTCGTGGTGCATCAAGTAGCTCTCACGAGGACCGATGTTTGGGTAGGTGAGAGGCTTGTGGATAGACAGCGGGTCGGTCTCAATCCATTCGCCATCCTTATACCAGAGTCCCTTTTGGGTAATCTCACGAATGTTGATCTCTGGGTTGAAGTTGGTGGCGAAAGCCTTGTGGTGATTGCCGGCGTTGCAATCCACGATGTCGAGTGTCTCAATCTCGTCGAAGTGATGCTTGGCTGCATAAGCGGTGAAGATGCCGGAAACACCAGGGTCGAAGCCACAACCGAGGATGGCGCAAAGGCCAGCCTTCTCAAACTTGTCCTTGTAAGCCCACTGCCAAGAGTACTCGAAGTGAGCCTCGTCCTTTGGCTCATAATTGGCTGTGTCCATGTAGTTGCAACCGCAAGCCAAACAAGCGTCCATGATGGTGAGGTCTTGGTAAGGCAAGGCGAGGTTGATGACCAATTCAGGCTTGTAGCTATTGAAGAGAGCCTTCAACTCCTCCACATTGTCGGCGTCAACCTGTGCCGTCTGAATATCCATCTTGTAACCCTTGTCGTGGATAGACTGTACCAGTTTGTCGCACTTTTCCTTGCGACGGCTGGCAATCATGAACTCAGTGAAAACGTCCTGGTTCTGGACAATCTTGAAGGCTGCTACGGTAGCTACGCCACCAGCGCCAATCATAAGTACTCTACTCATTTTATTTTAATGTATAATTTATAATTTACAAATAATAAATAGGCTCTCGCCCATGAAGCAATTGAATTCTTCACTCTTCACTCTTCGTTCTTCACTTAATCTCGTCTGCCGAGATTCCCAAGGCACTCATCAGGGAGTAGCCCAGGATTTCCTGTCGGAAATTGCCGCCAGGCAATGGTTGCATGGCGAAGAGCGTGATGCGCTTGTCGTCATCGTCCACCTTGCGGAGCATGTCGCGCAACTGGTCGTAGGCATCGCCGTCCTCTGAGTTCGGGATAATCATCACTCGCTTCACCTCCTTGGCATTGCATACGGTGCGAGCAATATCCACGAGGAAATCGTCCTTGCCCACCATCTTTTCCTCCGTAGGATAAGAAGAGATGATGAACTCGCCGAGGTTGGCATCCTTGAAAGCCTGTGCGTTCAGGTCCTTCTCGTAGTTGGAAGGGTGGAAGTTCTTCATCGCCATTGACTTCTTGTCGTGGATGAGCACCACTTGTGTCTCGTGCTCACCCTCTCTCAATCCGCCGTCCAAGGCGATGCAGACAGCCCATTGCGCCATGTCGGCTGGCTGGATGCGACGATTAATCATTCGCTCAAAGTTGACAATCAGGTCGAAAGCCACCTTGTCGATATAGTCAGCGTCAGCGATGATTACATTCTCGCTCCATTTTATGTTGTTTGTATCTAATGAATTCATGGCACAAAAATACAAATAAAATTCGAAAACCGTGCAATTTGAAGATATAAAATAATAAAAAAGATAGTATTTTCATCGTTTCTTCATCTGATGAAATACTATCTTTCTTTATCTGATGCTTCTTTTTTATTAGCCTTTCTTTATTTTATGCTCTCTTTTTTGAAAGAAAATCTTGCTGATTATGCAGCCTTTCCCTCGTATTTCTTGTGAAAAGCCAAGAGGCAGAAGGCTCCAGCCAATGCCATTGGCACACCGATGAGGGCAGGGTAGTTGTAGCCCAATCCCCAGGAAACAGGGATGCCGCCAAGGAAGGCACCCACGGCATTGCCCAGGTTGAATGCCGCCTGGATGCAGCAACCGCCCAGCATTTCGCCTCCCTCGCTATGCTTTACGATGAGAAACTGCTCTGGCGATCCGATGCCGAAGAGGCAGGCACAGCAGATAAACATCATGGCTGCGGAAATCCACCCGTTGTGGGAGAGGAAGAAGGTTGCCAACAAGGCTGCAGCCGCCAAGAACTGGAGATAACAGGTGAATCGACCTGGTTGCATCTTGTCTGCGAGATAGGCACTCACCTGGTTGCCCACTACCATGCCCAATCCTGCGAAAATCATCAAGACGGAGATACTGGCAGCACTAAATCCACCATCCAACTGCAAGAGCGGGGATATGTAACTGAACCAGCAGAGGATTCCGCCGTTGCCCAGGAAGGTGGCGGCGATGATGAGCCAAGGGGCGAGGTTTCGCAAGAATCTGAACTGCGCCTTCATGCCCTTGTTGGGCAGAGCTTCCACGTCGGGAACCCATCGATATATCATATACAAGGTAATGATGCCCAGGATAATCGACATCAAGAATGGTGCTCGCCAAGAGATGTTGTGGCTGAGGAAAGTACCCAGTGGCACACCCATCAAGTTGGCTACGGGCATACCGGCGCACATCATAGCCACCGCCTTGGTACCCTTTCCTTCCTTCGCCATCTTGACCGCTACGATGGTAGCCGTTCCGAAGTAAGCTCCGTGTGGTAAGCCTTGGATGAAACGGGCACAGAGCAACAGCCAGTAGCTTGGGGCGATGGTGGCGATGATGGCACCGAGGGTGATGAGCGATGTGAGGAACATCAAAATTTTCTTAGGGCGATATTTGTGCATCAATATCAGCGAGAAAGCGCCCGCACAAACGCCGAGAGCATAGATGGAGATGAGATGTCCAGCCTGAGGGATGGACACATTCATGTTGTGAGCGACATCGGTGATGATGCCTTCGATGATAAATTCAGCCATGCCGAGGGTGAATGTTCCCAGGGCAAGCGCAAAGAGTCCTTTTTTCATTTCCTGAAGTGAATGTCTTTTTTACCTTTTTTTATTGATTGAAATGCGTTATCTCGTCTTTTTTATGCGATGAGTTTTGCTAGATAATGTCCTGCTAGTACGGCGGCAAGTCCGAGCACCAGACTTCCGAAGAGATAGAGCGCCATGTAGAGATATTGCTCGTCCTTCAGTAATCCCGAACCTTCGTTCATAAAAGTGGAGAAGGTCGTGAATCCACCGCAGAACCCTGTGGTGAGCAATAGTTTGGTGGAAGGTGTCATCCATGCGTTTCCGCATCCACCGCTCAAATCTCCGCCGTTCCAGTTCAATCCCGAAAGGAAACCGATGATGAGACATCCCAATACATTCACCGTCATCGTTCCGAAAGGGAAGGCGATGAGGCTGCACGATTGCACCACCTTCGATACCCAATATCTCATGCCGCCTCCGAAGAAGCTGCCGATGCTAACCAATAATACTTCTTTCATTTTTTCTGAATACCTTAATCTTCTTTTCCTTATTAAATTAAATATCTGATATTTTTTTATCCTTTATCTTTCTTTTTATCTTTTATAGCCTTTCTTTAAAGGGAGTAAAGATAATACTCCCTTAAAACAAGGTGCAAAATTACGATATTTTTTCGGAATAACCCCACTTCCCTTCCTACAATTTTGCTAAAAGTTTGTGCTTCCGTTTGTTTTCTTTCTTTTTTCTTTGGTAGTTTCTGAAAATATCCTTATATTTGCAGTGTTTATCGGAAGATGACAAGTCTAAAATATGAAGATTAGAACATTAAAAAGCAAGACTGATGGCAGCAAAAAAATATCCACTGGGAATACAGACTTTCTCTGAGATAGCGAAGGGAAACTATTTTTATGCCGATAAGACGGATGTCGTTTATCGGTTGGCGCATTATGCCAAGTTTCATTTTCTGAGTCGTCCACGACGATTCGGAAAGTCTTTGTTTGTATCTACTCTTCAGGCTTACTTCGAAGGTAAGAAGGAACTGTTCAAAGGGCTTGCCATTGAAAAGTTGGAGAAAGAGTGGATAGAATATCCTGTGATTCACTTGGATTTGAGCCGTGGTAAATATTTTAGTTTGGAAAACCTCCATGCCATTCTCAATTCAATATTGCTTTCGTATGAACAAAAATATGGATTGACAGCAGGGACTCCCCAATCATATAGTGCTCGCTTAACCCAAATTATTTTGGAGGCAATTCGTCAGACAGGAAAACAAGCTGTGGTTCTTATCGACGAATATGATGCTCCTATGCATGATGTGCTAAGCAATGATACTCTTTTGGGAGAGGTTCGTAATATCTTGCGAGATTTTTTCAGCCCATTGAAAGAACAAGAGGGCAACCTTCGTTTTGTCCTCATAACAGGTGTCTCTAAGTTCAGCCAGCTCAGCATCTTCAGTGATTTGAACAACTTGAAGATTATCAGCATGAAGGATGAGTATAGCGACATCTGTGGAATCACCAAAGAACAGCTCCTTACCGATTTCAAGGAGGGAATCGAGGAGATGGCTGAGCACAATGGCTTGACTTTCGAGGAAACCGTGGAGCAGCTTAAGCGGCATTACGATGGTTATCATTTCAGTCCGAACAGTCCTGATATCTTCAATCCATACAGCATCATCAATGCCTTGGACGACAAGGATTTCAATAGCTATTGGTTCTCATCGGGCACGCCTACATTCCTCATCGAACTGTTGCAGAATAATGGCGTGGATATGTTGCGTCTTAACAAACTGTGGGTGAAGGACAGCCGCTTCGATGCGCCTACCGACAAAATCACTGATCCGATTCCTGTGTTGTACCAGAGTGGCTATCTCACCATCAAGGAGTATGACAAGCGTCGTCGCCTCTATCGTCTCAGTTTCCCGAACGAGGAGGTACGGCAAGGTTTCTCCGAAAGTCTCGTGAAGTATTACGAGGGCAACAATCTGTATGATTTCGACAACATCGTGCTTGCCTATGCCGACCATATGTTGGTGGAGGAGAACATAGAGGCCTTTTTGCCACACTTGAAGGTCTTCTACGATAAGTTCCCTTATACCATTATCAATAACAACGAGCGTCATTACCAAGCCGTGATGTTCACCATCCTCACGATGTTGGGTGCCGACGTACAGGTGGAGTATGCCACGACGGATGGCAGAATCGACTTGGTACTCAAAAGGGAGCAGCATATTTACATCTTCGAGTTGAAGTACAAGAAGAATGCCGATACGGCGATGGCGCAAATAGAATGCAAGGACTATGCCAAAGCCTTTGCCGATGATGGGAGAAAGGTCGTGAAGGTGGCTCTTAACTTCTCGGAAGACCAAAGGAGTATCGAGGATTGGGAAGTGAAATAATATATGTAAGAAATATGAGTATAGATATAAATAAAAATAAGGAGAAATTTACGGCACTATTGAAGTCGACAGGGCGTGATGGAGTGGATGCTTTGATAGAGGATTTAGAACAAATGGGATTCTTTACAGCTCCTGCTTCATCTGGACATCATCTGAATGTAGCTGGAGGCTTAGTTCTTCATTCGCTTAATGTCTATCATGCAGCTTTGTCCGTCTGGGAATCCATGAAATCCTTGGAACCTTCTTTGGAATATGATGTGGAAAAAGAGAGTCTGATAATAGCTGCGTTGCTTCATGATGTATGCAAATCAGATATTTATGTTCGTTCGGTAAAGAAGAGAAAAACAAAGTTAGGTGATTGGGAAGAAACGGAAGGCTATAAGATCACATACAAAAATTTTCCATTGGGGCATGGTGAAAAATCTTTGGCTTTGGTGATATTGAGTGGTTTAGATATAACTGATGCGGAAATGCTTGCCATTCGTTGGCATATGGGGGCTTGGGGTGTTAATCAAAATAGCTTTGAGGAGGTGCGTAATTATGATGCAGCTCGTACGCTTTATCCTTTAGTCACGATTGTTCAGGTTGCAGATGAACTTGCAACGAGCATTATGGAGAGGACGGCTGGACAAGTGGATGAACTGTAAGGTCATGTGATAGGGGCACTTCTTTTTGATTTGTAACCAGTGCAAGGTTTGATAGAAAAAGTTGTGAGACAATTTTGTATTATTCTTGGAAAAAATAAAGAAAGAACCTTGATTATTTGGTGAATTCAAATCTTTTGTGTATTTTTGTAGCGTCATTCTATGGATGGAAAGCGTTGCTTTCCGTAATCCATGTATTGACCTATTTTAGAGAAATGACGTTTGCTAACGTTTGCTTCTGACGAGTTGAAACTTAGGAACTTTCAAATGGAGAGTCGGAGGGAGATGGCGGTGGACGTCTACTATAACGTGTGATTATGCACGGCACAAGTGCGCCCTTTCGTATCGGAAGGGTGCATCTTGTGCTATAACATATTTACTATGTTGGCGTAGGCGTGTTTATTGCTTCTGTCCTTGTTTTCCATCGGTTTCCTAAGACCGCAACTCACAGGGACATGTAAAAAGTAATGACCCCTGCGCCAATTTCTTTTTGATAGATCCTGATAATAAATGTATTATGGCTTTTTTGGGGGCGGGCTGTATGTTTGAAAAAACTAACAATTTACTAGAAACTATGAGCGAAGAAAGTTTATACCAAATAGCCTCATCAATTAAGAGACACAAAAAGCTAGAGGTAAGTGAATATATTCACAATCCTGCCATAGCTCGTGCTCTGTGTACTTGTAAGAATACACTTGATTCCAAATTGAATGGAGAAGGTGTGTTTTGGCTTGTCAATAAGGAATATAACTGCTATGCCAATAAAGGAAGAAAACCTTTGATGGGGGATGGTACTTCTGTTTATAAGAACACAAAGATGGGAGCTGTCTTGTCTAAGAATTTTTCGGGAACGCATCCTTATACAGTTGGTAACCTCCAAAATCACAGAAAAGGTATTGTGAATGAGGTTGAGGTTACGATACATAATCGTGCGACATTTACTCCTACGGAATATTCGGTAAAAGAACTTGGTGTAAATATTGACAATCAAGTTTTTCGTTACCAAACTATAGAGGAACTTTTTCAAGAGGAAGATGTCCTGGTGTCTCGAATAGATGAGTTGAAGAGAAAGCAGGAAGAAGATCGCAAGGCTTTAGAGGCTGCAGAGAAAGCTGCAGAAGAGGAACGCAAAAGACAGCAAGCTGCAGCAGCAGAAAAAGCTCGCCTGGAAGCTGAAAAATTGAGAATTGAGGAAGAAAAGAAGCAATGCGAAATAGATGAGCTTAATCAGCGATTAGTTGAAAATAAAGCTAAACAGGCTCATGTTCAGAGTTTCATACGAGAAGGTGAGCAGTTGCGTCTGCAGCATATTTTGGATGCATCTCAAGAAGATGCAAAGCGTTCGCATTTGTACGATGGAGTTCCTGTTGTCATAGAAGGAGGCCCTGGTACTGGTAAGACAACCACCATGATTCAGCGATTGAAATTCTTGATTTCCGAAACTGCACTGAAGGAGTATGAGGCACCTTTGACTGATGCCCAAATAGAGCAGTTGACAAACTATGAGACAAGAAATGAAAATTGGCTTTATTTCTCACCAACAGACAAATTGCTGGGATATTTGCGTCAAAATATGATAGATGTATATACTAATTTAAAA
>DKCU01000106.1 GCA_002451555.1 Candidatus Segatella albertsiae
GCTGCACTCGGCAATTTGAAAACGAGTTTTCATTGCGCTCGTTTGCATTTTCTTTGCAGAAGAATAGTAGTAACTGGCAAAATTAAGCATATAATAGCTAAAAATATGAAGAAAATCAGTGTCTTGTTGATGGGCATGTTGCTCCCAATGTTGGCTGCTGCCCAGACCGTAAAATCGCCTAATGGCAATGTGACTGTGACTTTCTCGCTGACAGGGAATGGACAACCTACTTACGAGATGAGTTACAAAGGAAAAACTGTGTGCAAACCATCTCATCTTGGCTTGGAGTTGGCAAAGGATAAGCATGCCAGCAAGGGCATGGAAGAGACCAGTCTGATGGATGGCTTTACAGAGATTGGTTCGAAGACTTCTACCTTCGACGAGACTTGGAAGCCTGTTTGGGGCGAGACTGCGACGATTCGCAACCACTACAATGAGTTGCAGGTGAACTTGAACCAAGCTTCTTCCAACCGTAACATCATCATCCGCTTTCGTGTCTATGATTATGGTATGGGTTTGCGCTATGAGTTCCCTCAACAGGAGAGTCTCAATTATTTTGTGATTCAAGAGGAACATACTCAGTTTGCCATGGCTGGAGATCATACAGCCTATTGGATTCCTGGTGATTACGATACGCAGGAGTATGAGTATCAGATTACTCCATTGACAGGTATTCGAGAGGTGATAGCCAAGAATCGTGAGAGTTACAAGAGCAATTCTTCTACCACTGTATTCTCTGATACGGGTGTGCAGACCTCTCTCCAGATGAAGACCAAGGATGGTCTCTACATTAACATCCACGAGGCTGCTTGCTTGGATTATCCTACCATGCATCTCAACCTCGACGAGAAAAACTTGACATTCGAGTCTTGGTTGACTCCTGATGCCGTAGGGCGCAAGGGTTTCATCCAGACACCTTTCAATACACCTTGGCGTACCATCTTGGTAAGTGATGATGCCCGTGATATGCTATCTTGTAAGTTAACTCTTAACTTGAATGAGCCTTGTAAGATAGCCGATACTTCTTGGATTCATCCTACTAAGTACTGTGGCGTATGGTGGAACATGATTGTGGGTACCAAGACTTGGAGCTATACCAATGACTACCCATCTGTTCGTCTCGGTGTGACTGACTATAGCAAGTGCAAACCAAGTGGCACACATGGTGCTACCAATGAGGAAGTGAAGCGATATATCGACTTTGCTGCCAAGAATGGTTTGCAAGAAGTGTTGGTGGAAGGTTGGAACGAAGGTTGGGAGGACTGGTTCGGTCATCAGAAACTCGATGTCTTCGACTTCGTGACTCCATATCCTGACTTTGATATCAAGATGCTTAACGACTACGCTCATTCAAAGGGCGTGAAGCTCATGATGCACCACGAGACCTCTTCCGCTGCTCTCAACTACGAGCGTCACATGGAGGATGCTTTCAATCTGATGAACAAGTATGGCTATGATGCCGTGAAGACAGGTTATGTAGGTGACATCATCCCAAGAGGTGAGTATCACTACAGTCAGTTGATGAACAATCACTATCAGCGTGTCGTAGAGACAGCTGCCAAGCATCATATCATGGTGAACGCCCATGAGGCTACTCGTCCTACAGGTATCTGTCGTACATGGCCTAACTTGGTAGGTAATGAGAGTGCGAGAGGTACTGAGTATGAGGCATTTGGCGGAAGTGTACCTTATCACACCGTGATGTTGCCATTCACACGTTTACAGGGTGGCCCGATGGATTATACCCCTGGTATCTTCGAAACCAAGCTCTCTGAATGGAGTAACAACAAGAGTTTTGTTCACACCACTCTCTGTGGTCAACTCTCGCTCTATCTTGTGATGTACAGTCCTTTGCAGATGGCAGCCGACCTGCCTGAGCATTATGAGAAGTATGATGATGCCTTCCAGTTCATCCGTGACGTGGCTTGCGACTGGGATGATTCTAAGTACTTGGAGGCGGAACCTGCCAAGTATATCACCGTGGCTCGCAAGGCTAAGGGAACTGATAATTGGTTTGTGGGTGGTAAGACAGATGCGACTGCTCGTACTGCTGTCGTGAAGCTCGATTTCCTCGACAAAGGCAAGAAGTACAACTGCGCAATTTATCAGGATGCACCAAATGCTGACTACGAGAAGAATCCTAAGGCATACCAGATAGTTCACAAGACTGTGAAGAAGGGTGATGTCATCAAGGTGAAGGAGGCAAGAGGCGGTGGTTTCGCCATCTCATTGTTGGCAAAGTAATGAATATAGACGAATTTGCTGAAAATTACCCCTGTTTGAAAGGTGCGTAATTCCTGTATTCCTGTCCAAGTGTAAGGGTGGAATTAAATACGCTCAAAATGAGCGTACTTAATTCTGCCTATTTCTGCATAAAAATATAATTATTGATGTAAAAAAGTCAGTTTTATGGAAAAACTAGGCAGAAACAAAGAAGATTCGTCTATAATTATACAAAAAACTGTATGTAATTTTGTACGGAGTTATGCTCCATCTAGCAATTAAACAAGCTTATGAGAATCCAAAAAGTAATTTTTACAGCATTGACAGCAGTTATTTTACCTTATTCGTTGATTGCGCAGACTACTTTCGATGAAATACAATACTCTAAGGAGAAGACCCAGTTTCATTTGAATGCTCCAACATCAGCAGAAGTTGATGGAGTGACAGGTGCAACACCACAGGTTTCCTCTTCATCCAAACCGAATGTGAAGGTTCGGCTTTATAATGAGGGGGACGGTGGCAAGGCTTATAAGACCATCAAGATGAAAGCCATAGGTGAAAATCGTTGGGAAGCAACTGTCACGGGAGATTTGCAAGGCAAATTCTATACTTTTGATATCGGAAAGGGAGAAACGCCGGGTACCTTTGCCAAGGCTGTAGGTGTCAATGGAAATCGTGCTGCTATCTTGGATATGGCTCAAACCAATCCTGAGGGATGGGAACAGGACAAACGTCCTGAGCTTAAGTCGCCCGCTGATCTCGTTATTTACGAGTTGCATTTCCGTGATTTCTCCATTTCACCAACATCTGGGTTGAAGTATAAAGGCAAGTATCTCGCTCTAACGGAGCCGAAGGCTATTGAATATCTCAAGGGCTTAGGTATCAATGCGATACATTTCCAACCATGCTTTGATTATGCGTCTGTGGATGAGACCCAATTGGATGTTCCGCAGTTCAACTGGGGCTATGACCCTAAGAATTATAATGTACCAGAAGGCAGTTATGCCACAGACCCCTATAACCCTGTGGTGCGTATCAAGGAATTCAAGCAGATGGTACAAGCTCTTCACAAGGCAGGTATCCGTGTGATATTTGATGCCGTGTATAATCATACTTTCGACATCGAACATAGTAATTTCCAACTTACTTATCCTGATTATTACTATCGCAAGACAGCCGATGGCAAGTATTCCGATGGTTCGGGTTGTGGCAATGAGACGGCATCCGAGAAGCCTTTGATGCGCCAGTTCATGTTGGAGAGCGTGAAGTATTGGATTGATGAGTACCATATCGACGGTTTTCGTTTCGACTTGATGGGAGTGCATGACATCGAGACGATGCAAGCTATCCGTGAAATGGTTAACCAGATAGATCCTTCCATCTATATCTACGGAGAGGGATGGAGTGCGGGAAACTGTGCTTACCCTACAGATAAGTTGGCGATGAAAGCTAATACTCAGCAACTTAACGGTATCGGCGCCTTCAGTGATGATATGCGAGATGCGCTTCGTGGTCCATTCTCCGATGATCATAAAGGGGCGCTGTTGGCGGGCATTCCTGGTGAAGAAGAGAGCTTGAAGTTTGGTATCGTAGGTGGTATCGCTCATCCACAGGTGGATATGAGTAAGGTAAATTATGACAAGAAGCCTTGGACTAATCATCCTAGCGAGCAAATCAGTTATGTGAGTTGCCATGACGATATGTGTTTGGTGGATAGATTGAAGGCGAGCATTTCGTCTTTGTCGGATGCTTCCATACCAGAAGACCAACGCAAGGCGGAGTTGGTTAGACTTGACGAGTTGGCACAAACAGCCGTCTTTACTTCCCAGGGTGTTCCTTTCATCTTGGCTGGCGAGGAGATGATGCGCGACAAGAAAGGTGTGCATAATAGTTATAACTCACCTGATAGCATCAATCAGTTTGATTGGACGAATCTACAAAAATATCCGCAGGTTTTCGCTTATTACAAGGGACTTATCCAATTGCGTAAGAATCATCCAGCCTTCCGCTTATCGACAGGGGATGCTGTTAGGAAGCATTTGGAATTCCTGAATAGTGAACATGGTGCAATGGTTGCTTTTCAATTGAAAGACTTGCAAGGTATTGATTCTTGGAAGCGAATTATTGTCATTCTCAATTTTAACAAGGAAGCCAAGTCCATGGAGATTCCAGAGGGAGAATATATGGTGGCTTGTTGCAATGGCATTATCAATGAAGAAGGAATTGGGCGCATCACGGGCAATGAAGTCGAGGTGGATGGTCAGTCGGCGTTGATTCTGTATTGCAAATAACCAGACTTTTCCTCGGTATGTAATGTCTTCAAAATCTAAGATAACTAAAACGTAATTCAAAATGAGAAAGATATTTGTTTCATTCATGTTGTTTATGGGTGCTATGGGTATGAATGCTGCGATCCATGTCGATCGCATAGAACCTACAGATTGGTATGTCGGTATGAAGGATGCCTCTCTGCAGTTGATGATATATGGTAAGGACGTACGAAATGCCGATGTGGAAGTCTCTTATCCGGGTGTTCGGATAGATTCCATCGCACGGTTGGACTCTCCTAACTATCTCTTGGTGTACTTGAATCTGGAGGGTGCCAAGGCGGGCGAGATGACCTTGAACTTGAAAGAAGGCAAGGCTGTCAAGAAAGTGAAGTATCTCTTGAAAAATCGAGAGATGGCGGGCGAGAAGCGTATCGGCTTCTCCAACGAGGACGTGCTCTATATGTTAATGCCAGACCGATTTGCTGATGGCAATCCTAAGAACGATGTCATCAAGACGATGCGTGACAAGACGTGCGACCGCTCTGCGCCAAGTCTTCGTCATGGTGGTGACTTGGAAGGTATCCGTCAGCATCTCGACTATTTTAACCAGTTGGGTGTCACAGCTCTGTGGTTTACGCCTGTCTTGGAGAATGACAGTCCGAATGACGGCAAAAACAGTACCTATCATGGCTATGCTACAACCAATTACTATCGAGTAGATCCTCGCTTCGGTACTAACGCTGAGTATAAAAAACTCATTGATGAGGCTCACCAAAAGGGTTTGAAGGTGGTGATGGACATGATTTTCAACCATTGTGGCTTCGAGCATCCTTGGGTGGCTGATATGCCAAGCAAAGATTGGTTCAATTGTCCTGAATGGCTTCTTCCTGAGTATCAAACTCCAGAGCACTTGAAGAAAATCGGTACGATGGATGGCGAAAGAACAGTGAACGATATGTTTAAGCAGACCAGTTACAAATTGATTCCTGTGCTGGATCCTTATGCTAGTAAAGTTGATTTTCATGAGACTGTGGATGGATGGTTTGTGCCTTCCATGCCAGACTTGAACCAGCGCAACCCTCATGTGATGAAATACTTGATTCAAAACAGTGAGTGGTGGATTGAGACTGTCGGGATAGACGGCATTCGCATGGATACTTACCCATACGCAGATCGTGACGGCATGGCTCTTTGGATGAAGACTCTCGACAAGGAGTATCCTAACTTCAATACCGTGGGAGAGACTTGGGTGACAGAACCTGCCTATACTGCAGCTTGGCAAAAAGACAGCAAACTATCAGAGAAGAACAGCTACCTGAAGACTGTCATGGACTTCGCCTTCTTCGACCGCATCAACAGTGCCAAGAATGAGGAGACTGATGACTGGTGGAATGGCATGAACCGCATCTACAACGTGCTCTGCTACGACTATCTCTACCCAAATCCGAAGAGTGTGATGGCTTTCATCGAAAATCATGACACCGACCGATTCTTGGGTGAGGGCAAGGACACCTTGGCTTTGAAGCAGGCACTCGCCCTCTTGCTCACCATCAACCGTACTCCTCAACTCTATTACGGCACTGAGGTTTTGATGAACGGAACGAAGAGCGTGACCGATGGCAATGTGCGCAAGGATTTCCCTGGCGGATGGACTCATGACAAGCACAATGCCTTTACCGCCGAAGGCAGAACCCAGGCAGAGAACCAGATGTTCAATTGGGTGAGCCGCCTCTTGCACTGGCGCCAGGGCAACGAGGTGATCACCAAGGGCAAGCAGACGCAGTTCTGCACCCAGCATGGCATCTATGTTGTCGCTCGCCAGTACAAGGGCAAGAGCGTGATGACTATTATCAATGGCAAGAACGAAGCCAATGAACTGAATGTAGCCCGTTATGCCGAGATAATCGGCCATACAGAGAAAGCTACGGATGTAACGAACGGTCGTACCGTTCTCATCAACAAGAACGTGAAACTTCGTCCACGGCAGGCGATGATACTTGAGTTTTAAAATGTAATAGGCTTCGATGGCAAATGCAAGTACTTGCGATGGCTGATGCAAGTAGCTGCGTTGGTAGATGCAAGTAGTTTCATGCGATAGCGTTCCTATGAATGTGGTTTTACACTCATAGGAACGCTTTTTTCTTGCTAAATATTCTTTTGTTTCAAATATTCTTCGTATTTTTGCAAGCAGAAGTTTAAAAACTTAATAAAATGATAGAAGAATTAGGTAAATGGATGCTGGATATATCAAAGTATATCATAACAGCATACGTTTTAGTTAGGATGTTTGGCAAGGAAGATGACTCTGTCTGGACATTGGTTGGCGCAATTTTTTTAGCGGCACTATTGTTTGGCATGGGACTGTATCTTGTAAAACGAGGAAAAGAAGATAATAAAAAGAAAGGGAAATAATTATGGATTACGGATTATTAGGAATGTATATATTTCTAGCTTTAATAGCTATAGGCTCTTTTGTTTATGTCAAATTGGAAGATAGAAAACAGAAACGTAATTAGTAATATGAGTAAGGGATTACAAAATGGGAAGATAAACACCAACAAGAAGGGTAATCAATAGTGATTAGATTCATTCTCACCATAATAAGCACCATTCTCATTACCTTGGGCGTTTATGCTCAAGGCAGTACTCCTAGTCGCTATAATGTAAGCTACCTCAATATGGCGACCGGTATGCCTAATAACTTCGCTGATGACATATTCCAAGATTCCTATGGCTTTGTATGGATTAGTACCCATGGTGGCGGCCTTATTCGCTATGACGGTTACAACTTCATGAATTTTGGACTGGGTACTGTTGGTATCGGTCTTCGTAGCAACAGTTGCCGAAATGTATATGAAGATCATTTCAAGCGTCTCTGGATTGCCTTCGAGGAAGGACCGCAGGTGCTTGACCTCAAGACTATGCAGCCTATCGTTCCACCTTGTGAGAATGAAATGGTGAAAAAGCAACTTGACAAGGCACTCAAACTTCTTTGTACCCGAATGTATTGTGATAGCAAGGGGAGCATCTGGATGGTTTCCATCAATTATCTCACTCGTTTTGCATTTA
>DKCU01000100.1 GCA_002451555.1 Candidatus Segatella albertsiae
GTTTAACCATCCGAAGTCTCCAAGGTTACAGGAGTTTTTGCGGAAAGTGCTATAAAGGATTCTTGTCGTTGAATGAATAAGTGGAAGCGGAATTAATCATGTGCTTTTATGAAGGAGGAACAAGGGCATGGATAGAGGGGATGAAAGCACATCCTTTGGAGGTGAGGATACGTTATGATTGAGGTTGCTCACGACCGTTAGACAATCGGTTGACTGCCGTGGAACGAGCGAGTCACGGACGTAGGACAATCGTCCCACGGTCGTGGCTCGCCTCATTTTTGAGCTTTCTTGCACTTTTAAACCCTTGGTTTATTCCCTGTTTCTTTGCTTTTCTATACGGATGGTCATCAGTAGGCGTGATGTCATGCAATATATTTGATGGTAGGCGTATGGGATAAATGTTTGCTGACTATATGAAAAAACTATAAAATTCTATGTAGATTTAATTTTTTTTCTTACTTTTGCAAGCTAATAGACGCAAAATGTAAATACGAGCGTCAAGTTATACATAAAGAAAAAAGAAATATGAGATATGCTTTGGTAACGGGGGCTTCCAGAGGCTTAGGCAAAGCTGTGGCAATGAGATTGGCCAAGCAAGGATTCTGCGTGATTATTAATTACTTGCGTAATCAGGAATGTGCTGAGCAGGTAAAGAACTCCATCGAGAAGGAAGGTGGAAAGGCTGAACTCTTGCCGTTCGATGCGTCCCAGCCTCGTGAGATAGAGGCTGCCATCGACCGATGGGAGACAGAGCATCCTGACGAATGGATATACACCTTGATTAACAATGCAGGCATTCGTCGTGACAATGTGATGTTTATGATGTCGGATGAAGACTGGCACAGTGTGCTTGACACGAACCTCAATGGATTCTTTTATATTACCCGTCGCTTGTTGAAGCACATGATGCCTCGTAAGCATGGGGGCAGAATCGTCAATATGGCATCGCTCTCAGGATTGAAAGGTATGCCTGGACAGGTGAATTATAGTGCGGCAAAAGCTGCGCTCATCGGTGCAACCAAGGCTTTGGCGCAGGAGGTGGCTCCTCGTAAGATAACAGTCAATGCCGTAGCTCCGGGATTTATATCCACAGACATGACCAAGGACTTGCCTGAGGATGAACTCAAGAAAATGGTGCCGGTGGGACGGTTTGGCAAGCCAGAGGAAGTTGCGGCTTTGGTAGATTTCCTCGTATCGGATGAAGCTGCCTATATTACGGGCGAAGTAATAAATATTAATGGTGGACTATATTCTTAGGTCTGCCCACTTATTATAAAATAAAAAGTATATACTATTAATAAAGTAAATGGAAAGAAGAGTTGTAATCACGGGTATGGGCATCTGGTCGTGTTTGGGCACAGATCTCGATACCGTCAAGGATTCTCTATATAAAGGTAAGTCGGGTATTGGCATCCGACCGGAACGACTGGAATATGGTTATCGCTCGGCATTGACGGGCATAGTTCCCGAACCAGTCATCACCAAGCAGATGCTTGATCGCCATACTCGTGCCGGTATGTCGGAGGAGGCTAAATATGCCTATATGTCAAGCAAGCAAGCTTTCGCACAGGCAGGCATCGACGACGAATACCTGCGTGAAAACGAGGCGGGATGTATCTTTGGAAACGATTCTTCGGCAAAGCCTGTCATCGAGGCTTCGAAAATCATGGACGAGAAACACGATTCGGCGATGCTGGGTTATGGACTCATCTTCCAGTCGATGAACTCTACTGTCAACATGAATCTTAGTACTATCTTCCATCTCCGTGGCGTCAACTTCACAGTTAGTTCGGCATGTGCCAGTGGTAGTCATTCCATTGGTCTTGGCTTCATGATGATTAAGCAAGGCTTGCAAGATATGGTACTTTGTGGAGGTGCGCAGGAAACCAACTATTATTCGATGGCTTCGTTTGATGCCCTTGGAGCCTTCTCCATCCGTATGGATGAACCTACTAAGGCAAGTCGTCCTTTCGATAAGGACAGGGATGGCCTCATCCCAAGTGGTGGAGCAGCATCGCTCGTGTTGGAGGATTATGAGCATGCCAAGGCTCGTGGTGCCAACATCCTTGCCGAGGTAGTGGGGTATGGCTTCTCCAGCAATGGAGGCGGCATTAGCCAGCCATCTGATGATGGAAGTGTCATCGCCATGACCCGAGCCTTGAAATCGGCGGGTGTGACGGCGGACGACATCGATTACATCAACGCCCATGCCACCAGTACGCACCAAGGTGACATGTACGAGGCCATTGCCCTGGCAAGAATGTTCGAGGGCAAGCATGCTTTGATTTCTTCTACCAAGGGTATGACCGGACATGAGTGCTGGATGGCGGGAGCATCGGAAATCGTATATTCTACCTTGATGATGCAGAACAACTTCGTGGCACCTAACGTGAACTTCGAGAATCCTGACGAATACTCAGAGAAACTCAATATCGCAGCCAAGACCGTAGATACGGAAATCAATACCGTGTTGAGCAATAGTTTCGGATTCGGTGGCACCAATTCTGCGTTGGTCATCAAGAAAATATAGGCTGAGAACTGGCATTTCTTGGGTAAAAGATAAAAATAAAAGAAGGGATAAATCTCAATAAGAGATGAAATCCATAATTATTGGAAAAAGAATGAACCTATTTAAATCAGAAAGCGACCGCTATACCGAGGAACATCTGTCGGCTCGCGAGGCACAACGCCTGGCGGAGTATATCGCCTGGGGACCTGTTATTTTTCAGGTGTCCAGGCTGATGGTGAAGTTTGGCATCCTCGAAGCCTTACGTGATAGCTTGGATGGATTGACCCTCAAAGAGATTCAGCAGAAGATTTTGCTGCGGAACACATCGGCGGAAGACCAACAGGACGCATCGTCTAACTTGCCGCTCTCCGAGTATGCCCTGAAGATTCTCTTGGAGGCTTCGCTCAGTGCGGGTACAGTGCTGATAGACAAGACGACCGACAAGTACTCTCTCTCAAAGACAGGGTGGTTCTTGCTCAATGACCCCGCTACCCGAGTAAACATCGACTTTAATCACAATGTGAATTATCGTGGCATGTTCTATCTCGAAGAGGCATTAAAGGAAGGAAAACCAGCCGGACTTAAGACGCTTGGCAATTGGCCAACCATCTATGAAGGACTCTCGCAACTCGATAAACAGGTACAAGATAGTTGGTTCGGATTCGATCATTTCTATAGCGACCATTCTTTCGACGAGGCATTGAAAATCATATTCGGAAAGAAAGACTTATCGGAGCCTGTCTCTTCTAGCGATTCTGCTCCTGTTGACAAACCGCTGCGTCTGATGGATGTGGGTGGCAATACGGGGCGTTTTGCCTTGCGATGTGTGGATTACGACAAGAATGTGAATGTGACCATCGTCGATCTGCCTGGTCAGATAGGGATGATGCAGAAAAACATAGAGGGAAAGGAAGGAGCCGAGCGTATCTCGGGGTTCGCAACCAACATCCTTGATGAGCGTAACCGATTGCCAAAGGTATCTGAGGTGCAAGCTTCTGCTATATCGTCCCCATTATCCTACAAAGAGAGTTGGGATGCGATATGGATGAGTCAGTTCTTGGATTGTTTCTCAGAGGAAGAAATCTATAGCATTCTTTCTCGTGCCGCTCAAGTGATGACATCCGCTACCACCTTATATATTATGGAAACCTTCTGGGATCGACAGAAGTATGAGCCAGCCTCTCTCTGTCTCACCATGACGAGTGTCTATTTCACGGTGATGGCAAACGGCAACAGCAAGATGTATCACTCGGATGATTTAATCAAGCAAGTGAATCGTGCAGGCTTAAAGGTAGTTAAGATACACGATGGTATCGGACAGGGACATACTATCCTTGAAGTACGGAAAAAGTCAGAATAGAAAGAAAATAGGTAAGATAATTCTTAATACTAAAATATAAGCTTATACATTAATAACAATAATAACAATGGAAAAAAAAGAAATAGAAGAGAAAGTAAGAAACTTCCTCATTGAGGATTTGGAGATTGACGAAGACAAGATTGCCCCTGAGGCTAAGTTGAAGGACGACCTCGGCATCGACAGCCTTGACTTCGTTGACATCGTGGTAATCGTGGAGAAGAACTTCGGCTTCAAAATCAAGCCAGAGGAGATGCAAGGCGTTACCACTCTCAGCCAGTTCTGCGACTATATCCAAAGCAAAGTGGGATAAGGTAAGTGAAACTTGGAGAGCAAATCGTAATG
Organism: Candidatus Segatella albertsiae; assembly: GCA_002451555.1. Taxonomy (GTDB): domain Bacteria; phylum Bacteroidota; class Bacteroidia; order Bacteroidales; family Bacteroidaceae; genus Prevotella; species Prevotella albertsiae. The sequence continues at coordinate 4,212 of DKCU01000100.1, forward strand.
AATCTCATAGCGGATGAGTAGGGAGAAGAATACGACCTTTGGTACGGGATGGATGCATCGTCAGCTCATTGGGATGCTGCGAGTGATGGATGTGAGGACATTTTATGTCTTAACGTCACTCTTTGTGATGCCGATTTGTCTTCTGCTCAATACCAATCATAGTCGTACTACTGCCTACCATTATTTCCGCCGACGGATGGGGTATGGCAGATGGAAGGCTGCATGGCATGTTTACAGAAACCACTGTCTGTTCGGTCAAGTTGTCATTGATCGTTTCGCTATGTTTGCCGGCAAGAAGTTTGTTCTCAAGATTGAAGGCTATGAACAATTTCGGCAATTGGAACAACAAGCAGATGCATTCATGATATTCAGTTCTCATATCGGATGTTATGAGGCTGCAGGTTATTCTCTCGTGTCAGAGACCAAGCGATTAAACGCCTTGGTCTATGGTGGCGAGAAAGCTTCGGTGATGGAGGGACGAAAGAAAAAACTCGATCGCCATAATATTCGCATGATACCTGTTATGCCCGATATGAGCCATCTCTTTCTTGTGAATGAGGCACTTGCCAACCAGGAAATAGTGAGTATGCCAGCCGATCGTATCGTGGGTTCGCCTAAGTCGATAGAGGTTACCTTCCTGAGAGCCAAGGCTCGTTTGCCAATGGGACCTTTTATGGTGGCTACTATGAGAGGGCTTGATGCGTTGGCGGTCAACGTGCTGAAGACTTCGGCGAAGAAATACACGGTCTATGTTTCTCGTCTCAGCTATGACAAGCTGGCGTCTCGCAAGCAGCAACTCCAGCAGTTGGCTGATAGTTATGCGGCAGAGTTGGAACGCCGTGTACGACAGTATCCTGACCAATGGTATAATTTTTATGAATTTTGGGAGTCGAGCGTGCAGTAAGGCTTCCTTTTGATGATGAGTATGAACAACTTTGACGCAAAACATCCTATGGAGCAAGACCTCCGGCATATAGACATCCATGACCTCCTGCCGCAACAGGAGCCTTTTGTGATGATTGGCGCTTTGGTATATTTCGACCGTACCCTTACGGTGGCAGAGACGGAAATCAAGTCTGACAATATTTTCGTGGAAAGTGTCTTGAATGCTTCTATGTCTTTGGGCAATGACGAAAGAGGCTGTCTCTCCGTTTCTGGCTTGATGGAAAATATCGCCCAAACTTGTGCCGCTCGTATCGGTTATGTCAATAAGTATATCTTGAAGAAAGGCATTCAGTTGGGGTTCATTGGAGCAGTTCGCAACTTTGAGTTGTTCGCTCTTCCCCAGGTAGGTGATGTCATCACCACTAGAGTGGAAGTGAAAGAGGAGGTGTTTGGCATGACCTTGGCTGAGGCGACCGTCACCCTTAATGGCAAGCTGCTGGCAAGCACGGAGATGAAAATTGCCGTTAAGAATACCGACGAATTACAAAGGTAATCCTCATGGTAACAAGGTCATAAGGATAAAACCTCTGGGGGAAACGGAGGGTTTGTCATAGTGAAGAAAATGGTTCTAAAAAAAGTATGGCAATGAATGAACTAAGAGAATCCAAAACTTTCGAGATTCGATTCAGTGAAGTCGATTCGATGAATGTGGTGTGGCATGGTTCCTACCCACTTTACTTTGAGGATGCCAGGGAGGCATTCGGCAAGAAATATGGACTGGAATACATGAGCTTCTTCGACCATGGCTATTTTGCGCCTTTGGTAGAACTCACCTTCCACTATAAGAAACCTATTCGATATGGTATGACCCCGCGCATCGACATCATCTATCGCCCTACGATGGCTGCCAAGATAGTCTTCGACTATGAAATCCGTGATACCGCTGATGAGAGCCTGATTGCGACGGGACATTCCGTGCAGGTGTTCATGGATAAGGATTATCAGTTGGTATGGACCAACCCCGACTTCTATTTGGAATGGAAAAAACGTTGGGGGGTGGATGTCGATACATTATAAAAATTAGTGAATATCTCAATCACGATAGTGAATATCAGAGTCACTGTAGGATACAACTTCGTCATTATAAAGAAAACATCATGGCTTACGTAATAGCAGATAATATCATATCTCCTTTAGGGAAAACCTCGGAGGAAAATTACTTGTCGGTGAAGGCTGGCAAGTCGATGCTATATGCATTTAGGCCTGGTAGTTGTGGTGTACAAGATGGCTTTTGTGCCTCATTGATGAGGGATGAGGCTTTGACTTCGGAGGAACTTGTACCTACCTCTCGTTTTCCTCATGTTTTCTCTCTTAAGAATTCTTTTGAGCGGCTGGCTTATGCTTCCGCCCAAAAGGCAATGATGCAAGCAGGCATTGATGTTGCCCAGCATCGTATCGTTTTTATATTGAGTACCACTAAAGGGGCTGTTGAGGAACTTACGGTTGAAAACTCCAACCCATGTAATTCTTCTGAAAATTCCGATAGACAAGTTTTTCTCGGGACTACGGCTCTGCATATAGCAAAAGCTTTGGGAATCAGCTCCAAGCCCATCACTGTATGTAATGCTTGCATCTCTGGTTTGTCGGCGTTGATATTGGCCAATCGCTTGTTGGATGCAGATGCCTACGATTATGCTGTGGTTTGTGGGGCTGACAATCCTCGTCGATTCATCATTTCGGGCTTCCAGTCTCTCAAGGCTTTATCTACAGAACCTTGCCGTCCCTTTGACATGGAGCGATGTGGTTTGAATTTGGGGGAGGCTGCGGCTACAATCATTCTTGGTAAGGAATCCAAAATGGACAAGGTGGAACTTGGAAAGGCTTGTTCAATTTCTCCTCACTTTTGGCAGATAGGACAAGGCTTCATCAAGAACGATGCCTTTCATATCAGTGCGCCAAGCAAGACGAGCGAGGGACTCTATGCCTGTTTGCAGGAAACCTTACAGGGGGTGAAACCCGATGACATTGGCTTCGTCAACACCCATGGAACAGCTACGCTCTTCAATGACCAGATGGAGTCTGTCGCTATCCAGAGAAAAGGTCTGTCGGAACTACCTGCCAATGCCTTGAAGGGGTATTTCGGCCATACCTTGGGTGCGGCTGGTATCTTGGAGACCATCCTCTCCATGAAAGCTGCCGATGAACATATAATAATAGGTACGCGAGGTTTTGAGGAATTAGGAGTATCGGGTAAGATGAATATTTCTGCAGCGAATCGCTCTCTGGAAAAGCCTACCTTCGTCAAGATGCTTTCTGGCTTCGGTGGCTGTAATGCCACATTGTTTGCAAGCCGGGAGGTTGGGGTACTTGCGAACCATGGAAATCTATCTCATCTCGTGCGCAGCCATCATGTACAGATTACAACAAATAGTGTCATGGTCGATGGCAAATCATTGGAAATCAAAGGAAAAACAGATGATGCTTCCATGCTTACTGCAATATACAAACAGTATGTCGGAGGCTATCCTAAATATTATAAGATGGATGGTTTGAGTCGGTTGGGGTTCATCGCCTCCGAGCTGTTACTAAAGGCAGAGAACGATTCTCTATTGGAGGAGTCTGGTTCGGATGTTCCATCTCTTCCACAGCATCCGTTCGACCGAGCTGTGATACTCTTCAATCGCTCTTCCTCCATAGATAGTGACAAGAAGTATCTGGCATCCATAGGCGATAAGAATGGCTATTTTCCAAGCCCATCTATCTTTGTTTATACCCTGCCTAACATTGTGACGGGTGAGATAGCCATTCGCCATGGTTATCATGGTGAGACTTCTTTCTATGTTTTGGCGGAAAAGGATGAGGAGCAAATGCAAGAGATTTTGCAGACAGCTTTCATGGATGCGCAAACACAGAGTGCCTTGACAGGTTGGCTAGACTACGAGGATGCCACTCATTTCGAAGCAGACCTTTACATCATAATCGAAAAATATAAATCAGTAAAAGTATAAGATAAACACAATGGAAGAATTAATCAATGAATTGAAGGAGGAAATCATCAAGGCTTTAAACCTTGAAGAGATGACACCTGAGGACATCGATGAGAACGATGCTCTCTTTGGCGAAGGCTTGGGCTTGGATTCCATCGATGCCCTGGAACTCATCGTGCTCTTGGAAAAGAAATATGGCATCAAGCTCGCCAACCCTGCCGCAGGCAAGGAAATTTTCAAGAGTGTAGCTACCATCGCCGACTATGTGAGCAAGAATCGTAAGAAGTAAAATTACTTGCTTCCACCGAAAACGCATTCCAATAATCATTTAAGATAATATCTAGTGATGAACATAGCAATTACGGGCGAAGGTATCGTCTCCGCCATTGGTCTCAATAAGCAAGAGGTGCTCTCTTCACTCCAAGAGGGAAGAACGGGCATTGGGGAAATGCATTACCTCCAATCCGTACACCATGAACTGCCCGTAGGAGAGGTGAAACTCTCCAACGAGCAGATGAAGGAGATGCTCGGCATCTCTCCAAGCAAGGTGATGAGCCGAACTGCTTTGATGGGAATGCTTGCCATCCAACAGGCTTTGGAGGATACGGGCTTTACTGCGACTCCAACAGAGAATGGTATGGATTTATCTCATGATACTTCTTCGGACCCATTGCGCATACTCTTGGTGTCGGGTACGACAGTGGGAGGAATGGACATCACCGAACTCTCCTACGATTGTCTTTCACGACAGTTGGAGCGAGGTGAGAGTCTAAGCCCTGAGGACATTGAACTCTTGAAGCATCACGATTGTGGCAATTCCACCCAACAGATGGCAGACCACTTTGGTATCTTCGATGATGTAACCACTATCTCCACTGCTTGTTCATCGGCAGCCAATGCCATCATGTTAGGTGCCCGCTTGCTTAAGATGGGGAGGGCTGACGTGGTAGTGGCAGGAGGAACGGAAGCCTTGTCTCGTTTCCATCTCAATGGATTCAACTCTTTGATGATTCTCGACCATGAGCCTTGCCGTCCATTTGATGCCACTCGTGCCGGACTCAACCTAGGAGAGGGCGCCGCCTATGTGGTTCTCGAACCAGAAGAGCAAGCCAAGGCTAGAAAAGTAGAGCCACATGCTTATCTTACTGGATATGGCAATGCTTGCGATGCTTTTCATCAAACTGCTTCGTCGGAGAACGGCGAGGGTGCTTACCTTGCCATGATGGAGGCTTTGCAGACCGCTCATCTTAAGCCCTCTGACATCCAGTATGTAAATGCTCACGGCACGGGAACGCCTAACAACGACCAAAGTGAGAGTGTATCGCTGCATCGTGTGTTTGGCGACAAAATGCCATGGGTATCTAGTACCAAGTCGTTTACAGGACATACCACGAGCGCATCAGGTAGTATCGAGACGGTCATCTCCATCTTAGCCTTGCAACACCACTTCGTGCCTGGCAACCTAGGGTGGAAGAATCCGATGGAAAATGGCATCACTCCAACTCTTGGAGAAAGCAATGCGCAATTGGAAAATGTCCTTTGTAATAGCTTTGGGTTCGGTGGCAATGACACGTCGCTTGTTATTTCGGCAAAACCGAAGGGTGATACAATCGAAGATTTGTTATCTCGTTCTGTGCTTGAAGACTTGGATCTTGAGATAGTCGCGAAAGTCGAAATAGATTCGGCGGACCAGCTTGCCGACATCAAGAAATACGTCAAGCCTTTGGAGGCTCGTCGCATGGGCAAGTTGATGAAGAGCTCGTTGCTTTCCTCCTTGGAGGCATTGCAGCAGGCGGGCATCGTTTGTCCTGATGCTGTCATCACTGGCACCACCTATGGTTGTCTGGAGAATAGCGAGCGACTGTTGGAAGAGATGAAGACCGAAGGCGAGGGGATGCTCAAACCAACCTATTTCATGCAGAGCACCCACAACACCATTAGCAGTAACATAGCCATCAAAACTCATTGTCATGGTTACAACGTAACCTACACGCAAGGTAACAAGTCTTTGCCATGGGCGCTGCTCGATGCCGAGATGCTCTTGGCGAGTGGCAAGGCAAAGAACGTGTTGGTGGGATGGCACGACGAGAGTGCCCCTTTCTTCAATCGGCTCTTGGAACAGAGTGGGGAGCAACCGATGCCAAGCATTCGTTCCACTGCCATGGTCTTAAAACTAAAGGAAGAATAACAAAATGTGGCGAGTATTTTTCTTGGCGATTCTTCAGAGTGCCATCCTTTCGGGAGCACAGGTGTTTTTGAAGTTTGCTTTGCAGCGAATGCATCCGTTCGGCTGGACCAAGGACTTTTGGGTTAGTATGCTTTTAAACTGGCAGTTTGCCTGTTGCGGCATACTTTTCGGTACAGGCTCTGTATTGTGGCTTTATATCGTAAAGCATTACCCATTGAGTGTGGCTTATCCGATGATTAGTCTGAGCTATGTTTTCGGCATGTTGGCGGCCATCACCTTCTTCCATGAGGAGGTTTCTACTCTGAAATGGATAGGAGTGGGCTTTATCATGTTGGGGTGCTGCCTCATCGCCAAATAATATTAAATAAGATACAATATGAAGAAATTAATCGTATTAATCATGTCATTGACCCTTGGCTTCACTTCCATTTCTGCCCAGCGGAAGGTAAATGACGCCAAGGTGATTCAGCAAATCAATGCTGTGGCCACGAGCATGAAGTCGATGCAATGCGATTTCGTGCAGACCAAATATCTCAAGATGCTCAACGACAAGATGGTGTCGAAGGGCAAGATGTACTATCAGCAGAGCAACAAACTGCGCTGGGAGTATATCTCGCCATACAGCTATGCCTTTGTGCTGAACGGTAGTAAGGTGCTCATCAGCAAGGGCAAGCGCAACGATGTCATCAATGTGAACCAGAGTAAGATGTTCAAGGAGATAGCCCGCATCATGATGAACAGCGTGGTGGGCAACTGTCTCACCGACAAGAAAGACTTCAAGGTATCGCTTGCAGCCTCGGGCACCGACTATATCGCGACGCTCTATCCGCAGCAGAAGCAAATGAAGCAGATGTTCCAGAAAATCATCCTCCATTTCAACAAGGCGAAATCTACCGTTTCTAAGGTGGAGCTTGTGGAGAAAAAAGGCGACAAGACAATCATCGAATTGAAGAATGTACGGGTCAATGGAGCGGTATCTCCTTCCGCCTTCCTTGTCAAGTAATAGCAATTTATGAGTATGAAACGTTGTATTTTTGCATTTTTGCTCTGTATATTGTGCGCATGCTCCCAAAAAGCCTTGGCGCAAGAGGAACAACTGCCCGATATGCCGCTGTTTGCCGATAGTATCGGAAGCAAGGCAAGGTATGCTGCTACCATTGAGATGGGCAAAGGATATGTGAGTGGCATCTTTGTACTCGCTGTGGATGATGAGGGAGAGGGTTACAAGGGAGTGCTCTTCAATGAGTTTGGCATCACAGCCATGGAGTTGACATACGGCGGTCCTGGTACCAAGGTGAAGTTGCTGCATGTCATCAAGATGCTCGACAAGTGGTACATCAAGCGTGTGCTGCGCAGGGATATGGCGCATGTGATAGACAATATCTTCAATGGCTTTTCCACTTACCGAGACGAGAAGTATCATATCACCTATAAGTTTGTAAAGTTGGATGATTGTGACGATTCGCAATTACAGGAAAACAAATTAATCGAAGATAACAATGAAACTGAAGAATAATCTCTATACGATAAAGGATAAGCAACTGGTGCAGCCTACCGATGGAGGTACTGCGTCTGGTAGAAAGGTGCTCTCTGGTTCCTACGAACTGGAGTTGAATCCGTCATGTTTTATCTATCAGGCTCATTTCCCTGGTGAGCCCATCACGCCTGGTGTTTGCATCATGCAGATGGGGCAAGAGGTGTTGGAGGATGCCTTGGAAAAAACTCTGCAAGTGATAGCGGTGAAGAACATCAAGTTTCTCTCCATCATCTCACCTAAAGAGACGACCTGCATCACGTATTTCTTTAAGAAGGTGGAGCTGTCGGAAGATGAGCAGAGCGTGAAGGCACAACTCGTCGTTATGGTTGGCGAGGAGGCGAAAGCCAAAATCTCATTTACATTGAAAGCTTAGACTTTTTAGAACACAAAGAAGCTTGTGCAGGCAAGCGATACTGAAGATATATGACAGAAGAATTGAGCATAGAGCAGCAGAAACAGTTGTTGAGAGACCGTGGCATCTGCGTCATTATTCCTACCTATAACAATGAGAAAACGGTGGGACAGGTGGTGCGCGATGTTCTCCAACAGTGTGATGACGTCATTGTCGTGAACGATGGCTGTACGGATGGTACGGCGGAAATCCTTCACGAGATTGACGGTATTACTCTTGTTGCCTATTCGCAAAACAGAGGTAAGGGCTATGCCTTGAAACAGGGCTTTCGCAAGGCGCTCGACATGGGCTTTGCCTATGCCATCACGCTCGATGCCGACGGACAGCATTTCGCCACCGACATCCCGCTCTTTTTGAAGGCTAATATGCAGCATCCAGGATGCCTTATCATTGGTAGCCGACAGTTGGAAGGCGTTGACCGTTCCAAGGGAAGCTCCTTTGCTAATAAGTTTTCCAATTTTTGGTTCTATGTCCAGACGGGTAAGAAACTGGAGGATACACAGACGGGGTATCGACTTTATCCTCTTCATAAGTTGAAGGTGCTCAGTTTGTTAACATCCCGCTATGAAGCAGAACTTGAACTGATGGTCTTCGCGTCTTGGCATGGAGTCAAGCTCATTCCGATACCCATTCCTGTATATTATCCTCCTCGAGAAGAGCGAGTGAGTCATTTCCGACCAGGTATGGATTTCGCCAGAATCAGTGTGCTCAATACAGTGCTCTGTTTCTTAGCTGTCGTCTATGGATTGCCTTGCAGGGTGGGGCGCAAGTTGATGGTCTTTGTCCGTACCCTTTTCTCGCTGCTCTTCTTTCTCTTCTTCATGATGGTGGTGTTTACGCCAGCAGTTTGGGTTTATATCCATTTGGGAAAGATGACTGAGAAGAAGCGTTATTGCTTGCACTTGCTCATGTATCATGCCACCCGATTTGTGATGGTACACATGGGCATACCGGGCACCAAGTTTTACACTAAGGTTAATGGCGTGCAGTCTCGTGGCAAGGACTTCGGTGGCTTCGACTTCGACAAGCCTCGCATCATCATTTGCAACCACCAGTCGCATCTCGACTTGATGTGCCAGCTGGTGTTTACGCCGAAGATCATCTTCCTCACCAACCAGTGGGTATGGAACAATCCTACCTATGGCTTGCTGATTCGCAACGCTGAATATCTGCCTGTGATAGATGGCTTGGAACCCTTGATGCCAAAGTTGCGTTCGCTCGTAAGTCGCGGCTACAGTGTGGCGCTCTATCCTGAGGGTACTCGTTCGAAGGATTGCCGCATCGGTAGATTCCATCAGGGAGGTTTCTACCTAGCCGAACAACTCGGGTTGGAAATCCTCCCGATGTATATGTATGGTCCGGGCAAGATTCTTCCGAAGAAGACCTATCATCTCAACAAGGGCATCTTTTATATCGAGGTAGGCGAGCCAATGAACCACGAACAACTGCAAGCCTTGGGTGATGACTGGAGACATCAAGCTTCTGCCATGCGCAAGCGATACAAGGAAAAATATCAGGCGATTGCCAACAAGATAGAACAAAGGATATGAGCAAGAAAGTAATCATCATAGGAAGCGGTCTGGGCGGTTTGTCCTGCGGCGTGATATTGGCCAAGAATGGTTATCAAGTCACGGTGTTGGAACAGGGCGCACAGATAGGCGGATGCCTGCAGTGCTTCACCCGGAAGGGGGCGAAGTTTGAGACGGGCATGCACTTCATCGGCAGTGCCTCGCAAGGACAGACCCTCCAGCGACTGATGCGCTATCTGGAGATAGACCAGCAAGTGCATCTCTCTCGGCTCGCCCCCGATGGATATGATGTCGTCTCGCTCGGTGGCAAGACCTACCGCTTTCCAAATGGTAGGGAGGCTTTCATTCGTCAGATGTCGGAATACTTTCCTGAGCAGCACGACAATCTCGTGAGATACTACGACCTCGTGGAGAGCATCGCCCAAGCCTCATCGCTCCATTCGCTGAAACATGCCGAGAGCGATGCGTCGGTCAATACGGAATACCTGTTGCGCTCCATCAATGAAGTCATCGATGAGGTGATAACCGACCCAACCTTGGCGAAGGTCTTGGTGGGCAACCTTCCACTCTATGCCGCCGAGAAAGACAAGACTCCTTTTTCCACCTTGGCTTTCATCACTGATTTCTATAACCAGAGTGCCTATCGCATCCAAGGCGGAAGCGACACCGTGGCTCAAGCCCTTGCCGATACCATCAAGCGATATGGGGGTGAGGTGCTGACTCGTAAACAAGTAACTCGCATCCTTTGCGATGAGAAGCGTGCCGTTGGGGTAGAAGTCAATGTCAATCCCGACAGCTTGTCTGAGGTAGGAGGACGTTCTTTAAATTCAACGCCTGAGACCATCCCTTGCGATTATGTGATTTCAGATGTTCACCCGATGCGGACGCTCAGAATGCTCGATACCAAGTTGATTCGTCCTGCTTATCGCAAGCGTATCAACGAGATACCGCAGACCGTAGGAACCTTTTCGGTCTATTTGAAGTTTAAGAAGGGAAAGTTGCCATACATGAACTATAACTATTATGGCTATCAGAAAGATACGCCTTGGAACTGCGAGAAATACTCTGAGCAATCTTGGCCAGAGGGATTCCTCTATATGCACTTTTGTCAAGCCAATCCGCCAGCCTTCGCTTCTACGGGAGTTATCCTTTCTTATATGAGGATGGAGGATGTGGAGCGATGGCGAGGAACGAAGGTCGGCAGGCGAGGCGAGGACTATGAGGCGTTCAAGCGACAGAAAGCAGAAAAGCTCATTGATGTCGTGGCGCAGCATTTCCCGGACATTCGGGAGAGCATAGAAACGTATTACACTTCCACTCCGCTTACTTATCTCGACTACACCGGCACGGAGAATGGGGCGATGTATGGCAATGCCAAGGACTTTCGTAAGAGCAGTGCCTACCGAGTGGCGCAACGCACCAAGGTGCCTAACTTGTATCTGACAGGACAGAACATCAATTCGCATGGCATGTTGGGAGTGTTGGTGGGAACTATTGTTACCTGTAGCGAGTTTCTGACGGCTGAGAAAATCTATGAACAAATAAGTGAGGCAAACAAATGAAGACAGCAATCATCATAGGCGGCGGACTGGGCGGTCTGTTTACTGGTGCTATCCTAGCAAAGGAAGGCTTGCAAGTGACGGTGCTCGAAAAGAATGCTACGGCTGGCGGCGGACTACAGTCGTTCCTGCGTTTCGGCATGAAGTTTGATACTGGCATGCATGTCATCGGTGGCATGTATCCCGGTGGCAATATCTATCGCCTTTGCAAATATCTGGGCATTCTGGATAAGATGCAGCTGCGGGATGTGGACGACGATTGTACGGATAGCCTTTATTTTGCAGAAGACCACACCACCTATCGCATTCGAAAGGGTAGGGAGGGCTTCATCGAATCCCTGACTGCTTATTTCCCAAAGGAGCGAGCTAGTTTGCAGGCTTATGTGGAGGCTATTTTCTCCCTTACCGATGAGGCTGATTTATTCAACCTTCGCCCTTTCACCGATACCTTCCGAGTGCATTCCGACGATTTCTTTATGTCGGCGGATGCCTTCATCGCCAAGTATATCCAAGATGAGAAGTTGCGCAGTGTGGTGGCATATATGAATCCGCTTTATGGAGGTCGAAAGGATGAGACCCCAGCTTTTATCCATGCCATCATCTCTACGCTCTATATCATGGGTGCTTCTCGCTTCGTGGGAGGTAGCTACCATTTTGCCGACCTTCTGATGCAAGTCATCGAGCAGCATGGGGGCAAGGTGATAACAGGCGATGCCGTGGAGTGGATAGAGGTGAGCAATGCTTCTGCCGATTCCGCTCCGTCGCAAAAGGGAAAAAGGCATGTCGAGTTCGTGCGAACCCGAAAAGGCAAGGAGTATCAAGGCGACTATTATATCTCCGACCTTCACCCTTGCACACTCTTAAAGTTGATGCCCGAGAAGGCGTTTACCAAGGCTTATCGCCAGCGGCTCGAGGAGATACCCAATTCCACCTCCGCCTTTTCGCTCTATATCAAGTTGAAGCCCCATACTTTTCCCTATATCAACCATTCGGAATATTACATGACTCGATATGATGAGATATGGACCTTTGGCGAGCAGCATGACCATTGGCCGTTGGGCTTTCTCTTCATGACTCCGCCAGAGCCTCAGCAGGGAGCCTATAGCCAGAAGGCGTTGGTGACCGTTCCGATGCTCTTCGACGAGGTAAGAAGATGGGAAGATACCACCGTGGGGCATCGAGGGGAGGAATATGAGGCTTGGAAGAAGGTCAAGACCCAAGTGGTACTCGACAAGATAGAGGAGATGCACCCAGGTTTTAGGGATTGCATCGACCAAGTGAATGCTTCATCTCCGCTCACCATCCGTGATTTCTATGGGGTGAAGGAGGGAGCCGCCAGCGGTTATCGCAAGGACTATAAGAATATGGCACTCTCGCAAGTGCCTGTGGTAACCAAGGTCGATAACCTTTTGCTCACGGGGCAGAACAACAACCTGCATGGCTTCTGTGGTGTGCCGCTCACAGCCATTAGTACGGCGGAAGCGATATTGGGTAGAAACTATGTTATCAATCAACTATGATGAAGAAACGAATATTATTAGTATTTCTCTTGATGGCAATTTGCCAGTTAGGACAAGCCCAAGAGAAGATGAATATATGGAAGGGCACCACTACCAGGAAGCATGTGGAGATGACTGCCTATTTGTTACCCTCTAACGAGGAGCAAAAGCTAGGCACGATTGCTAAGGGCAACAAGGCTGTCATCGTTTGTCCTGGTGGCAGCTACTTCTGGCATGATATGCAGCATGAGGGCGTTGAGGTGGCTGAGTGGCTCAACCAACATGGCATCTCTGCTTTCGTACTGAAGTATCGAACGGCGGGTTGGTGGGCTTTCTTCTCTCACGACCGATATGTGCGTCGAGGTGTTCGCCATCCTGATGCCATCAATGACCTGCGCCAAGCCTTGCGCTTGGTCCGTACACATGCTGCGGAATGGCACGTCAATCCCGATAGCATTGGAGCGATGGGATTCTCGGCAGGAGGTCATCTTGTGGTGTCTGCGGCAGAGTTGTTGCCTAAGGAGGAACGCCCAGCCTTTATCGCTCCCATTTATCCTGTGGTGACGATGACGGAGCCTTGTGTCCATAAGCGTTCACGCCGGGCCTTGTTGGGCGATAGCCGTAAGAACGACCAGCGTTTGAGGGATAGCCTTTCATTGGAGCGTCATGTACCCGATGACTGTCCACCTGTGTTCTTGGTCAACTGCCAGGACGATCCCATCGTGAAATACCATAACTCGGAACTCCTCGATTCGGCGCTCACTGCCCATCAAGTGCCTCATTGCTATATCCAGTACAAGACGGGTGGTCATGGCTTTGGATCATCCGAGGTCAAGGGAACGGCAGAATGCCGACAGTGGAAAGCTACATTCTTGGAGTGGTTAAGCAAGTTGTTTTAGATATATAATGAAGTAGAGAAATGAAGATAACAGATTTTGACGATATCAGACCCTATAATGCCGATGAGATTCCTGCGGCGATGCAGCGCATTGCCAACAGTTCCTCGTTTCCTATCTTGGCGGCTTACGTTTATCCAGGTGAGCCGTTGGAAGAGGTAAGAAAGCGTATTGCGGGTTATCAGACGGTGCGTGATTTTCAGATGGAAACCATGAGTATGGTCAATAAGCAGGTGATAGAGAATAGTATCACCGAATTTTCTTGCTCGGGACTGGATAAGTTGAGCCCTGACCAACAGTATCTCTATGTGTCCAACCATCGTGACATCATGCTCGACTCCAGTTTGTTGCAGTATTTCTTGGTGACGCATGGCTTTGATACTACAGAGATTACTTTCGGTGCCAATTTGATGATGAACCAGTTGGTCATAGACATCGGCAAGAGCAACAAGATGTTCAAGGTGGAACGTCCTGGAGGCAGTATCAAGGAGTTCTATCGCAGCTCGAAGCATCTCTCTGATTACATTCGGTTCGTTATCACCGAGAAGCACCAGTCAGCATGGATTGCACAGCGCAACGGCAGAACCAAGAATGGCAACGACGCTACCGACCAGGGCATCATCAAGATGTTCTGCATGTCGTGTCCCGAGGATAAAATCAAGGCGATAGACCAGTTGCACATCGTGCCAGTCTCCATCTCTTACGAATGGGAGTCGTGCGACATACTGAAGACCTTGGAACTCTACGAGTCGCAGTTTGCCAAATATACCAAGAAGCCAGGTGAAGACCTCAATAGCATCCTTACGGGATTGGTACAACCTAAGGGCAGGGTACACATCGAACTCTGTGATCCCATCTCCAAGGTGGAGTTGGTGAAGTTCGAAGGCATGACCAACAATGAGTATCACAAGGCTGTTGCCCAGCTCTTGGATAGTCGCATCAATACTGCCTATCGGCTCTATCCCAACAACTACATCGCCTACGACTTGCGCTATGGCACCACCAAGTACCAAGGTGAATATACACATGAACAAAAGGAGAAGTTTATGCAGCGTGTCAATAAGTTAGACCGATATGACACGTGCGACATCGAGAAGTTGAAGGACATCTTTCTCGGCATCTATTCCAATCCCGTAAATAATAAGTAGGATGACAGATTTGATTCTGAAAATATATGGCTATCTCAGGATGCACCGCTCTGTGTGCATCCTCTCCTTTGTGGTTGTCACACTATTGCTGATACTGTCGGTATTGCGTCTCAACTACAAGGAGGATATTGCCGACTTCCTGCCTCTCGATGCGCAGCACCAGAACGCCATGAAGGTGTATCAGGACATATCGGGGGCCAACAAGATTTTTGCCATTTTCGAGCATGGCAAGGAGGGGGATTCCCCAAAGGATAAACTGACGAGCGTTGAGGCTATTGCCTATGCCGATGAACTGGTGACGAGCATCGACGAGTTTACTTCGCTTGTGGAGCAAGCTGATACCGCCCATGAAATCAAGAATCTCATGGCGCAGGTGGATATCGAGAAAATGACGGAGGTAACGGATTTCGTTTACAACAACATTTCTTACTTCCTTACTGATGCCGACTATGCCCGGATGGACAGTCTTTTGGCACAACCCGACTACATCTCTCGTCAGTTGGATGCCGACAAGCAGATGCTGATGTTCCCGGCAGGAGGACTCCTGTCTGACAATATCCAGCGAGACCCGCTTAACCTCTTTACCCCTGTGGTGCAGAAGTTGCAACGCTCGGACAACAGTCTGAAGTATGAGATTTATGACGGTCATATCTTCTCTCCTGACATGCAGCATTCGGTTCAAGCTATCGTGATGATGGATTCGCCCTACGGAGCCAGCGAGACGGAAAACAATGCCCGCCTTACCAAAATGTTGGAGGCATGTGCCGACTCGGTGATGGCTGCGCACAACAAGACTCAATCTCATAATGCCCAATGCAAGGGAGAAGTCAAGGTTACCATTATTGGCGGTCCGGTCATCGCCGTGACCAACGCCACGCAAATCAAGACCGACAGCATCTTGGCGGTGTCCATCGCCGTGGCGCTCATCTTGGCACTGCTGCTCTTCACGTTCCGCAACATTCGAAACCTACTCTTGATAGCCCTCTCCATCGGTTGGGGATGGCTCTTTGCCATGGGTGGTTTGGCGTTGGTTCATGACAAGGTGTCGATTATCGTCATAGGCATTTCGTCGGTCATCGTGGGTATTGCTGTCAACTATCCGTTGCACTTCATCGCCCATTTGGGGCATACTCCCGATAAGCGAAAGGCGTTGAGAGAAATCGTGATGCCACTGGTGGTGGGCAATGTCACGACGGTGGGGGCTTTCCTTGCCTTGGTACCTTTGCAGAGTGTGGCACTCCGTGACTTGGGACTCTTTAGCTCGCTCCTCCTTGTTGGTACTATTCTCTTCGTTATCATCTACTTGCCGCATTTGGTTCAAGTAAGGCAGTCGCAAAGTAAACTAGAAGATACTTCTGTAGATGCGGCAGATAACCTTTCCATTGTCAACGATAATTTGAGGAAGAAAGCAAACTTTCTCGATAAGTTGAGTGAGATAAAGCTGGAGAACAAACCTGTCTTTGTGTGGGTGATTCTCATCTTGACGCTCGTTTTCGGCTACTTTTCTCTCGATACCAAGTTCGACTCCAATATGGCGCATATCAACTATATGACCGATTCGCAGAAAGCCATCATGGAGTATTTCCAACGAACGATGATGCAGGGGGGCGACTACCAGAAGGTTTATGCCCTCTCCACCGATTCGACGATGGACGGAGCCCTCGACAAGAGTCTTCGCCTCCAGCCTCTGCTCCAGGAGATGAAGGCGAAGGGCGAGATACATGAGGTGAATACTTGCAGCCAGTTTATCATTTCTAGGTCAGAGCAACAGCGTCGCCTTCAGCGTTGGGATACTTTTTGGAAGAAGCATTTCGAT
Source organism: Candidatus Segatella albertsiae (assembly GCA_002451555.1). Taxonomy (GTDB): domain Bacteria; phylum Bacteroidota; class Bacteroidia; order Bacteroidales; family Bacteroidaceae; genus Prevotella; species Prevotella albertsiae. The sequence continues at coordinate 20,668 of DKCU01000100.1, forward strand.
TCCTTGAAGCCTCAATTGCAACAGAAGATGCAGGCAGAGGGCTTTGCCGCAGACTCGTTTGATGACTTCTATGCTATTGTCTCCAGGCGATACCTGCCTCAGCAGATAGCCTATTTCGCCCCGTTGACCCAGTCGCTCTTCGCTGGCAACATCAGTGTGGATAGTGTGGGCAAGCGATATAATGTGGTCAATGTGTTGTCGGTCAAGGAGAAGAATGTGAAGCGAGTGGAGGATTTGTTGTCAAGTCCTTCCAAGGCGAAGTCGGCAAAGACGGATAAGCGTAACGACGGTTGTTATACTTTCGATGTGGCTTCTATGAACAGTGCCATCGCCAACCACCTCTCCAATGACTTCAACTATATCGGTTTTGCCTGTGGATTCATCGTCTTCTTCTTCCTCTGGCTTTCGATGGGCAGCATCGAGTTGGCTGTTCTCTCGTTCATCCCGATGGCGGTGAGCTGGCTTTGGATATTGGGCATTATGGCGATAGGTTGCATGGAGTTTAACATCGTGAACATCATTCTCGCCACCTTTATCTTCGGTCAGGGCGACGACTATACCATCTTCATGGCCGAGGGAGCGATGTATGAGTATGCTTATCGCCGCAAGATGTTGGCATCCTATAAGCACAGCATCATCATCTCGGCGCTCATCATGTTCATCGGCATCGGAACGCTCATCATTGCCAAGCATCCTGCCTTGCACTCGCTGGCTGAGGTGACCATTGCCGGCATGTTCTCCGTGGTGTTGATGGCGTATGTCTTCCCGCCGCTCATCTTCAAGTATTTGGTGAGCAAGAATGGGAAATACCGCTTGCGTCCGCTCTCGCTCACTTATCTCTTCCATCATTCCAAGGACGACTCTCGATACCTTCACTACTTGGTACTCGACCGTTATCGCTACAAGGGTGTGGAGGTGTTCGGTGCAGTAAAGAGGAACTTGAGACGAACCCATGATTACCAGGAGTGGATTGCCGATCAGGATGCCTCTCAACCTGTCGTAGTTGAAAACGCAGGTTATGGCGAGCAGGCGATGATGTTTGCCTTGTTGCACCCGGAGGCTCAGGTAATAGCTGTTGAGGCTGATGCCGAGAAGTGCTTGCTGATGAAGTATAGCATGAAGGGTATAGTAAATAATGTAGAAATAATAAATAGTAATAAATATGAAAGAGAAAATTAGAAAGATATTGGAAGAGGCATTGCCTCTGGTAGATTTGGATTCGGACTTCTTGTTCAATGAGTTGGACTCGCTCGGAATCACCACCATCCTGATGCTCCTTTCCGACGAGTACAAGATCAAGTTGGAGTCGTCGGATGTAACCCCTAAGAACTTCCGAAGCCTCGACAGCATCGTGGCGATGGTAGAAAACAAGTTGGGCAACAAGTGATGAAGACACTGGAGGATTACTTGCGCCGAGACGCTGAGTTTTATCCCGACAAAACGGCTGTGGTTTGTGGTGAGGAAAGCGTAACTTATCGCGAACTATGGAGTAGGGTTAAACAGCGTGCTGCGCAGATGGAGTCGAAAGGCAAGTTAGTTGCTTTTCGTGCCGTCTGTGAGATTGATACGCTTGTGCTATATTTCGCCATCCATGTGGCTGGTGGCATTGCCATGCCTTTGGAGAAAGACCTTCCCGAGGAGCAGTATCAAGAGTTCTGTCAGTTGGTAAAGAAGTATGGTGATTCCGAAGTATCTTCTTCCTTTGAGAATGATTCCTTGGATACTATACCTGAAGGTACGGCTGATGTCCTCTTCACTACGGGCACCACTGGCAAGCAGAAGGGTGTCCTCATTTCCCATGCTACCATCATCGCCGACGCCGAGAACCTCATTGCAGCCCAAGGATTTCATCACGACTTGACCTTTATTATCTGTGGACCACTCAACCACATCGGCAGTCTCTCCAAGATTTATCCCATGGTATTGGTAGGCGGAACCATGGTCTTGCTGGATGGCATCAAGGACATGGATGCCTGGTATCGGGCGATGGAGCAACCCTTGCTTCATGGTTCTGATGATACGGCAGACGAATCTGCTGGCAAGAACCATAGTTTTGCCTCCTTCCTGGTTCCTGCCAGTCTCCGAATGCTCATGGCTTTCTCGGCAGAACGGTTGTCGCAGCATGCTGACCGCATCGAGTTTATCGAGACGGGAGCAGCCCCGATGGCGCAAGCAGACATGGAGCACTTTTGCCAACTCCTTCCTCATTCTCGGCTTTATAACACCTATGCTTCTACCGAGACAGGTATCGTCGCCACTTATGATTTCAACCACGAGGAATGCTTGGCAGGATGTTTGGGCAAGCCGATGAAGCATTCAGGGATAATTATTGTCGAAGAAGATGAGGAGAGAGGATTCCGAGAGGTTGCGGAAGGCAAAACAGGCAGGGTAGCTTGCCAAGGCAAGACCTTGATGAGTGGCTATCTCGGTGATACCCAACTTACCGCCTCCGTGCTGCGAAAAGATACGGTCTATACTGCCGATTTGGGAAGAATAGATGAGCAAGGTCGTTTGCGATTGGAGGGTAGGGCTGGCGATGTCATCAACGTGGGAGGCTACAAGGTTACCCCGACAGAGGTAGAGGATACCGCCCTGTCCTTGCCAATGGTCAAGGATTGTATTTGCATTCCAGCGCAACATCGGGTGTTAGGCACGGTGCTCAAGCTCTTGGTGGTATTGGCGGATGGCTATGAACTAGATAAAAGGGCCATCGCCAAAGGTTTGCAGCAGCACTTGGAGAACTATAAGATTCCGATGCTGTATGAGCAAGTGGATGCTATCAAGCGTACTTTTAATGGGAAGATAGATAGAAAGAGCTATCTTTCAATCTTTTCGTAGTATTGAGGCAAGAGAACTGGAGGCATCTAAAGCTCCAATGACTACTGTTTCGGCAATCTCAATGATGTATTTGTTTCTTCTGATTCAGCCATACGTTATTAGAGAATTTATGATGCTGCAAATTTACTACTAATTTCTTGGAAATCAAAGAAAAAAGTGGGCTTTTTGCAAATTCTGAGGAAAATATTGGGTTGTTTCGTTTATTTAGCGTAATTTTGCCTTAGAATTTAAAAAAAAAGATAAGTATGACGACATTAGCAATAGATAATCAATCAGTTAGTCCGCTCGATGCATTATGGTCTCTTTTTAAAAGTCAGCCAAAAGCAATACGTAATGCTTTTACGCAACGTTTGTTAAAAGAAAAAATGGATGCAGAGACAGTGCGTCAAGAGTTAATCGTAAAAGAAAGCCTTACACGGGCTTTCAAGGAACTTCACGAAGCAGAAGAGGCTGGAAAAGACCTTCCTGATGCTCGAAAACTATTCAAATAGTATGAAAGTCGAGTTTCATTATATTCCAGAATTTGAACGAAGGGCAAAGGCCTTAGCTAAGAAGTATAAGTCGTTTCCTAAAGATTATGATGATTTCTTAGATTCGTTGGAAAAGAATCCTTTTCAAGGAACTTCTTTGGGCGGTGGTGTGTATACGCTTCTTTGTACATTCAATGATGGGGTGAAGAAAAAGGTTGACTTACAACCTCTTTTGAAATATCCTGCTTTTAAGGATTTGGAGGACAAACAAAAGTTTGTTCAATTCGGGTTGGATCATACTATCTTTTGGGCAAATGGAGCTGACATTGCTCCAGAATATTTGTATGACCATGGTGATTCCCTTTTGATTTGCCTCGCCTCGCCATTCAATTCCATTTGGCGATTGAATTGTTTTTTGTTCTTATCTTTTTCTGAAGGCTCTCGGCATAGTGGGCTTTTTGCTGGAGCAAGGTTTGCAGCTTGATGATGCGGAAGGTCGAGCCATCGTCATCGGCTGGCTCCTTGTAGTTGAGCAACAGCTTGTAACTTCCTGCATATTCCAAGACAAACACCACACGGCGAGGCATGTTCTTGTCGATAAAGGTAAAAACATCGAGCGGACAGTCTTTAGCCTTCAGACTTACCACGAAAACCACGATTTTAGATGTTTGTCGTTGAACTTGACGATGGTCTCTTATTTGTAGATAAAATAAGAGCCTCCATCGCTCTTGCAGTATTTTTTGAGCAAAGTCTGGATAAATTCCGCATTGGCTCGGACATTTTCCTCATTGCCATCATATCCATTGATGAGTACAACGAGATGGGTCGTCTGCAATTCTATCTTTGTTCGTTCATTGTCGCTTGTAGGAGTGCCCACACCACCTTGGGTATCTCGATAGACAGGCAGTCCTTCGATGTTGATGGAGCCACGGCCAATACCTTCGTATGGTTCTCCAGCCTTGCCTACTCCAAGAGTAAGCGTGTCTCCCTGAAACTTATCAGCGTCAAAACCACCAATACTATAACCATAGGCGATGCTTGCTAAGTTGATTAAATCTACAAGGGTATCTATCTGATAGAGGCTTTTTCCCTGCAACATACGGCGGATGAGTGCCTCTGAGGCAGGACGATATCGCGATGGGTCTTTTCCGCAAGCACGATAGACCTTACGGGTGGCGGCTATGCCACTCAAGCTTTTCAGAGACTCTGTGGTTAATTCCTGTTTGTATTTGTTGCCCAGTTCGTTGATTTCATCCCAAAGTTCCTGGTTGTAGTTTGTGTTGGCAACTTGTGCTTCCACACAGGCACCAACGAATGTTGGACAAACTGATTCTATCTCTTTTGATACAATGATATTCATGAACGTTTGAATTTATATGATGAAAGATATGTTTTTTATGATGCAAAAGTAAAACTTTTATTTTGATTTTGCAAGAGAATCTTGCATTTTTTTTTGCACATTCCTATCTAATAATTATGAATTTATATTGACAAAACATCCTGATTGTAAAGAATATATATTTTCGCCCCTAGTACCACTTTCATTTTTACCTGGGCAGAGAAAAATTTTTTCCTGC
>DKCU01000121.1 GCA_002451555.1 Candidatus Segatella albertsiae
CTGATATAGATAGACACATTTAATTTATTGACCATAAATGTGTCTATCTATATCAGTATAAGTCACCCAAAAGTTCGACTTTTTTCGATACCATCGTACAAATCTGCTTCTTTTATTGTTTACCATCCCACAACAAATGAAAATAATCGGAAATATCATCATTTTTAGGTATTGCAAGATTCAAGGAAACTCCGTACCTTTGCACCCGCAAAAATGACCGAGAGTACAGGTGCAGCAACAACGCATTGGCTCTCAGCCGAAACTGCATGGAATAAAAGCAACGGATAAGTGAGAAACAGTCATTGCCCATATCATTCCTATCGCTATATTATATAATAAGGTGAAAGCCACAACCTTCAAGGCTGAAACCTCATTGTATTTTTATATCCTGAAGAATGTGCTAGGCCCGACGTACAATTACTCCTTATGGTACCACAAATTATTACCCATCAAACGGCAATAACTTTGATATGATAAGAAGCAACTATATACGTAGGGGCGTGGTGGCTCTATGCATACTGATGACGACATTGGTGGCATACGCTCAGCACAGCACAGACTCCCTCTCAAACAATTACAGAAAGTCACAACATCAGGGTGACAAATTCAAGAAAACCCAGCACTTGGGCGAAGTAGTGGTTCGTGGAAACCAAGTAAAACGTGTCAACTCGTCGGCATTCAACGTAACGGCAGTTGACACCAGACGCTTGCGCAACACCAACCTCGACCTGGCGCATGTGCTCGACCGTGTTTCGGGCGTGAAAGTGCGTGAGGATGGCGGATTGGGCTCTGGCGTCAGCATCAACCTGAATGGTTTCACGGGCAAACATGTGAAACTCTTTATAGATGGCGTGCCGATGGATGGTGCGGCATCCAGTTTTGGCATCAATAATATTCCGGCGAGTTTCGCCAACCGCATCGAGGTGTATAAGGGCGTAGTTCCTGTCGATTTCGGCGGGGACGCACTGGGCGGTGCCATCAACATCGTGACCGACCACTCGCCTCATACCTACGTGGATGCCACCTATAGCTATGGCTCGTTCAATACCCATCGCAGCAATCTCTCTCTCGGCTGGACGGGTAAGCAGGGACTCACCCTTCGCCTCAATGCCTACCAGAACTATTCTGACAACGACTACAAGGTGAAGACGCAATGGACTGACCTTGAGACCAATGCCGTGAGCAAGGACGAGGCTTGGTTCCGTCGATTCCACGACCGATACCACAACGAGGCGGTCATCCTACAAGTGGGTGTGGTCGATAAGAAGTGGGCAGACAAACTGCTCTTCGGTTTGAATTATACCCATGAATATGCACAGATTCAGAATGCCAACTTGATGAAAATCGTGTTTGGCGGCAAATATCGCACGGCGCAAGGCTTGGCTCCCTCTCTGCTCTACGAGAAGCGAAATATAGGTATCCCTGGTCTGAACTTCCGATTGTCGGCTCGGTACGACATGGTGAAGACCAATAATGTGGATACGCTCAGCCGTACCTATAGTTGGACGGGAGAGTTTCGGGAGAATGCTTACCAGGGCGAGGGAGTGCCTACACTCGCCGAGTTCAAGGGCTATACTTTCGCCGGTGTCGCCAACTTGACTTACCACCTTGGCGACCAGCATTTCTTTACACTCAACGACACTTATACACACTATCGCCGTCGCACCACCAACAGCGCGGCAAACAGTGTGCAGCAAATCGCATCAACCTTTATGCGCCGCATCAACCAGAAGAACGTGCTGGGCTTGTCGTACAAGTTCCTGCCCAATGAGCATTGGAACTTGGTGGCTTTCCTGAAGTATTACCATTCGCTTGTCAAGGGACCTGTGAACATAGCTACTTCGGGGCGTGCCGACTATGAGGAGCAAGAGCGTAGCACCGATGCCTTGGGATGGGGAGCCGCTGGCACTTACTTCTTGTTGGGCAAAGACTTGCAGGTGAAACTCTCCTATGAGCGCACCTATCGCTTGCCTACCGACCGAGAGCTTTTCGGCGATGGTGACTACGAGGATGGCAATGCCACCCTTCGTCCAGAGAAGAGCGACAACGTGAATCTGAACTTGGGGTATCAGCATACATGGAACGACGTGCATACGCTCAGTCTTGACGCAGGATTGAACTATCGCAACGTGCAGGACTACATCATCCGTACCATCGGACAAAAGGGTGTGGCTGTGAGCACCAACCATGGCAAAATATTGGGTCTCGGAATGGACTTCGGCGCACATTATTATTACAAGGACGTGGCAAGCATCGGTGGCAACTTCTCCATGCAGAACACTCGCAACAAGGAACGCCTCAACAGCATCGGGGCGGAATCGGTGACTTACAACGACCGAGTACCGAATCTTCCTTACACCTTCGGAGGTGCCGATGCCAGTTATACTTTCAAGCATGTGCTGGGAAAAGCTAATCGTCTGACCATCGGATGGAACATGAGATACGTGCATAAATTCTTCCGCTCATGGGCTGGCGAGGGTGCCAAGCTCTATGTGCCTAACCAGGTGAGCCATGACGCCAACTTGGTGTATGCCATCCAGGGCGGTAGGTACAATGTATCGGTGGAGGCAAACAACTTTACCAATGCCTTGCTATACGATAACTACAGTTTGCAAAAGCCGGGTCGCAACTTTAGCATCAAGTTTAGATATGTGTTTTATAAACAGTAAGATAGAATTATATTAGACATACATTATAATTAATTCATAACATACATTTTAAGAATGAAAAAGACTTATTTATCACTGTCGAAAATGGCAGTGACAGGGCTCTTCTTGTGCCTTTTTTCAGCGACAATAGGCATGACAAGCTGCAGTAGCAGCAGTGATTCACCAATCGATGACCCGACGCAAGGCGGTGGTTCTCAGGGCGGTGGCTCAGAATCGGGCGGCTCTGATTCTGGCGAGGCAGTACAGAATGGCAAGGGTTCTTACTTCATTGCCGTGAAGACAGACAATGGTACAGAATACATCATGCAGACCAACAGTTTGACTGCTGGCAATCTCGATGTCAAGAACAATATCATGGAATTGCCCCAGACCGAATATACTTGGGTGTTCAACAACCACGATGCCATCGGTATGGTGTATCAACAACAGTTCGCTGGCTTGGGATATGGATTGCGTTGGGCTTCAGATGATGTCCCATTCTCCAAGCTCGGCGAGTTCCGTATCGACACACGATTCTCCAACTATGGCTTTTTCAATGGTCAGTTGCTCACCAGCGTAGGTGGACAGTTGTCGTCGGATGGCAAGCGTAACGATGGCGCAACCTTTGCCTTCTGGAATATCACGAATGATGGTGTGAAACTCGACCATACCAAGACCCTCTGGACGGAGGACATCACAGGCAATGGTCAGCAGGTAACCTTCTCCAGCATCATCGACAATGGCGACGGAACTTTCCTCACGGCGATGGTACAGTCGGCTTTCCATCAGACGGGCACAGGCGACGGAAGCAGCATCGGCGAGGTGAAATATCCCGATAGCAGTTGGGTGGCTAAGATGGATAAGGACTTGAATGTGCTCAAAGTATATCGTGACGACCGCATCAGTTATGCGGCAGGTCAATATCGCTCGCAGGTGCTCCACGAGGTACACAAGGCAGATGATGGCACGGTATATGTATTCTCCAATGCCTTTAATACGGCGACTACTCGCAAGGCTGGTGCCATCCGCATCAAGAAGGGAGCGGAGGAATTCGACAAGGATTATTACTTCGACCTTCAGACACCAGCCGATGGCTATAAGTTCCGCCGAGTATGGCACATGACAGGCAGCAAGTTCCTTCTCGAAATCTACAATGAGAAGACCATCAACACGATGACGGCTGGTCATCAGTTCGCACTCGTGGATATGGAGAACAAGAAGTTCACTTGGCTCAGTGGCATCCCTGCTAAGAACCTCATCACATCGGGTTCGGAGACAGGTGGTGTTCCGATGTTCGCCGATGGAATCATCTATCTTCCTATCACCCAGTTTGGTCAGGATGCCAGCATCTATCTTGTCAATCCAGAGACAGGTGTGGCAACCAAGGGTATCACCATCAAAGGTGTAACGGAAATCAGAACACTCGGAAAGCTCAACTAAGAGTTGGGGATCTCCTCTAATAGGAATATCAACTCCCTCTATTCATCAAGAAAATAAGTATTCATTTCAATAACGTAAAAAGAAGAAAGAACAATGAAAAAGTTTTTCTATTCAGCTGCGCTCATGGCGCTTACAGCTTGCATGACTTTCACATCATGCTCGGACGATGACGACAACAACGGCGGTGGCTCTCAGGTCATCGATCCTAAGGAGGTTAGCTTCGTGGTAACCTCTGGCGACCCTACCACCGACCTCACTAGTGGCGTATATATGAAGGTATATAATGACCTCTCTACAGCCAAGACTGGTGAGAGCGTGTATGGCGCAAGCGATGCCGTGAAGAGTTTTGACAGTTTCACACAGGTTACTTACAATAAGACAAGCGGTGTCTTCACAGGTTATATCTATGCTCGTGGTGCTTCTGCCGATGGTATCGGAAGCTCGCAGGCTGGTCTGCGTAGCTATAAGGTAGAGAATGGCAAATTGGTGGAGTTGGCTTCTCCTGTCAAGGTTTCATCCTTCGGTAACACAGGTACTTTCGGTACTTATTCTTATGCAGCTCAGATAAGCAACCCATACGCCATGGTCATCGACAACAGTGGTGCAGGCAACAACATCGCCGTTGGCTTGACCGACTATGCCATCGACGAGGTGAACCCGAATATCTCCAACATCGTGGATATGGGCAACAACCAGGTGGCTATGGTCTTGAACTATAGCAATCGCGACTCTGCTGTAGTGGCTATCTGCGACTATTCTCTGAATATCAAGAAGATGATCTACGATAATAGAATCGGTACATCGGTAGGTGCCCAGCGTTCTGTTAGATACACCCAGAGTGGTACCGATGACAAGGGCAACATCTACGTATTCTCTGGTTCCAGCGCAACGGATAGCAAGGTAGGTGCGCTTCGCATCAACAAGGGCGAGACTGAATTCGACAAGAACTATAAGTTCGACATTCTCTCAGCATCCAACGGCTATCGTTTCCGCAAGGCATTCCACATCAGTGGCAGCAAGTTCCTCTTGGAGTTCTATCTCGACAAGGAGAAGTATGGCAATATGGATGCGTCAGGCAAGATGGCAGTGGTAGATATGGAAGCCAAGAGCTTGACTTGGGTTACTGGTCTTCCTGATGCCTCTACCGTATCATTCGGTTGGGGTGATGGCTATGCGGGTGCTTACTACTTGCCAGTGGCTGCTTCGACCAGCTTCAGCGGCGGTTCTGGTAGTGGCTCTGGCTCAGGTGATAGTTGGAACCACGGTGCCAAGTCTGCTGACAAGGCAGTATCTTCATACATCACTCGTGCCGATGCAGCCTCTTCTTCTGTAGTTCCTATCATCTACAAGATTGATGCAACTACAGGTGTAGCAACTGCCTTCATGACATTTGGCAGTGGCGACTTGCTCAAGGCTATAACAATTCTTAAACAATAATTATAATGTATTTTTTCAAGTGTATGTGTAAACTTAAGACTTTGCTTGTGGCTGCGATAGCAGCCGCAAGCTTTGCTTCGGCAAATGCACAAACAGCAGTAAATGCAAAGAGCACTCTTCCTGGCAAGATGGAAGAAGCCGTGAAAGGCGATGATGTTGCCAAGGCCGTGATGCAGAACATCATGACCCGAACCAGCGTAAGAAAGTTTAAGCAGCAACCCGTGGAGGATGCCAAGATAGAAGCATTGCTTCGTGCCGGTATGGCTTCGCCTACGTCTGGCGATATGCAACCTTGGCATTTCGTGGTTCTGAAGGACAAGAAAGACATAGAGCAATATGCGGCATCCAATAAGTATCATGCCGAGGACATCAAGAAGACTCCTCTCTTCATCTTTGTTTGCGCCGACACGACTCGCATGGCAGAGGGACAGGGCAAGGAGCTCTGGATACAAGACCTTTCGGCTGTATCTGAAAACATTCTTCTGGCAGCTCATGCCATGGGACTTGGAGCTTGCTGGACCACCATCTATCCTATCCAAAAGAAGGTGATGGGCATCTCAAGGACTTTGAAGTTGCCAGCCAACTTGATTCCTCTGAATGGCATTATCATCGGTTATCCCGACGAGCCTTTGCAGCCAAAGGACAAATGGGATGAGAAGAAGATTACTTGGGGGATAGCAAAATAAGTTCTATCGGAAAGATTGAAATATCAGACAATAAAAATCCCCCATTTTAAGCTGATTTCTTAAAATGGGGGATTAAAACTAAGTGGATTTTTACATCAAGTCACACTTCTCCTCAGTGTTCTTTTCCACTTTCTCGCCATCCTTCAAGATGCGAGCCTTGTAACCGAACTTCTCGAAACCCTTCTGGAGTTTCTCGGGAGAGGTCTTGTCGGCATTGTACTTCACCGTCACCGTCTGGTTAGGCACGGAAGTCTCGATGCTCTTGATGCCCTTCTCGAAACGGAGGTTATTCTTAATTTTGTTCTCACAAGCCTCACAGTGCATCTGTGG
>DKCU01000052.1 GCA_002451555.1 Candidatus Segatella albertsiae
AGAGAAGCCTCAGATTTCGAAAAATTTCTGAGGCTTTTTTGTATCTTGTTTAAACATAAATAGCTAACCCCATTAGAATATAGACTAATGAAGCAGAAACATTCTTGGATATTGCTAGTATTAATATTTCTGATTATTGCTGGCTTTCTTGTAGTTAGGTCGACTTTGAAGCAGAGAGCGTATGAACGATACCAGAATGAACAGAAAAAAACTTGGGATTCTATGATATCGAAAGAACTAAAAGATTCGATTATCGAGGGAAAGAAGAATAACTCTTTATTATATTAGATCCTACAGTTAAATAAAGTCCTTATGGGGGACTGTATAAACGCACAAAAGGATGAGAGCATTGTCATTTACTTATGACACGCCCTCATCCTTTTGTGCGTTTATAGAAATCTTATTTTTGTTTAGCGTAAGCTCTTACTTACGCTTTCTATGGTTGCGAGTCTTCTGCTTACTCTTGCTACCTTTTTTCTTCTTTTCTGCCATGTCTGTAGCTCCTGCCGATTTGTCCTTTCGTACCGGAGCGAAATCGCCAGCAAGTGTGAAGTCGAGTTGTTTCTTCTCCAAGTTGGCTTGCGCTACCTTGATGCGGATAGCATCGCCGAGAGAGTATTTGTTGTGATGGCGGCGACCGATGAGACAGAAGTTCTTCTCGTCGAAGTCGTAGTAGTCGTCAGCGATATCACGCATAGGAATCATGCCCTCGCAATGGTTGTCGTCGATGGTGGCGTAGATGCCGTAAGACGTGATGCCACTGATATGGGCGTCGAATTCCTCGCCGAGCTTATCGCCCATGAACTCCACCATTTTATACTTGATGCTGTCTCGTTCTGCGTTTTGGGCAATCTGTTCCATGTCGGAGCAATGCTCGCAAAGTTCCTCGTAATGTTTCTCGTTGGCACTTCTGCCACCAGCAGCATACTTTGTGAGCAAGCGGTGTACCATCGTGTCAGGGTAACGACGGATAGGAGAAGTGAAGTGAGTGTAGTACTCGAAAGCCAAGCCGAAGTGACCGATGTTGTGGACGGAATATTTTGCCTTCATCATCGCACGGAGTGCCACCATTTGGATGAGGTTGCTCTCAGGCTTGCCATCGCAGTCTGACATCAACTTGTTCAAGCTCTTGGCCGTAGCTCCCTTGGTGCCTTCGGTCTTCATCTTGTACCCGAACTTGACCACAAACTCACGCAGGGTCTCCAACTTCTGTGGGTCAGGATTGTCGTGGATACGATAAGGCAAGGTCTTAGGCTTCTTGCCTTTCTTCACCTTGCCGATGCTTTCAGCCACCGTACGGTTGGCGAGGAGCATGAATTCCTCCACGAGTTTGTTGGCATCCTTGGAGCGTTTGTAATAGCAACGGATAGGCTTGCCCTTCTCATCTACATCGAAGTGCAACTCCTCACGGTCGAATTTCACCGAACCATTCTTGAATCTTGCCGCACGCAGTTTCTTGGCGAGACGGTCCAGGGTGATGAGCTGAAGTGCATTCTCGCCTTGGTAAGGATGGTCGGGAGTTTCTGCTGGAGCTGGTGTCCCCGTTCCATCTATCACGCCATTAGCCTCCAATAACTCTTGTACCTCTTCGTATTTATAGCGACGATCACTTTCGATAACAGTGTGCACGATGCGGTAGTTCTTAACTTCTGCGTTGTTGTCGAGTTCGAAGATGACGCTATAAGCCAATTTTTCCTCGTTAGGTCGCAGAGAACAGATGTAGTTGCAGAGACGTTCTGGCAACATCGGAATCGTGCGATCTACCAGATAGACAGATGTGGCACGCTTCACGGCTTCCTTGTCGATGACGCTTCCCTCGGTCACATAGTGAGAAACATCGGCGATGTGTACGCCCACCTGCCAATTGCCGTTTTCCAATTTTTGGATACTTAAGGCATCGTCGAAGTCCTTGGCATCCTTCGGGTCGATGGTGCAGGTGAATACCTTGCGGAAATCCTCGCGTTCCTTATAGTCTTGTTCTGTGATTTCACCCGTAATCTTGTTGGCGGCATCCTCCACATTCTTAGGATATTTGTAAGGCAAACCATATTGAGCGAGGATGGAGTTCATCTCCACATCGTTGTCGCCCTTTTGGCCGAGTACATCTACCACCTCGCCGATAGGACTCTTGTTTTCTCCATCAGGCCACTCGATGATTTTCACCACCGCCTTGTCGTCGGTTTTTCCACCCTTCAACTTGCGGCGAGGAATGATGATGTTGTGGGCGAATACATCACTTGGAGTAACCAAGTAAGCAATATCCTTATCGACCTTCAGTCTGCCCACGAAGGTATCCTTGGCACGTTCCAAAATCTTGTTGACCTGTGCTTCCTTGATGTGGTTCTTGCGACGAGCGAGGAAGGTGAATTCTACTCGGTCTCCATTGAGCGCACCCATTGAGTTGCGTTCTGATACAAAGATAGGTGTCTCGCTGTTGTCAGGAATAACAGAGTTCTTGCCGTTATTCTTGCGCACGAACTTACCCTCCATGACCTGTACACTTTGGTTGAGTCGGTATGAGTTATCACTTACTTTAGCCAAGTAGTCATCCCATGCCATTTCCTCCATGATGTCGATAGCCAGCATCTTGAGCGGATGCGTGGTGAGATGGAGGGAACGGAATATCTCTTTGAAGCTGAGCGTTTCGCCCGCCCTTTCGGCAAAGAACTCTTGGAGCATCTCAGTGAGTTGCGCCTTGTTCATTCTTTTGCCACCTTTTTTACCTTTTCCCATAATTCTAAAGATTAATAGTTTCTTTTTATAGGGCAAAGACAATGCAAACGAGTGCAATGAAAGCTTGCTTTCAAATTGCCGAGTGCAGCTTGCCTTATGCAAAGACAATGCAAACGAGTACAATGAAAGCTTGCTTTCAAATTGCCGAGTGCAGCTTGCCTTATGCAAAGAAACAAAAAAAAATGCAGATTTCAAACATTCTTGCCATATTTTTTTCGTTTTTTATTAAATATGTAACAAAAAGGACATTTGTTCCGATTTTTTTTCATAAGTTTGCAGACGAAAAGAGAAGAGAGATTATTTCGAGAAATTATAGTACAGATGCAAGCAACGGAATTTGAGGGATTTTTTAAGGAGAACTATTCGAAGATATATTACTTGGCACTCAGTCTTCTTCACGATGAGGAGGCTGCGAGGGATATCGTGTCCGATAGTTTCGAATACTTATTCACTCACAATTCTCAGTTACAAAAGAATGATGCTTGCAATTACTTATTTGTCAGTGTCAGGCATCGTTGTGCGGATTATTACCGTAAGCAAGCTGTTCACCAACGTTATTCCAATTATATAGCTTATACTTCCGAAAGGGTGGAGGACTCCATGGCATTCTTGGAACATGAGGAGCAGGTGGGACAAATCTTGAAGTTGATGAAATACCTGTCTCCTCGAACTCGTGATATCATGGAGGCTCACTATTTGAATGGGAAAAAGTATAGTGAGGTAGCTGAGGAGTTTGGTATCAGTGAGAGTGCTGTCAAGAAACATGTGATGCAAGCATTGAAATTCTTCAGGGAGAAGTTGAGCTCCAACAAAAAAAGTTAAAGAAACGACTTCCTGAGTACCTTTAATCCCTCATAAATCGCTTTATAAATAAGGAATAGATAGAAAATGTCAGATAAGAAACTTGAAAATATAGAGATGGAAGATGTAGAGCATGGTTTGCTGGAACAGCTGGTTACAGAGGCTCTGATGAGAGACAAGATGGAAGCTCCCGATACGGGCGAGGAGTGGAAAAAACTTGCCGCTCGTATGGCTATGCCTACTGCTGAGGCACCGTCCACCTCCAATCCTAAAATTCAAAAAGCGCATCTTTTCTCTCTTCGAACATTCTGGATGGCTATGGGTTCTGTAGCAGCGATAGCTCTCATCCTATTCATGATTTCTTTACGGATGGAAAAGGTGACTCCTGGTGCGCTTTATGAGGCAAGGAAGCTGTCTGCTGAAATCGTGGTCTTGGATGGTGAGAATCATGAACGTGTGATAAATAGTCATGAGATGACCTTGGCTTCTTCCGATAAACTAGAGCACCATACTGTAGTTGTGCCAGAGGGAAAGGATATGAAACTGATCTTGGCAGATGGAACGCAAGTGTGGCTCAATGCCAATAGTCGCCTCACTTATCCTACGGCCTTTCATGGGCTGAATCGTGAGGTGGAATTGCAAGGTGAGGGATATTTTAAGGTAACTCATGATGCACGCCATCCTTTTATCGTAAGGACTGGGGATATGCAGACTCGTGTGTTGGGCACGGAGTTTAACGTAAATGCGTCCGACTTGAGTCATCCGCACGTTACCTTGGTGGAAGGAAGCGTCAAGGTGACATCTTGCTTGGCACATGGGAAGGACACTCCGTCTGCAAGCAAGGTCATTGTGCCCGGCGAGGATGCTATGATGAACGAGAAAGGTGAAATCAAGGTGAGCCATGTCGATACGGATGATGTGGCGTGTTGGAAGGACGGTATCCAGCTTTTCAATGATGCCTCTTTGCGAGAAATCGTACTCCAGTTGGGCAGTTGGTATAATGTGAACGTCGTTTGTCATGATGAAGCGTTGCTGAATACGCATCTGCGCTATATGTATGATAGAAGAAAAGGAATCGAGGAAGCTATAAAAATGCTGAACGATATTTCAAATAATAAGATAAAACTGCATAATAATACCATTTTGATAGAATAATCCTATGAAAATATGGATTATTTTAATTTTTTAGGTGCCCGAAGTTACTCTTTGTCCGCTTTTATAGTAAAACAATAAAAACAGACAAAGAGTTATGAACAAGAAACTTTTGATTTTGACCGTGGCAAGTATGCTGATGATGCCGATGGCTTCTTCGGCTATCGTAATGCCACAAGTACAGCAAGCCCAGGTGGCAGACAATGCCAAGGGTACTGAGTTTTTCAAAGGCACTTTTGCCGAAGCTTTGGCAAAGGCCAAGAAGGAAAACAAAAAGCTGATGGTGGATTGCTACACCCTTTGGTGTGGTCCATGCCGCTATATGGCCAAGAATGTTTTCCCTGACGAGAACCTGGGCAAGTTCATGAACGAGCATTTTGTTTGTATGCAACTTGACATGGAACATGGCGAGGGACCAGAGCGCAACAAGACTTTCCAGGTAAAGGCTTATCCTACCTTTATCTTTTTTGATGCCGATGGCAAGGAGATGAACCGTTTTGAGGGTATGGCGATGCAAGACGAGTTCCAAAAACGATGCGAGCGCATCCTCAAAGGCGAGGCTCCAATATCTAAAGAGGATACTCAAAAAACCAAGCAAGAGAAACAAGCACAGCAGGCTGCTGAGAAAGATACCATCATAGACGAAGGCAAAGGGGTGAATTTCATCAAGGGCTCCGAGGTTCGCTTTGCAGATGTCTTGGCACAGGCGAAACGTGAGAACAAACGAGTACTCGTAGATTTCTGGGCTACTTGGTGTCATGCTTGTATGCAGATGAACAAGACGACCTTCCGTGATACACGTGTGGGCAACTTGATGAACTATTCATTTGTCAACTATGCCGTGGATGTAGATCATGATGCCGATGCCAAGGAATTGGTGGAAAAATTCAATGTCAAGGCATTCCCTACTTATCTCATTTTGAATCCTGATGGTACGGAGTATAATCGAATTGTAGGCAGCAATCGTGTAGAGGGATTTGCCAAGGCTTTGACTGATGCCTTGTTGGGAAAGGAAGACAAATATATTATGATGGAAAGAATGCAAAAAGAGGCTGAAGCAAAGGCCAAGGCTGAGCGACAAGCTAACTTGACGGCCTCTCCTAAGGCTACCCCTAAGACCGAGGTGAAGTTCTTGGCAGGTACGGATGTGGAGAAAGGCATCAAGGCTGCCAAGGCTAAGAAGAAAAACTTGATGGTGTTCTTCACGGATGGTGACTACAAGTCGGACTATGTGGAGAAGTATTCTTTCAATGATGCAGCCATTGCCGATTATCTCAACAAGAACTTTCTGTGTATGTTTGTGGATGTCAAGAGCAAGCAAGGCGATGCTGTTGCGACAAAATATAAAATAGCAGAGTCGTTCCCTGGTTTCTTGCTCTTCAATAACAAGGGAGAAAACAAAGGTTATGCAAACGGAACCTTGCGCTCCGTGGATATGATGAAGGAAACTTTTGATATGTATCTAAACTATAGTTCAAACCAAAAATAAATATGTTATGGGAGATTTTAAGTCAAGAGTGACCGCATTGGCGATGATTTCGTCATTTGTCTCTCCTCTCTCTCTGGTTTATAGTCAGGCAGCAGTGATTGGTGACCAACCGCTGCTTGCCAATGACTGGGCTGGGGAGCAGATGGCGAAGATGAAGGAGCAAACATCATTGGTGGATGCGTTTAAGAGAGTAGAGAAACTCACAGGGTACAGGATCATGTATTCCTATGATGACGTGAAGAATTACAAGGCACAGGCTACGCCTTCTTCCAAGGATGTACATAAAGCCTTGTCGCAAGTATTGGGCAACCTTCCTTTGGACTTTACCATCAATGGCAAGTTTGTGTCTATTTCTAAAAAGGTTCCTCAGGTTTCCAATGTTTCCTTGTCTTCCGATGTAAGAGAGGGAAAGACGGTCGTGTTGCAAGGTCAGGTTGTCGATGAGAATGGCGAGCCTCTGCCTGGCGTGACTGTGCAGGCTGGCAAGAACAGCAAGATTGCCACGGTGACCAATACCGACGGTACCTTTGTGCTCCAGTTGAATCGTGGTCGTGCCGTAAATGTCGATTTCTCCTACATCGGCATGAAGTCGGAGCATTATATGTTCAAGTGCCAGGAGGACTTCCGTAACTTGGTCATTAAACTAAAGGACGATGCTTCTTCCTTGAAGGAAGTCGTTGTGACGGGTATGTTCAATAAGCGTCGTGAGACCTATACGGGCTCTGCCAAGACCGTTACTTCCAAGGACTTGAAGTTGGCTGGTAACTCCAATCTCTTGTCTTCGCTCTCTAATGTCGATCCTAGTTTCAATATTGTGACCAACGATTTGATAGGTAGCGACCCAAATAAGTTGCCTGACATCACCATGCGTGGTTCCACTGCCTTGAGCACGGATGTGAAGAGTATGCAAAACAATGCCAGCAACAAGGTGTCGAGCAATCTTCCTCTCTTTATCATGGATGGTTTCGAGGTCAGCTTGGAGCGTTTCAACGACTTGGACGAAAATCAGGTGGAGAGCATCACTCTCTTGAAGGATGCTTCTGCAACGGCTCTCTATGGTACTCGTGGTGCCAATGGTGTTGTGGTCATCACTACCAAGAAGCCAGAGAGCGGTCGTCTTCGTGTCACTTATAAGGGAACTCTGACGGTCGAGGCTCCAGACCTCACAGGCTACAACTTGATGAATGCCGATGAGAAATTAAAATACGAGAAATTAGCAGGTCTTTATACGGCAACGGATGATGTCAAGAAGCAACAGAGTCTTGACAATCTCTATAATGCCCGCATGATGAATGCAGCGCGAGGCATTGATACTTATTGGCTCAAATACCCTATCCATACGGGTGTAGGTCATAAGCACAGCTTGCGTGTAGAGGGCGGTGACGATGTGTTCCGTTATTCTGGAAATTTGCTTTACAACAATATCAATGGTGCGATGAAGGGTTCTGCCCGCAATACCTTTACGGGTGGCGTGTTCTTGTCTTACAAGTACAAGAACTTGACATTCCAGAACGACCTCCAGATTTCCAGCAACACATCCAAGAACTCGCCGTATGGCTCGTTCAGTGATTATACTTCTGTAAATCCCTATTATACACCATTTGATTCGGATGGCAATTATGTCAAGAAGTTGGAGAGCAATACGTCTTATCCATCCTTGGGATTGAACTCGGGTGTGACAGTTTATAATCCTCTCTACAATGCGATGTTGCCTCAGAAGAATGAGAGTAAATACACCTCCATCACCAATAACTTTGCCATCGAGTGGCATCTCAACGATGCTTTCTTCATGCGTGGTTCCTTGGGCATAACCAGTGAGAAGAGTAGAAGCGATGTCTATGTGCCAGCAGAGAACACCGCCTTTGATGAGTATGCTATATCTGATTATGGACGTAAGGGAACTTATACTTACGGCACAGGTGAGAACAGTCAGTATGAACTGAACATCACGGCCAACTATTCCAAGACCTTTGCCGACTTGCATGCTCTCTATGTGGGCTTGGGCTATACCTTGGCGCAGACCAAGTATGAGGATTATTCTTTCCAGGCTGAGGGCATCACCAATAGCAACATGGCTTTTTTGGGGGCTGCCACGGCATATGCACAGGGTACTACCCCTTATGGCTATGAAAGTACGGTTCGCCGTGTGGGAGTGACGGGCAACTTCAACTATACATACGCCGACCGATATTTCGTGGATGGTACGTTCAAGACGGAAGGTTCATCCCAGTTTGGTAAGGACAATCGTTTTGCCCCATTCTTCAGTGTGGGCGCTGGTTGGAATATACATAACGAGAAGTTCCTCAAAGGCAACAATCTTATCAATGTGGCTCGTCTTCGCCTGAGCTATGGTACAAGCGGCTCGCAGTCATTCTCTCCTTATCAGGCTCTCACCAGCTACAAGAGCATTGATGGCTATAACTTCAATGGCTTGTATGGTGTCAAGTTGATGGGCATTGGTAACTCGGAGCTGAAGTGGCAGAAGACCAAGCAGTGGAACGTGGGCCTTGATTTGGAGCTCATGAAGAATCGTTTTGCGTTGAACTTCGATTATTACAACAAGTTGACCGATGATTTGCTCTCTGATGTCAATCTGCCGACTTCTGCCGGTTTTAGCAGTTTCAAGGGCAACGTGGGACAGGTGGAGAACCGAGGCTTCGAGTTGGGGGCCAACGCCTACCTTAT
This sequence comes from Candidatus Segatella albertsiae, assembly GCA_002451555.1. GTDB lineage: Bacteria > Bacteroidota > Bacteroidia > Bacteroidales > Bacteroidaceae > Prevotella > Prevotella albertsiae. Next base: position 8,861 of record DKCU01000052.1, read on the forward strand.
CCGTGACACCAAGAAGCAGTTGATTTGGTCTGTTGGCGGAACCATGATTCACAATGTCAATAAGATTAAGAAGATAAGCAACTATCTAGAATATTTGAACTCCTTGATGGAGAACGAAGAGGATGTAAATCCTAGTTTCATGTACAAGGAGGGTGAGAGCATCAATACGATATTCGCTGTCAGAAGTCAAGGTATCGACCCAAGCAATGGCAAGGAAATCTATGTGAAGAAAGACGGTTCGCTTACTTATGTTTGGGATAGCAAGGACAAGGTGGCTTGTGGTATCAATGAGCCAAAGTTCTTGGGTACATTCAATACTCGCTTGCGTTATCAGGGATGGCAGCTGAGCGCCATTTTCAGCTATCGCTTCGGTGGACAGATATACAACAGCACCTTGGCAAGCAAGATAGAGAACAACTATCCTTACAACAACAGTGACAAGCGTGCCCTCTACGACCGTTGGAGTCCAGAGAATCCAAATGCTCGATACAAGGCTATCAATGACTTCTCCACCACATATGCTACAAGTCGTTTTGTGGAGGACGAGAATACTTTGCGTTTGAACACGCTTTCACTGAGTTACGACCTTCCAGTCTCTTGGCTCAAGAAGGTACATTTGCCATTTGAGTATGTATCCATCGCAGGATATGCCGAGGACTTGTTGTATGTTTCAAGTGTCAAGCGTGAGCGTGGTACCGATTATCCATACGCACGTACTTATACTTTCTCCTTGACTTTGAGATTCTAAAAGGATTATTAATGTAAAACAGAACATGATGAAAAAGACAATATATTCAATGTTGCTTCTCTTGGGAGCCGCCTCGTCGCTGACCAGTTGTAGCGATTGGTTGGATGTAAGCCCTAAGACCGAAGTGAGGGAAGGAGACTTGTTCTCTTCCGAGTCAGGTTATCGCAACGCGATGTCTGGCGTATATATCCTCTTGGGACAGAAGCCTCTTTATGGTGTGCAGGCTTCCATGTTTGTGCCAGAGTTTTTGGCGCATACTTGGGCAACTCCTTCCGAGAGCACCAATGCCTCTGCCTTCTATTTGGCAAAGAATGCCTATACCAATTCCAATGTGGAGACCACTTTGGATAACCTTTGGTCGAATTACTATAATACGATAGCGCAGATTAACAATATCTTGACCAATCTGCAAGGCTCTTCTGTCAAATTCTCTGGCAACCAACGCCAGATGATGGAGGGAGAACTTTACGGTTTGCGTGCCTTCCTCCACCTAGACTTGTTGAGATTCTATGGACCTGTGCCAGATGATGCCGATGGTTCCAAGATGTGTATCCCATACGTCAAGGAACTGACGACGGACGTAGCCAAGTTGAAGTCTGAGTCTTACGATGCCGTCAAGGCCGACATCCTTGCCGACTTGGACAAGGCGGAGAGCCTTCTTGCCACTTCTGATCCTATCGTAGAGACCAAGGCAAGTGCAGACGATCCAGACCGTTCTGACGATGCGGCTGATGCCGATGTAGATTTGAGTGAGAATGAAATCTATCGTCAGCTTCACTTCAACTATTGGGCTGTGATAGGAGCCAAGGCTCGCTATTACTATTGGATAGGTGACAAGGAAAAGGCTGTGGAATACGCCAAGAAGGTGATTGAGGCGAAGGACAAGGCTGGCAAGCAGGTGTTCTCGCTCTGCGATGAGGCTTACTATTCCGCTCACAGCAATGCCAACCTGACCATGAAGATGGAACAACTCTACGGTGTCTATAACTCAAGTTATCAGGATGACATCTATCAGGCTTATTATTCCAAGGCAAATCCTCTCTTCACCCAAAAGGAGGATTACGTGAAGACGGCTTACGAGTCAACGCTTTATCCAGATGACATCCGTTTCAAGGGAAGTCGCTATTGGAAGACTCAGATGGCAGACAATGCTACAGTGTCGGAGTATCATTTCCTCAAATATACTTATAATGGTTCTTGGTATGGTTACAATACAGTACCTGTGATGCGCCTGAGCGAGATGTACTTCATCTTGTTTGAGGATGCTTCGTTGAGCGAGATGAAACCATACTTTGCCACATGGCGACTTGCTCGTGGATTGGATGCTTCGCTCGACGAGACATTGACCAGCGAGTCGGCAGTCACCTCTCGCATGGAGAAGGAATGGCGCAAAGAGTTCATGGGCGAGGGACAGATGTTCTTCTTCTACAAGAAGCATAACTATTCCGCTTATTCTTGGCCTACGAGCTATACGGTTCCAGCAGGAGCTTATCAACTACCTAAGCCAAAGAGCCAGTCCATGTACGAGTAATCTTACAACTCTCAAAAAGTTATGTTTCAATCAAAAATGAAGTTTTAAACATGAAGAAATATATATTTATTGTCATGGCAGCCTTGGGTATCTTGACCTTGGCTTCCTGCTCGGAAAACGAGCCAATGGCATACGAGGGGCAACCAGCCTTGTATTTCGCGAATGATGACATCAACTTCTCGTTCTTCTATGCAGAAGACGCTGGAGATAGAAGTTCGGTCGATATTACGGTACATGCGATGGGACCTGTCTCTGACGTGAATAGAACCTTTACGCTTTATCAGGAGAACGCTGGCGAGGCTGATGCCGCCCAGGCTGGTGTACATTACCTGGGTTTCGACACCGACGAGATGAAGCAAGCGATGGTGATTCCTGCCGGCAAGAGCGAAGTGAAATTGCCTATCGTCTTGTTGAAGGACAATAGCTTGGACACACAGACCGTGAAGTTGAAGATAGGCATACGTCCTAACGAGAATTTCAGCCATGGTGTGGTCGAGAGGGACAGTACAGTCGTCTCTTTCTCTTCTCAGGCGATGAAACCTACCAATTGGAAAGACTGGTATTATGCCTTCGGCTCTAGTTGGGGTACGGTCAAGATGCGTTTCATCATAGATGTCACGGGCATTACCAACTTCGACCAAGTGCCGGATGATTATGATTATCTCATCTATCTGAATGGCAAGTTGAAGTCCAAGATGTTTGAGTATAATTCCACCCACGACCAACCATTGCAAGAAGCAGATGGCACGTTAGTAGAATTTGAGAATCCTTATATTTGGGAATAGCCTCTGTGCATTAGTAAGTCCAGAGCGTTCATAAAATATGGATAATAACTTAAAGTTTAGAAGATTATGACAAACAAAAGAATAACAAAAGGGTTGCTCTGCTTGTCGATGGCGTTGGGGCTGTTTGCCAGTTGCTATGAGGACAAGGGTAACTACGACTATATTTCCGAGGATGATGCCGCTGGTGTTGTCCTAGGTTCCTTGGAAGGTGCTACCGTCAAGGCCAATGAGGTATTGAAGATAGAGCCTCAGATGAAAGGTGGAGAGGGAGACAACTTCTCTTACCTTTGGTACACCCTTTCGAGCGGTTCCTACAATGTGAAGAAGGACACCTTGTCGCAAGAGCGTGAGCTGAATGTACCTATCAACCTGAAGGAGGGTAAATATACCTTATATTATCAGGTGACCAATAAGTCGAATGGTGTCTTTCGTTCCGTTGAGGCTCCTCTTACTGTGACAGCTACTGATATTACGAGTGGTTGGTATGTCATGAAGGAGATCTCGGGTGGCACCGATTTCGATTACTATTCTCTTGAGGGCAAGAAAACAGTCAATGATTTCTTGACATCTTCCCTGGGAATGGAACCTATGAAGGGTTCTCCTGTCGGGATGGTTTTTCTCGATGCTTCCTATAGTCATGAGGAGGAAGGTGCTGATGGCAAGGTTACCAAGGAGACGGGACTCTCTGCTTTTCACATCATGTCAAGTCAAGACTTCATTACCTTGAATGGTAGTGATTTCAGCTTGTTGAAGAACTTGCAGCAGGAATTCTACGAGACTCCATCTAACATCAACTTCAGCCATCTCTTTATAGACTCTTCTTTGCGTGATCAAGGATACACTACAGACTACTGCTATTTGATCAACAATGGTAAAGTTCATACAATGGGCTCAGAGATAGGTAAGTGGGGATACCAAGGAGCAGGCGACTATGAGCTATACCCAACATTAGTGCTAGGCTACTTCGGCGAGTTTGCTTATGATATGAAGAACCAGATGATTGTAAACTGTAGTACGGATGGAGAGGTGTCAAATGCCCAGACTTTCTTTGGCAGTGACTTTACGGATTTCAAGGATAAAGATATGCAAGTATCTGCGGTCGTTCCACATATTGGTGGCTTTTCTGCGGAATTTTATGTCGTAGGAAAGTGTGGTGAGGATGGCAAGTATTATGTGGCGGATGTCTCTACCTTCCCTCCTTATGTCTATCAGGCAGAGTTCTATGAGTATGCGGCTGACAGTCCTTTGAACCAAGCTAAGATTGTTGCTTCTCCTCAGACTGCTTCCGTCATCTATTATGCCGTAGATAACAAACTCTATATGCACAAGGTGACTACAAGTGAGGACACGGTTGTGAAGACTTTCGCCGAAGGCGAGAACATCTCGTTTATCAAGAACTTTACGGGTACAGATAAGAATGGTGAAAGTTTCAACAATATCGTGGTTGTCACCAATACGACCACAGGGTATCAGGTCTATCAGTTCCCGATGGTTGGTTCCGCAGGTGAGTTGAAGACAGACGTGTCTCCATCCATGAGTGGCACAGGAAAAGCATCTTACTTGATGTTTAGACAAGAATAAATTTGCTCAACGTAAGTTGATTGCATCAAATGAATGGCAGATGTGGGGGTGTGTCATAAATCGGGCTGAAAGCCCAAAAGCACCAAGCCCAGGGCAACGCCCTGGGTAAAGATTACATCAAGGAAGTCGCCCTGGGCTTGGAGCAGATTGCCCTTTCTGGGCGCATTGGATGTGACTTATGGCACCCCCCTTGCCTTTTCAGTCAAGTATCGTGCTTGTTGAAGCATCTTTCCTTGCTAAAGATGTTACAATGCTGTTACAACTTGCATTATCCTTCATAAATATTTCGAGAAATGCGGAAATCTTATTAAATTTGCAAACGAAATGTAACAATTATTTCCGTATAACAGAAACATTTATGAGTACAAGTCAATATCTTGTGATATTTTTTCAGATTCTGGGCTCTCTGGCCTTGCTTATCTATGGCATGAAGGTGATGAGCGAGGCTTTGCAGAAGATGGCAGGATCTCAGTTACGACACATTCTAGGGGCGATGACCACCAATCGTTTTACGGGTATGCTCACGGGTACCTTCATTACCTGTGCCGTGCAGAGTTCCTCTGCCACCACTGTGATGACGGTTTCCTTTGTCAACGCAGGACTTCTTACCTTGGCACAGGCCATCTCGGTTATCATGGGTGCCAATATCGGTACTACGCTCACGGCATGGATTATGTCGCTCGGCTATAATGTCGATTTAACGATTGTCGTCTTCCCAGCCTTTTTCTTGGGCATCATGTTGATATACAGCAAGAAGAGGCGTTATTTCGGAGACTTTCTCTTTGGTATTGCTTTCCTCTTTTTCGCCCTCGTCTTGTTGAGTGGCGCAGGAAAGGCCCTTGACTTGGAGCATAACCCTTCGGTCATCGACTTCTTCAGTTCCTTTGATACAAAGAGTCACCTCACGATTATCATCTTCCTCTTGATAGGTACGGTCATCACCTGCATCGTGCAGAGTTCTGCTGCTGTGATGGCGATAACCATCTTGCTCTGTTCCACAGGTGTGCTTCCTATCTACTTGGGCATAGCCTTGGTGATGGGCGAGAACATCGGAACCACCGCTACCGCCAACCTCGCCGCCTTGGGTGCCAACGCCCAGGCTCGTCGTGCAGCCTTGGCTCACTTGGTGTTCAACGTGTTTGGTGTGGTATGGGTGCTCTGCCTGTTCTATCCGTTTGTGGATATGGTTTGCTCGTTTGTCGGCTACGACCCTGATGGCAACATGACGACGGCACAGAAAGCGACGCTGCTTCCTATCGTCTTGGCGATGTTCCACACCTGCTTCAATGTCTGCAACACGGGCGTGCTCATCTGGTTTATTCCTCAGATAGAGAAGATAGTTTGCAAGCTCATCAAGCCTAAGACCGACAAGGATGACGAGGACTTCCGCTTGCGCTTTATCCAAACGGGCATCATGAAGACTCCTGAGCTCTCTGTCTTTGAGGCACAGAAGGAGATAAGCAGTTTTGGCGAACGCATCCAGCGTATGTTCGGCATGGTGCGGGAACTCTTGGAAACCAAAGACGAGAAAGGCTTTGGCAAGTTGTATGAGCGTATCGTGAAATATGAGGGTATCTCAGATAACATGGAGATAGAGATTGCCAAGTATCTCGACCAGGTGAGCGATGCCCATCTGAGCGATGACACCAAGGCAAAGATTCGTGCCATGCTTCGTGAGATTTCCGAGATAGAGAGCATCGGTGATAGTTGCTATAATATCGCCCGAACCATCAAGCGCAAGGTGGATAACAAGGAGGAATTCACTGACAAGCAGCATGAGAACATCCACCAGATGTTTAAGTTGGTCGATGAGGCTTTGACGCAGATGAACTTCATGTTTACCCACGACCGCCAGACGCTTGATATGAATCGTACGTTCAATATCGAGACGGAAATCAACAACTATCGTTCGCAGTTGCGCAACCAGAACATAGACGATGTGGATAATCACCTCTATGCATACGGCATAGGAACGATGTACATGGATGTTATCCAAGAGTGTGAAAAACTCGGCGACTATGTGGTCAATGTTGCCGAAGCTCGAATGGGAAAAAGATAAACAATAAGACCAAGTCTTCGTATATAACATCGTATATGGCATGATATATAACAAGTCTTGGCATCAAGTATAAAAAGTCTTCCGAGATACTAGTTGTTATCTTCAGAAGACCTAGTATGTTAAGCCGCACAACAGCTGATATGCAATCGCACATCAGCTGTTGTGCGGTTGCACATCAACTGTTGTGCGCTCGGCTTTCAGTTGTTGTGCGATGATAGAATTTCTGTAAGTTCCTTCATTCCGTCGGAAGCACCCTTCATGATATGTTCTATCTTGTAATAACCATTGGTGCTGACGGCACCTGGGTCTATCAGATAGATAGGGATATGTGGCTTGGTATAGGAAATCAAGCCTGCGGCAGGATAGACGTTGAGCGAAGTTCCGATGATGACGAAGATGTCGGCTTGCTGTACGGCTTCTGCGGCAGGTTCTATCATCGGTACATTCTCGCCGAAGAAGACGATGAAAGGGCGTAATAGACTTCCGTCTCCAGCTTTTGTGCCAGGCTTTACCTCGCAGTCATCTTCGGGCAATTCCTTCACGTAGCGATAGTCGTAAGGGTTGTCGGAAGAGCAAACCTTCGAGAGCTCGCCATGTAGGTGGATGACATTCTTGGAACCCGCCTTCTCATGCAGGTTATCGACGTTTTGGGTGATGACCGTCACGTCGAAGTCTTTCTCCAGTTCCTTGATAAGTTTATGCCCCTCGTTGGGTTGGGCGGCATAAAGCTTATGTCGTAACATATTGTAGAAGTTGGTCACTAGGGTAGGATCTGCTTCCCATCCCTCATGGGTGGCTATCTGCTCCACAGGATAGTTCTCCCACAAGCCATCGTTGCCGCGGAAAGTCTTGAAACCACTTTCCACCGACATACCGGCACCAGTCAAAAATACAAGTTTCTTCATCGTGTCACAATTTTATTGCATTAACTTTCTCTAAACTTGTCTTCATCAGAATAACAAGAAGTTAGACGTTTGTTTATACGTTATAGGTCGCAATCTGGAAACGAGCAGACTTCTATTCGTTTCTTTATTTTACGATATACAAAGAACGCCTCAATTTGGAAGCAAAGATACGACATTTTTCTAAATATACAATGATTCACAATGAGAAATTTACGGAAATTAGAATATTTTGAGTTAAATCAGATACTTGCCTACAAAATTCTCTAAAATCGAACCTTGTGTATTTTGATAGGCTTACCCGAATATCAGTTACGATCTTGTTGCCGATGATGATTCTAACTTTGTCTTTCGTGTGCTGTTGTAACAGTGCTGTTTAAAATAAATGTAGAGGATTTCTATAAAATAGAGCAATGAAAAAAGAAAAATCACCAATTTCGCAAATTTCTTTAATAAAAGATTTGTTTGTTTAGATTATTTTTGTATATTTGCGAACATAATTTCTTCCTATTTATGGATGCATACCATCTATTACCTCAGAACTTAAAAATGACAGCTCATGAGAAAATTTTCCTCTTTGTTACTGTTAGGGTTCGCTCTTGGGACTTCCGCCCAAACACCGGGAGGAGTCAGCGGAAGCGAACTGTGGTTCAAGACAGCACCCTTGACATCGGACCTGCAAGGGTATTACCGTTGGCAGGATTTCTCGGGTGATTCCATACAGCTGATGCTGTTGGACAGCCGGGGCGTTAAGTCGGAGCTTACACTTCCGAAAAGCTCAGTCCATTACTTCAACTTCAATCCGAGCCTATGGTTCGCAGACGGATTTCGCAGTCTGAGTGCCAAGCTCAAACACGGCAACCTCTCACAGGCTACCGTCATCGGTGTCTTTGCCCCCGAACTGGCATCCTTCGGCAAAGACATGGTTCTTTATGCCCTTGACGGCCGCAAGGGTGACGGTGCCATTCTCAGCAAGGACAAAGTTGTAAGAGGCACTGGAGTTGAACCACTAGACTATGGCTCGACATCGGGTGAAGACTTGCTTTATCAAGCAAGTGATTCTTTGTCAGAGAATGGCTTTAAGGAAAGTGCCCTGAGAGTTGTTTCCTATTTCAAGGTAAACAATCCGTCAACGTCGTTATGGGGAGACAGCTCCAATTCCACAATTTTGTTGGGCACACCTTACTCTTCTGGCAACATGAACACGGATTATACGACCTCCCTTTTCGGCAATAACTCCATTAGGGGATATGCGCCGGAACTCATCGTGTTCAGTAGAATATTGACTCCTGATGAGCGCAGAAAGGTGGAAAGTTACTTGGCTGTGAAGTACGGCATCACCCTCAAGGGCTCGTATCTTGACAGCGAAGGAAACTTGATTTGGGACTTGGCGGAGAACCAAGCCTACCATCATCGTGTGACTGCTGTAGGAAACGATGTTGCAGGAAGTCTTTTACAACCGCTTTCCGCTACCTCATATGAGGAAAGCCCGACTTATGCGGCATTGCAAGACAATGACACCTATCAAGATGCCAACCCTTACAACCTTTCATCCGCTTCCCGTCTGCTTGTCATGGGACGAGAAAATGGCAATCCGATGCCCGACAAGGGTTTTATGTTTTGGGGCGATGATGATGCGTCACTTGCAACCTATACATCCCCGACAGATTCCCTGTGGCATGTCATGAAACGAACATGGATGGTAAAGACCAACGTGCCTTCAACGCCCGATAGTACAATAACAAGATGGACAGCACAAGGCTTCGAGGTATCCAAGAATGGCTTTACTGACAATATCATTCAGGAGGAAGCCGTATCCGGGGCTTATGCCACGACACCTGCCTTTGTTGAAGGTGGAGGTGCATTGGAATTTACCTGTCCGACAAGCCATCCGACTTTTGACGTTGGCTTTGGAAGCAATGGCGGCAATACCTGCAAGTACGGTTTCCGATTCTCCAATGCAGGGGCGGTTTACCCTATCATCAACGGAACGGCATCAAATTCATACATTGCCACAGATGTTGACGGAACTGACATATCAATCCGTAAGGAAGGCAAAAACATCTATCTGCGTGTTGATGGAACAGGAAGTGCTGCAAGAACCATGTCCCTTTCGGATGCAACTGACACAGATACAAATGTAGGCATCATCCGAACGGAAGGCTCGGAAGCCGTCTTGAATCTGACAGGCTTGAGGACTGGCGGCATTGGTGATGTCGGTTATATGGCAGAGTTGAGCTATGACCTCACGCCAAGCAAGGAGTTCTCTGACTATTGCCGCAAGCGTACCGTGATGCTCATAGACCCAAGCGGTGAAGGTGATTTCGACATCAACAGCAATAGCAACATAAGATGTTCTAAGCCAGACATGACGAGAGGCAAGACCATTTTCAGAAATATCTTCTGGGATGCGGACGGAAGCGGCAGTGATGTTTTCACATTCGCCTATTATGACGGCATTTCCTTTGATGCAACACCTACACCGTCAAGTTGTGAGAATGGCGTTCCAAACAATGACGGCTACATCGACATCGGCATAAACATCGGTACACCTGTCTATTCCTATGTGCTCAGTGTAGATACCGTTGCTGGAAAAGTGCAAGGCGAGACCATCGTAAGCGGAACATTCTTTAGTGACACGCACAGAATCGGGAACCTTGCACCTGGTGTCTATACATTGTCTGTATCACAAGGTGGAGGCAACGAGATTTATGCCACAGGCAATGCACTCTACACCTCATACTCACATGATACCAAGACATATCTGTCGGGGGACATCTCATGGACAGTGAACGATACCAAGTCCAACTACCGTGTGGGACTGGAACCAAGCCTCACAGATGAGATTACCCAATATGGCTTCGATGTGCGAGGCGACAAGGCGCATATCATAACTGGTGGATATACGAGCCTTACACAATTTGTTACCATCAAGCCGGGCGATGTGCTCAGCGTTACAGTCCGCAATATGCAGGTCACATACAAGTTGAACGGACAGACCGTACACCATGAATATGTCTGGTCACTTCGTGCGTGGCGATTCTGCGTCAAGTATGGAAAGGGCGAGACGCATATCACCGACCTTACCGTAAACGGCGCCCCTGTAACTTCATTCACCACAAGGGGCAACGTGCAAATCGAGACACCGAAGAAATGTACGACAACAATGACTGTCTATGTCGGCAGTGAGTGTGACGGAAGTCTGCCTAACGGAACACGTGCCAAGGAGAACCATGTTGGTGGTTCAGCCAATCAGTCGAATGACATGGGAAATTTAAGCAATGACGAGAATTTCTCGGTCAAGGGTGACGGTTCTACGACTGGCATCTATGAGGCGAAACTCACACAGGACAGACCTGTCGCAACCACGTTGATGGTGTTTGACGTATCTGGCAAACTTGTGGTTACTCGCCAAATGACAGGCGAAAGCGTCAAGCAAGCCGACTTCAAGGTTCCTGCATCAGGTGTGTATGTCGTAAAGGCAATTTCCGAGAATGGGGAGCATACAAGGAAAATCTCAGTAAAATAACTTAAAGGAAGATACACATGAAGAATTATATACAGAAGATGGCGTGGGCATTGGCTTTGCTGCTCACCGCCACACTGTCCCTTTCGGCAAAGGACGGGACAGCCGTGAGAAAACTCTTCAAGAAGGGTGTCTCTGACAGTATCTCCGTAGGAGGTAGCAAACTGGTCGTTCTTCAGAAAGACCTTATCAGAAACAGAAGCCTTTCCGTGAACTCCATCGGAGAGGAGAACGTTCCTGAGCTTGATTTTGCCATGATCAATGTCACGGCAGGAGGACAGGGCTACCGTTTCCTCCCTCACGGAACACACTTCACTGGCGAGGGTGCTACCGTAAAGATAAAGTACGACCGCACGAGAATACCAAGTGGCTATACCGAGGACGACATCCGTACCTATTACTATGACCCAGCCGAAAAGCATTGGGTTGCATTGGAACGTGTGCGTGTCGATAAGAAGGAGGAGTGTGTCGTTTCCAAGACGACCCATTTCACCGACATGATTAATGGTGTGATACAAGCCCCGGAGTCACCGCAGACGGAGGGCTTTGCCCCGACAATGATGAACGACATCAAGGCGGCTGACCCGACGGCGAAGATAAATGTCATTGCGCCTCCGAGCGCAAACAACCGTGGCTCTGCCAACTTGCAGTATCCGTTCGAGATGCCGCCGGCACGAAACGGCATGCAGCCAAGCCTTGGCTTGCAGTACAGCAGCGAGGGCGGTAGCGGTTGGCTCGGCGAGGGTTGGAACGTCAGCGTGCCAAGCATTACGCTTGACACCCGATGGGGCGTGCCTCGTTATGACCTGTCGAAAGAGACGGAAACTTATCTTTTGTCCGGCTCGATGCTCTCCACGATGGACGATAGTGGACAGATGGGTGTCGCCCACCGTGGCGAGAAGATGAACAGAAAGGCTGACCGCCAGTTCTACACTCGTCAAGGTGGAGATTTCAGCCGTATCATCCGCAAGGGTGACAGTCCAGCCAATTATTATTGGGAGGTTACCGACAAGCAGGGTGTCAAATATACCTATGGTGGTGACGGAGCGGTTGTAAAAGGCAATGTTACCGATGTTTCAGGCAATACCCGTGAGGTGATTGCCGAATGGAAACTGAAACGTGTGGAGGAACTCCACGGTGACTATATAGAATATGTGTATGACATCGTGGACGAGGATGTGCGTGGCGGTTTGAAAGCCAAGGCTGCATATCTGAAGGAGGTTCACGCTGGTAATGTGGGACAGGAACCGCACACTGTTGTGCTCTTTGAGGGCAACAAGGTAAAGCAGGTAAAGACCAACAATGCCCGCTATGGATTCCTCGCCTCCTCCAACAAATTGTTGGAGAAAGTGACCGTGAATTTCCAGGGCGAGACATTGCGCAGCTATGCCTTTGACTACAATGAAGGTGCATTCCACAAGGAAATGCTCACAGGTGTCAGACAGTATGACAACAATGGGAAGGAAGTGGCTTTCCAGAACTTCGACTACTATGATGACGTACAGGCTGAAAAAGGATATGTTCCGTTCAAGGATAATTCCGAGAAGTGGAACACGCACGATGACGGACTTGATGCAGGTTTCGTCAATCCGCTGCAAGTTGTCAGCAAGCGTTTCAGTGACAAGCCAACTGCACTTGGAGGAACGACCAGTTCTTCTGTAAGCGGTTCCTTCTATGCAGGTGTAGGTGTCGTGGATGGAAGTCCTTGGAAAGGCAACACTATAGGTGGTTCATACAGCTACTCCAGCGATACCAGCAAGGGACTTTCCGCACTTGTTGACTTGAACGGTGATGGACTTCCTGACAAGGTGTATAAGTCTGGTGGTTCCGTATATTATCGCCCACAGGTAAAGACTGACAACGGAGAAGTCGTATATGGTGAGCCTATCAAGGTAAAAGGCATTACCAGTTTCTCAACCGTGAAAAGCTCGACCAATACTTTCGGTGCAAATGCTGTTGTCGGCTGGAATGTCCTGACTGCCGTTGTCGGAACGGACAAATCTACCACCAAGACTAAGACCACCCAGTATTTCAGCGACATCAACGGTGACGGACTTGTTGACCTCGTTTCCAATGGAAAAGTGTATTTCAACCACTTGGAATTTGACGAGACAGGCAATGCCGTGCCTACATTTACGTTGAGCAGTGCTGACACGCCAAGCCCTATCATCTATGGTGGCAAGGTTGACACTTCCGTCATGGAAGTTAGCGAGGATGAACAGGCGGAATCCATCAAGAACTCCCCTATGGAGGACATCGTGCGTCTATGGCAAGCACCAAAGGCTGGAACTGTCAGTGTGGCAGGTCAAGTGAGCCTTGTCGCTCCGACCGGAGATTATGACGCTGACGAATACCAGAAAGCGGACGGTGTGAGGGTTGCCATTCAAAAAGGTGGCAATGAGCTTTGGAACAAGACTATCGCAAAAGGTGACGGCAGTTCTTATGCCGCTGCTGTATCTGCTGTTGCAGTCAAGCGAGGTGACAGAATCTATTTCCGTGTGCAGTCGGGTTCCGAGGAAACAAGCAATGGTTCTTTTGACAAGGTGAACTGGTCGCCTGCCATTACATACGCTGGCGAATCAAATGTTTTGCCTAATGGGCTTTCCTCAACAGAGTACAAGCCTGCGGATGGTGCCATCTACGATGTGAATACCTCTGCCAATGTGGAGAATGGTTCAAGCGTGGAAGTTCACAGTGCCTTCCACAAGCCTGTAACAACCGACGATGTTGTTCTCTGCATCATCGGCAGCAACGACAAGAAAGACAGTGACGGAAACGACAATCCGAACTATATCGAGAAGACAGTCTTTGCTCGTACATTGAAGGCTAATGAGGCATTCAAGGGTGATTCTCTCAACATCAGTTTGGAGAACACAGAAAAGCTGACCAACTTCAGCTTTGAGATTTCATCAACCTCAAATGTTGATTGGAAGAATATCGGTTGGCAAGCATCTGTTACTTACAAGGACTCTGCCAATATCGAACAGACAATAGCTGTTCCTGCACACTACAAGACATTTGCAAATGCCTTAGCAGAGGGCAAGCCATACTTGACCACTGCGACTGATACAATTATGGTTGTATCTCCAGTACTTACCCTTTCAGACAATTCTATCAACGGTCAGATTACTTTGACCGCCAAGACAGAGGATGCGCTTGTTGGCAAGAAGTCTTTCATTATCGAGAATGGCATCTTGAAAGCCGATACTCTGCGATTCGCAACGACCGCAGGAAAGAACATTTGGTTTGAATACAGCTATCCTGCAACAATTTCGGACGAAGTTGTTACTTCATCTTCTGTTTCCATTCTGAAAGATGCGGCAGGTCTTGTAACAGAGAATGTCCTTGCTGGATTCTATGCGGAAAGCGATAATCTTGGCTTCGGTATGCTCTACCGTGGCTGGGGAGGTTTTGTCTATAACTCGGCAGAAGGCAGATATGCAAAGCCTATTGACGAGTCATTGCTGAAATTACCAGAAAACGAGAACGACAAGGTTGACCCTCTCACGATGGCATTCACTCC